>JBAXXH010000060.1:0-21312 GCA_037127995.1 Methylococcaceae bacterium | reverse complement strand
AGCCAAGCTGGAAGAGTCGGTGGATTTTTGTACTTTGGCCATGATGGCTTCTCCTGTAAAATATTAATTTTTGGTTATTTACGCTGGAGTAGCGGCACTGGCGGTAAGGCCAATCGCTTCTGCGTATTTCAAATAAGTTTCAACAGAGGCGATAACAACGCGAGCTTCTATTGATAACAATTCGATACCGACCAATGAAACTTTAACCCAAGCATCAATAACGATACCTTTGTCAAGAATACGGTCTACGACTTCAGCCAAGCTGGAAGAGTCGGTGGATTTTTGTACTTTGGCCATGATGGCTTCTCCTAAAAAATAAACGACATTTCAAATACAACTGTTGTTATGCAACCTCATAATTGCATACTAAACAGTAAAGCAAGCAGTAGGCCAAGTTATTTAATTTACAATACCTTTAACCGGAATAACTTTATTTTTGCAGATAAAACAACTATATCATATTGAATTCATATCATTTTATTTTTAAATTACTCAGAAAAATTATTTGATAATAATTTTTTACCAAGCAAATATCGGGAGACGGGGGGAAATAATGGACAGAAATGCTCTTATTATTAGGGTGTTAGTTACCTAGTTAGGTAATTAACACCCTAATTTTTAAACCCTGATGGGTCTTGATTCGAGATGAAAACGGCTGTTTAAAAAGCTGAAAAAATACGGATGGCAAAACCCACCTGCACATTTATGGTTTTCAAAAAGTAGGGGTGATTGTGGTTAAGGTTTTAAAAATTTTGGCTAATGGCTTGAAGACAAAAATGGTGACTTTCTACGAAAAGCACACAGTAAATTAGACCATTTTATTCTACGCTTAGATGGGGCAGGCAAAGCGGATGGTGGTCAGCCTTGGAACCATCAACGACTTAACTGTCAACCCTTAGGTAAGCCCAAAACGAGCAGTTAAGCCTTGATCATTGCCCCGCTTTAAATAGGTAGCCAGAGCAATCTTATCGGCACGAACATAACCCACTAGGTAACGTTTAGCACTTAGCGCCTTTCGTTGAATATTTTCGTGGATCAACTTATTTTTCCAGTTCAAGCCAACAAATTATTATTTTTTATTAAAATAATAATAGCCGCCATATTTTCCTTTCAGAACCATGCTGTTGTCGTCTTTTTCAACGACTGTAAACAGGTCAAACCGGCTGCTACCTACAGTCGCCACTTTTAGTTTTCCGTCATCTATATCGTAAGCTACAGGTGGTTGATCGTAATAAGTTCCTTCGCGAGGAATATGTAAAATGGTTACTTTGCCATCTTTAAAGACCCAAGTGTCTTCTCGATTGATAGCTTGTTTATCGGTTAATGAATTTTTGGTGGATTGCAGTTTCCAGGTACCTTCAACTTCTTCTTTAGATTGCAAGGTAACATCGGCATAAACAGTACTTAAAAATACAGACAAACCCAAAAATACTGCGGCTAGATTTATTTTTTTCATCATCATCTTCCTGTATTAAAATTAAATAACAACCCCTGCATTTTACTCACAGACCGGGGATAGCTAAAGCATTATTAATTTATCAAGCACCAATTATTCTGTCGACTCTTTCCGGATAACGGGAGTTGCTATAAATACAAAACCAGGCAGTTCAGGTAGTACGAACAGACCTTGCTGGTTTTATAAACCAGCAAGGTCACCTATCAATCTTTTTTACCGCCTTAAATTGGCAGCACAAAATCAGACAAGTTAAGCAGCCCTTCAAGTTCAGGTAACGGCTCCTCTTTTGCAGAAATATAATCGGTTTTATTGGGTTTTTTTGCACCCGGACAATCAATGCTGATTCGCTGAACCTGTTTACCCAGCTTTAACGCGGTCAGTTGACCACCCCACAAGCAACCGGTATCAATAGCATAACAATTTGGCCCCTCATGATACCCCAACGTAGACCAGTGCCCGAAAATAACACGCATATCCACATTCTTACGCTTGGGAACTTCAAACCACGGCAGCAGATTTTTAGGTTGAGATCCTAAAGGGCCACTGTTGGTAAAGTCAAGGCGGCCATTAACATCACAATAACGCATACGGGTAAAACAGTTAATGATAAAGCGTAACCTTGCTACGCCTTTTAAACTACTTGACCAAACGTTGGGTTTATTGCCATACATGTTTTTTAAAAACACCTGATAATCAGGACTTTTTAAAGTCTGTTCTGCCAGCAATGCCATTTTTTGGGTCTTTTTAAAATCCCATTGTGGCGGCAAACCGGCATGGAGCATGCAAAAATCATCGTTATAATGAAAAAGGGGGCGATGCCTTAGCCAATCAATTAACTCATCCCGGTCAGGTGCCTCAAGCACAGGACAGAGCGTACTTTTTTTATCGGCCACTTTTTGTAAACACGATGCTGCAAGCAAGTGCATATCATGATTGCCTAGTACCGTGACCGCCGAACTACCCAGCGATTTTACAAAGCGCAAGGTTTCCAGGGACTTAGGTCCACGGTTAACCAGATCACCTGCAAACCACAGCTGATCGGTATTTTCATTAAAAGAGATGGTATCAAGGAGTCTTAATAACTCATCAAAACAGCCTTGTATATCACCAATAGCATAAATAGACATTTAACTAATGCAGTGTTCTTGGAATGGATAAAGTAAATTGAGGAATGTTGGCGTTAAAATTTTCTCCGTCGTCAGAATGCATTGTATATTGGCCCTGCATTGTACCCACCGGCGTCTCAAGTACGGCACCACTGGTGTAACGAAACATTTCTCCCGGTTTAAGATAAGGTTGTTCGCCAATAACGCCATCACCTCTTACCTCTTGAATTTTGCCATTGGAGTCGGTAATTAACCAATGACGATTTAAAAGCTGTGCAGGTACCGTACCTTTATTGGTTATAGTGATAGTATAGGCGAACACATAGCGATCATTTTCAGGAATCGATTGCTCGGCAATGAAAAAGGGCGTAGCTTCAACTAATATTTTATTTTTTTCGGTCATTATAAGATCATATAGTGTTTATTTTTTTGATTATTTCATCGTAACTTGTCATTAAACGCAAGTAACTATTTCATATATAAAATAACCAATGAAAAAACCGTACTTTTTTTTCCATTAGGACACGACATTGCATATTCACATATTAGGTATTTGCGGAACATTTATGGGCGGACTTGCAGTTATTGCAAGGCAATTGGGCTATCAAGTTAGCGGCTCGGATCAAAACGTTTATCCACCTATGAGCACACAATTGCAACAACAAGGCATTCAATTAATGGATGGTTATCGCCCTGAAAATCTGAATGGCAACCCCGATCTGGTTATTATTGGCAATGCCTTATCACGCGGTAATCCGGAAGTTGAAGAAGCGCTAAATAAAGGCCTTAATTATGTATCAGGGCCGCAATGGCTGGCAGAACATGTGTTACATGACAAATGGGTATTGGGTGTTGCTGGAACCCACGGCAAAACCACCACAGCCAGTATGCTGAGCTGGATTCTTGAACATCAGGGCTTTAATCCTGGATTTTTAATTGGCGGTATCCCGTTAAACTTTGGCATATCGGCGCGTTTAGGCGGAGGGCCGGAAAATAAATCAGGCTTTTTTGTGATTGAAGCGGATGAATATGATTCCGCTTTTTTTGATAAGCGTTCAAAGTTTGTTCACTATCGACCACGGACTGCGATACTTAATAACCTGGAATTTGATCATGCGGATATTTTTCCTGATCTGGATGCCATAAAACGGCAGTTCCATCATCTGGTAAGAACTATTCCAGGCGAAGGTTTAATTATTAGCCCAGAGCGGGATGCCAATCTCAATGACGTTTTTACGATGGGTTGCTGGACGCTTGTTGAAAAAACGTCTATTAATGCAAACTCACAATGGAATGCAAGATTACACAAAGCTGACGGCAGCCAATTTTCGGTACTGTTTGAAAATAATGAGCAAGGCATCGTCGATTGGACACTAACAGGTGAACATAATGTTTACAACGCCTTGTCAGCCATCACAGCGGCAAATCATGTCGGTATTCTGCCTAAAGACGCGATAGCCGCATTGGGTCAATTTATCAATGTTAAACGGCGCATGGAAGTGATTGCAAAGATTAACGGCGTTACGCTGTATGATGATTTTGCCCACCACCCGACAGCGATTGCAACGACACTGGACGGCTTGCGTAAACAAGTGGGTCAAGAGCGCATTATCGCTATTGTAGAACCCAGATCCAACACCATGCGCTTGGGAGTACATACAGAAACGCTGGCAAAATCACTGGACACTGCCGATCTGGCGATCATTTATCAACCAAAAAATCTGGATTGGGATTTAAGCAAGCTAAAAAACCATGCCAACAATATTGAAATATGTCAGTCCCTTGATGACATCATCGAAAAGCTTAAAGAGGAAGCCCTTACAGGCGGACATTTTGTGTTAATGAGTAACGGCAGTTTTGGTGGTATCTATCAACGTTTGCAAGAAGAATTGTAAAGGCATTTAGGGATTCCTCTCAAAAAAACCCATAAATAGTTGACACTCTTCATTTTCCAATTAACAGTTTAATAAAATTTCACCAAGTGTTGCTCTAAGCAAGCTCGCATACGCAACGATATATTTGTCTTATTCCGGGGATAATGATTCTTGAGACAGTCAATTGGATTTTGCAGCCATATATCAGCAGTTTTTTATATCACCCACTGCCATCTACTCTTTTTTCGGTATAAGGATTTCTATAACTATCTGAAACACGTTGCTATTAATTACTAAGCTACAAAACTTATAGTGTGATGATAATAAAATTCGATAAGGTGTATTTTAAAACTATAATCCCTTTTCATAACCTGCTTCTCCGAAAGGATTGGCACTTACAAGTCTAACGTTAAAAAAACCCCCGCTACTTAAAAAGCAACGGGGGTTTTTCAATTCCTTAACTGACCAAGAAATAGCCTGTTAATTATTACATATTAAATGAAACTTGGAATTAATGGAGCGTCAATTGTAATCATTTGACGGTTGCCAGCTTCATCATAGAAGAATAACAATCCAGCAAAACGGCTGTCTGGATCATAGATCAAGTCAGCTAAACGATAAACTTCCCATGCTGCGTCAGAAGCAGTCACTTGAACGGTTCTTGATTGACCTGGAGCAAGCGGGCTGTTATCACTAACAGTCAAACCTTCTTCAGCCAATAAGTCGTCAGGATAGCCTGATTCATCTACAGATACTGCAGCATCCATGAAACGTACACCAGCAGTGTTGAATTCACCTAAACGAATAGATGAATCACCATTGTTAGTGATAGTCATGGTCATTTGCATTGCACGACCTGGCACACGATAAGTAGCGTCTTCAATTTTGACTTTAACAGTCGTAGCAGGCATGTCAATTGATTTAATACCACGCAACAAACCAGCTTGCAGAGGAGTTGTAATCGGGAACTTCTCATTTGTGCTAGCCATTGAAAACGCAATAATTGCAATAGTACCAATAGCGAAACCCATTGCAACTTTTTTATCTGCAGCGCTAATCAGTGAATCAGCTTTACCAGCTTCTACAGCGATTGAACGTGGGATAAACATTGGTTTACGAATCCAGTATGCAAGCCAAAGCAAACCAATACCGTACCACAGAGCATGCCAGAAATAAGTGTTACCCAAGTTATAAGTTTCCAGATCAACAGTTTCGCCTGTTAATGTAGTAATTGGGTTAACAAATGTTCCCATAGAGCCAGTAATAGTTACCCATTTACCAGGGCCGATGATTGGACCGCCGCCTTTAACGTTCAACATAGTGTGAACGTGCCAGTCACCTGGACGACGTGCTTTCAACAATACTTTAAACTCATAAGTTTCACCCAGTTCCAAAGAAACTGAACGTGGAACTAATTGACCACCGATCCAAGATCCTGCACGAATAAATACAGGGCCAGGAATACCAATGTTTAAGAAAGATATTTCTGGTTTATCAACAGTTTCAGGCCATCCAGTAAATACGAAGAATTTACCTGAAATTGTCATTGTATCGTTAACTGGTACTTCTTCTTTTGACCAATTCAGGTCAAACCAGTGAATAGTACGCATACGCATAAATGCGGCTTGCGATTTTTCACCATGAGCAGATGCAGTTGGTACGTAAAACATCGCTGCTGTAACAGTAATCAGCAGTGCGACAAAGGATAATTTAGCAACCTTGTCTTTTAATATTTTCATATATCCTCCTCTATAATAGAGAATCTATAGTTTTTGAGTATCTAACGGAAACAAAATAACAATTATTTAGCAGCCGTCAGTCTTTTTTATTTTTCGATGTAACAGTTCTTATACAGACTCAACAAATGCAGTTGAGTTGAACCACTTGCCGAAGAAATGCCACAAGAAGTATATTAAGATACTCACGAAACCAGAGAAGAACGCTGATACTGGAGCAACGTCTTTACCGAATGTTCTCAGTGTACCTTTTTCTACCATTCTGATGTATTCAGGTGTACCGGTTCTAACATAGTGGTAACCTTGTAAATCAGCTAGTGTCATCATCATGCCGTTATATTCTACAGGAACATGTAACGGAGCAATGATTGGCCAGTTTCCTGGATAGAACAACAGACCCCAAGCCAAACCACCAATAACGGCAGTTGCTGTCATACTGCCAGTCAACATCAAGATAGCGTCAAGTACAATTGCACCTGGCATCAAGTTTGAAGGGAAGCAGAAGTTTACCGGGAAATAAGTCCAACCCCAGAAGTTTAAGTATCTGTTGACCCACTCACCTAAGAGCAGACCTAATATACAAACCACTGCGCCGAAAGGCAAACGGTAACGGTACCACAACATAGCTTGAACAGCCGCTGGGAATGTGATTGAAACGATTGGAGCTACAGTTACCCATAGACGTCTATCTTTCCAGTCTGTCCAGAAATCCCAGTCACCACCAGTTAACATATAGTGAATGTGATATCCGCCAAGTACAACGAAGAACAATGTAAACAAAATTAGCCAATCGAACGTGCGTGAAACTTTTACAGCTTCAGCGCGTGAACGTACAGCTGATTGAGATGCGCTCATAGCTTACCTCCTAAAGGATTTAAATTATTTTTATTAATCATTAACGTGTCAACTTTGTTGCTTCATCGTGAAAAAAGACGAAGCAACCAGGAGATAGTTAATTATTACAACCAAGACTTAATATTAAGCTAAGTCTCTTTTCAGAAGTTTAGATAAAGCTCCAACTTCTATGTTTACAATACCCATTACACCCAAAGCAGCCCATCCGAAGAATACGAAGCCGTAGTGTAAAGGTGCAACAAACAATTCTTCCATAAACCAGAAAGTGTGACCCCATTCGTTCAAGCCAACATTTGGCAAGATCATGAAAGGACCAACTACTGATACTAAATACTGAAGAGACAAACCTTTTTGATAGGTTGGTAATCTTGTTTTAGCATATAAGAAAGAAGCACCACCAGTTATGATGTAGATAGGATAGCTCAAGTAAAATTCAATGATGTGACTTGGTGTAAAGTCAGTATCACGAACAATAGTTTGATGCCATGTACCATCTTGCTCTGTAAAGTAGCTAGCGCCATAATAAATAGCGATACCATACATCACCAACCAAGTCCAATGAGTAAAGTGTCTTCTTAACTCTTCTCTTGGAGTGATTGACATTACTTTACGATCACGAGATTTCCACAAGTAACCCCACAGAATACCTGCAGTAGATACTTCCAATACAAACTCAATGTACAGGAAATTCATCCAGTAAGTTTCGAATTCAGGTGCGAATGAGTCTAAACCGGCTGACCAGCCATAGACACCTTCATACCAACGAACCCAACCGTAAAATATGACATAGAGCGCAGCGCCTAGGAACATATTTCTTTTGTTTAACAGCGGTGCTTCCGCAGCATCAGCTTTCACTGATTCAGTTGTAGCTGCCATTTCTACCTCCTAAAAATTAACAAATCCCCAGTCGATTGACCAGGACTCTATAGTACAACTCCATTTTCCCACTTCTGACTTAAACTAATTTAAGGGAAGTCCCACCAACTCAATTTAGTGAGTTGTCAGTCTACCAGCTCAATTAACCTTGTCAAGTCAAAAACATTCTACAATTTTATTTTCTTGCAAAAATTCATGCAGCCATAAAATTTTCCTACGCTTAATATACTGATTTCTGTTACAATTCTGTCATAATCCTCAATAATGAGTCCTAATTCAACCACCTAAATTTTATGAAAAAATACCGAACATTACTCCTTGTCACAGGCTTGGCCGTTCTTCTTTTAAGTCAATATAAGTTAATCATGCCTTTTATTTATAAAGTTGTTGCGTCTGATCTGTTTCTTGTTGATAGCAAAGACCAAGCCAGCTCCTTACCTATTTCAACGCCGCTATCCGGAATTGCATTCATGCATTGTAATAATTACATTAAATCCGAACTCGGATCTGATGTGACGGTTATCTTTCCTGAAAAACCACTTAATGCCTATACTTTTGGCAATTATCAGTACCTTATTAGTGCTGAAGTTACCCTCACTAGAGATACTGCTGGCACAAGTACCAAAAAATATGTTTGTCGCATCACCTATAACAACGGAGACAATGAGGAGGGTGCTCTTGATTTCGACAACTGGTCCATTATCGGACTATCTGGCTTGAAGGACTCGTAAAAAACTGAACAACATCAAACAAAATGCCGGTCAGTCAATGGATAATTGATTGACCGGCATTACCACTTGTTTTGGGGGATTTTTTAATAACTCTACGCGGCAACAGCCGATCAAATACTATCGATGGATTGATTTAAACCATCTATTGATATTACGTTTTGCATGATAAACCGTATTCATTGGCCTAACCATAATACTTGCAAGTTTTTTTAGATCAGTACATGGCAATTCTTGCTACTAAAAAACAACATCAATCCCAGCGATCATCCCTAACCTGCACTTTTCCATTTTCAATGCGCACCGAAAAGCAGTGTATATTTTCATAGGCGGGGGGAGATTTAACAACACCCGTTTTAACGCAGAAACGGGCACCATGACGAGGACAGATAATTTCATCACCGTCTAACTCACCACTCGCAATTTCTCCACCATCATGCGAACAAACATCTTCAATCGCATAAAAACCACCTTCAATCTTAAATACGGCAACATCTGCTCCATCAATATCAATGACGATATTTTCGCCATCTGCCAAGGCGGTTTCATCTATTACATTTACCCATTCAGACATTCTATAGCCTCGACCTTTCAACGCTAACCTTTAAAATAAACATCATAACGTAATAATTTCCCGTGAAAACTTTCATTAGGCTTGCCACCTAAAGGCTCCGCATAATCAGGACTTTTTACCACGATCCGTTTTCCGGCGGCCATTAAAGCCGCTGCAAAAAGCTGCTCTTTATCTTGATCATCGCCCAACAAGTCACGTAAAACCATCATTGATTTCTTGGGTAATGCGGATTTTTTACGCTTGGGGGGAAACATGGGATCAAGATAAATACAGTCCGGTGGCGCATCTAACGTCGCCAACAGCTCAATGGCATTACCGATGAGTAATCGGGGTGACTGAAGATTGAGTTTCTGCATCCACTCCAACTCAACCAAGCGCTTAAAACCGTCCCGGAGTAATTCAGCCATAACCGGTGAACGTTCGATGCAAAGCACTTCATAGCCCATGCGAAAGATATGCAAACTATCCTGACCCCAACCTGTAGTGGCATCAATAACCGTCCTGGTTTTTCGCCCGAGTGCATGTGCCAAAGCACCATCTTTTGGTGCCGGCCATGAGCGCTGCTCACCATTGCGTGGCTCTATATCAACGACCAAGCCACCTTTTTTTAGCAACTCTTTATCAAGTAACTTTAAACAGCCATCGCGCCAGGTTAAAAAGAAGCTTTCTAGGCACTCGTTATTAACCGATTGATATAAAGGAACCTTTAGTCTTTCCGCAAGCTGCTGAAACGGCAGGCTATCGCCCTGCCCTTGATAAAGTACGGCCAGTTTTCCGGTGTATTTTTGCACTGAATGGTTATCGGGATAAGCTTATTCTGTAGAAATGGCTTGTTGTTCGTTTTTCAACGCAGCATCAAGAGTATGCCATGCCAACGTTGCACATTTAACCCGTGCCGGATATTCGCGCACACCGGCCAATACCGCCAGTTTACCAATCGCTTCAAGATTAAAGTTTTCATCTTTACCGGTCGTCATTTCATGAAACTTTTTAAATAACGCTTCAGCTTCCTGCTCGGTTTTACCTTTAACAATCTCGGTCATTAACGAAACCGATGCGGTGGAAATAGCACACCCTGAACCCTGAAAACTGGCATCGGCAATCACATCACCCTCCATTTGCAAATATAAAGTCAGGCGATCACCGCACAATGGATTAAATCCTTCGACTTTTCTATCGGCATTTTCAATAATACGAAAATTGCGCGGGTTACGATTATGGTCAAAAATAACCTCTTGATAGAGGTCGCGTAAATCATCAAACATGGTTGCTCTCTGTGCGTTTTATTCAGAATAGAAATGGGGGTACAGTTCTTCCGGACTGATATAGCGACTGGCTTGGCGCATAATGGCTTTGCTGGTTCCGGTATCCAATTCTGTATGAATTGGAATGGTTAATATTTGTTTTTGGCCCTGAACCACGCGCGTCAATTTTATGTGACTACCGCGCCGGGAAGCAATAACAAAACCAAATTGCGTCAAAATTGCTAAAACCTGTTTAGCGGTCAAGCGTTTTAATTTTGGCACACCGCAGCCATTTCGTAATTGACTACAATCGGTGGATTAGGCGCAAAACCTAAGGCAGACAAATCTTCGCCATCTAAATGCAAACTTATTGCCTCGCGTAAATTCAGCACCACTTCATCCAAGGTTTTCCCTTGTGTCACAACGGGTAATTCAACACATTCAGCGATAAAACCGGATTCTTCGCCCGTGTGTATACAAGCCTTAATTGTGTAAATCATTAGCCAAATACCTCTATTAAAGATTCTATACCGTTCATTAACACATCAATTTCTTCTTTGGTATTATACATTGCAAAAGAGGCGCGTGCTGTCGCAGGTACTTTATAAAAATCCATTACCGGCATGGCACAATGATGCCCTGCCCTGATTGCTATACCTAAACTATCGAGCATCGTACCAATATCGTGTGGATGTATTTTATCCAACACAAAAGACAAAATTGCGCCTTTATGCTCAGCCTCGCCAATAATTCGAAGACCCTTAATTTGTTTGGCTTTTGCTGTGGCATAAGCCAATAACTCAGCCTCGTAAGCCGCAATATTATCCATGCCGATACCGTTTAAATAATCAATGGCCGCACCCAAACCAACGACATCGGCAATATTCGGCGTACCGGCTTCAAACTTATAAGGCAGCACATTGTATTCGGTTTTTTCAAAGGTCACTTTGCGGATCATATCACCGCCACCTTGATAGGGTGGCATGGCTTCCAGCAGCGCCTGTTTACCGTAAAGCACACCAACACCGGTCGGGGCATACAGTTTATGCGCAGAGAAAACATAAAAATCGCAATCCAGCTCCTGTACATCCACTGTTATATGGGGAATGGCCTGAGCACCATCCAACAGCACCGGGATACCTTTTTCATGCGCGACAGCGATAATCTTTTTAACGGGATTAATGGTGCCCAAGGCATTGGACATGTGAACAACAGAAATCAGTCTGGTTTTATCATTAACCAGTTTTTCAAACTCATCAAATATCAATTCACCTTGCAAATTAATGGGGGCGACTTTTAACACCGCGCCGGTTTGCTCGCACAGCATTTGCCAAGGCACAATATTGGAATGATGCTCCATGGCGGTAATGATAATCTCATCACCCGGTTTAATATTGGCTTTACCGTAAGTTTGCGCGACCAGATTAATGGCTTCGGTAGCGCCTTTAACAAAAATAATTTCTTTTTCGCTGACCGCATTAATAAAGCCTTTGACTTTAGTTCGTGCGCCTTCAAATTTATCAGTGGAACGGACACTTAACGTATGCACGCCGCGATGCACATTGGCATAGTCATGGCTATATAAATGCACGATGCTGTCAATAACGGCCTGCGGCTTTTGGCAAGTGGCGGCATTATCCAGATAAACCAGTGGTTTGTTGCGTATCTTTTCTGCCAGGATGGGAAAATCGGCGCGGATTTTTTCTACGGGGAAGTTTGTCATAATTTTGTCTGTTTTGGTTTTGACGTGTTGCTTATTTGCTAGCGACATATTATATTTAACTTTGATTCTAATTTAGTTTAATTGCACTTATGGCTACTGTTAATCCTACGAAACATCTGACCAACATCACTGAATGGCGCAGATTAGGCGAAGCTAATATTTTTCCGCCAGAAAGCCGACTTGAACTCATTAATGGAGAAATATTAGAAATGGCACCTATAGGCTTTAATCACGCGGGTCATGTTATTCGTTTACTTAATTTTTTTGCACCACTGATTAGCAATAAAGCATTGGTTAACGCTCAGAACCCCATCCAACTCGGCGACCTTTCCGAGCCAGAACCCGATTTTATGCTGTTAAAACCCAATGCTGATTTCTATTCATCCCGTCACCCCAATGCCAACGATGTATTGTTGCTGATTGAAGTCGCCGATAGCTCACTAACGTTTGACCAAAACCAAAAGCTGCGTTTATATGCGCTGCACGGCATTCCAGAATACTGGCTGCTTAACCTCAATGACGAGTGCCTGGAAGTGTATCGCAAGCCCAATGGTGAAGTTTATGCCGAAAAAACCACATTACGGGCAGGTGACAGCATCACTTTGTCACAACTGAATAAAATCACCATCCGCATGGCAGATATTTTATAAGCGGCGAGAAAATTCTTTTTTACCTTGAGCCTTTCACCTTGTACCTCATTCATAACCAGCTTTTTTCAACGCCTTCCTGAGGAAAGCGGATCAACACTTGCTCCAACACCCTGTCGTGCAGTCCTTTAATCTTAACCTTATCAACCATTTCATTGGCAAATGCAAAGGTCAGTATGTTACGCGCAGTTTCTTCATCAACGCAACGTGATTGCAGATAAAAAACAGATTTTTCATCCAACTGCCCAACGGTCACACCATGCCCGCATTTAACATCATCTGCGTAAATTTCCAACTGTGGCTTGGTATCCGCTTCAGCATCGCTTGATAACAGCAGATTGCGATTATTCATTTGCGAATCGGTTTTTTGAGCATCTTCAGCCACAATAACCCGACCTTGAAACACACCTCTGGCCCGATCATCCAATACGCCTTTATAAAGTTCACGACTAATACCATGAGGCTGTAGGTGATTAATACGGGTATGGTTGTCGATATGCTGACGTTTGACGCCTAAATACAAACCGTTTAGCTCACACTCGGAAGCCTGATCCAAATCGGTATGAATGTCACTACGCGCCAGCAGACCGCCAAAAGCAAAATTATGATGGGTAAAGCATGCATCTCTGGATTGCTTAACGTAAATACCGCCAAAATGGTAAGCTTTTTCAGACTCACATTGCATTTTATAGAGCGTTATCTGGGCATTTGTACCCACAAAAACTTCAGTGACTGCGGCTGATAAATAGGCGTTATCCAAACCGACAAAAGTTTCTATGACGTTGGCCTCGGCCATTTCATCAGCGACAATAACAGTGCGTGTAGCGGTCAAGACATCGCTTTGCGTAGCGATATGTAATACTTGTATCGGCTTTGCCAACACTTGCTTAGCGGCAACATGGACGAATAAACCATCCGTAAACCAAGCGGTATTAAAGGCAATAAAGCCATGCTCATTGTTATTAACGGCCTGATTAATAAACTTTTCCAGTTTATCCGGCTGTTTTTCCAAAGCATCCGCCATACTCATAACCGATATATTTTCCGGCAAGCCGTCCAAGACCGAAAGTTCTGCGGAAAAATGCCCGTCAACCAACACCACCGACCACGCATCTTCCAATTGATACGATTTCAGCCAATCGCTGTCAACAGGACTTGCGGTTACACGGGGCACCGGCGAAAACAATTTTTTCTCGATTGCCGAAACATTGGTATAACGCCACTCTTCTTCACGCGGCGATGGAAAGCCCAGTGCTGAAAATTTCTCTAAAGCTTCACCTCGTAACGCCGTCAACCAAGACAATGTTTGCCCTGGCAAGGCCGGTGCCAGCGTTTGATATTCTGCCGCATAACGGCTTGCTAATGCCGTCGTCATTATGCTGCCGCCTTAGTATCTTCCAGCCAACTGTAGCCTTTTTCTTCAAGTTCCAATGCCAATTCAGCACCGCCCGATTTAACAATTTGACCATTCGCCAAAACATGGACAAAGTCTGGTTTAATGTAATCCAGCAAGCGTTGATAATGCGTCACCATGACAAAAGAACGCTCAGGAGAACGCAAGGAATTAACGCCTTCCGCAACCACTTTTAAGGCATCAATATCAAGACCCGAATCGGTTTCATCCAAAATGCACAGCTTGGGCTCAAGAATAGCCATTTGCAGGATTTCATTACGTTTCTTTTCACCGCCGGAAAAACCTTCATTGACTGCGCGATAAAGAAATTTCTCATCCATTTCCAGTAAACGTATCTTGCCTTTAACCAGCGTTAAAAAATCCATGGCATCCACTTCCGGCTGTCCTTGATGCTTACGAATCGAATTAAGCGCCGCTTTTAATAAATAAATATTACTGACACCGGGAATTTCAACCGGATATTGAAACGCCAAAAATACGCCTTCACGCGCTCTGATTTCAGGAGGCATATCCAACAAATCTTTGCCTTGATAAGTCACAGAGCCGCTAGTTACGGTATAGCCACCCTTGCCGGACAATATATGGGATAAGGTACTTTTACCTGAACCATTGGGACCCATAATGGCATGAATTTCACCGGATTTTATTTCAAGATTAATGCCTTTAAGAATGGGTTTATCGCCAACACTAACGTGAAGATTTTTTATGTAGAGCATAGTTGGTTACCTAATTTATCTTGTATTTAATAACGCTTAATGGACTTGCGACTTTTCAAACAATGCCAAACATTGAAGCTTTATAGTGTCGCAAATAGTATGTAGAGGTAAATGGCTTAAATTTTTTGTATCGAATGGATTTTGTAACTCAATACCAATTCTATCCAAAGACAGTAATGGATAAGCAACCAGAAAAAAAACAAGTACCGAACTAAATCCCGCCTTTTCTATTAAAGAAAAAGGCAGTAATAATAAAAAAATCAAAATAAATCGCCGGGTTTTAATTGCATAAACTAATGGCATAGGGGTTTTTAAAATTCTTTCACAACTGCCTATATAATCAACCAGTAGAATTCTCTGTCCTTCCAGAATCTGAAAAGTGAACCCGTCTATTTGGTGCTTAAACCTGGCTTTTTCTAATAATGCAGCTATTTTACTCGCAACAAACAACGGCTTGTGTACGGCAAAATTTAGGGCCTCAATATCCTCCACGCATAGTAAATCGTGTAAATTATCGAAGTTATTGCCATTGCGTAATGATTCTTTAACCGCAGAAGAAAATGTAACCGTCCATTTCAACATCTCTTCACGCCAAACGCCTTCTTGAGGCCCATAGTTTAAAGCTCCAATGACGAGATTTCTGCTTTGATTATTGATACCGCCCCATATCTTGCGAGCCTCCCACCAACGCTCATGACCCGCATTAGTTCTAAATACCAGTACCAGGCCAAGCACAACGCCGGTATATTCAAATGGAGTCACCTCCAAATGTGGCAATGGTAGCCAGTAATAATCCAGCACCACTAATAGTAAAGAATAACAAGACATTAACAGCAATGCCGGTAAAATACGTGGCGTTACTGAACCCCTCCACATTAAGGCACCATGTAAAAAACCTGGAGATTCATCCTTATTGCTATGCAACTTTACCGAATTTCCCATATTGATAACCTTAACCCGCCAATTAGAAGCTAACCCACCGACCCTTCCAAACTCAATCCCAACAAAGCCTGCGCCTCTACCGCAAATTCCATTGGCAGCTCCTTAAACACTTCTTTACAAAAACCGTTAACAATCATTGAAACCGCGTCTTCAGCTGAAAGTCCGCGTTGCTGGCAGAAGAACAACTGGTCTTCGCTGATTTTTGAAGTGGTCGCTTCATGTTCAACCTGCGCTGAAGGCTGCTTGACTTCTATATAAGGAAACGTATGGGCACCGCATTTATCGCCAACCAACAAGGAATCGCACTGGGTATAGTTACGGGCATTTTCTGCGCCTTTAAGTACCTTGACCAAACCACGATAGGTGTTCTGAGCCTTACCCGCCGAGATGCCCTTGGACACAATCGTGCTGCGGGTGTTTTTACCAATATGAATCATCTTGGTGCCGGTATCGGCTTGCTGATAATTATTGGTCAGCGCCACTGAATAAAATTCACCGACCGCATTATCGCCGGTCAGAATACAACTGGGATATTTCCAGGTAATCGCTGAACCGGTTTCCACCTGCGTCCATGACACTTTGGAATTGTCACCCCGGCAATCGGCGCGTTTGGTGACGAAATTATAAATGCCACCCAAGCCGTTTTTGTCGCCGGGATACCAGTTTTGCACAGTCGAATATTTAATAACGGCATCTTTCATGGCAATCAATTCAACTACCGCAGCATGCAGCTGATTTTCATCACGCATGGGCGCAGTACAGCCTTCAAGATAGCTGACATGACTGCCTTCATCGGCAATAATCAGAGTCCTTTCAAATTGCCCGGTATTGGCGGCGTTAATTCTGAAATACGTTGATAACTCCATCGGACAACGCACACCTTTGGGAATATAAACAAAGGAGCCATCGGTAAATACCGCTGCATTTAAAGCGGCAAAATAATTATCGGTATGCGGCACCACTGAACCGAGATATTGTTTGATCAAATCAGGATGATCACGCAACGCTTCGGAAATAGGACAAAAAATGACGCCCGCATCTTTCAGCTTGCCTTTAAAAGTCGTTGCCACCGAGACGCTATCAAAAACGGCATCAACCGCAATACCGGCCAAACGCTCCTGCTCGTCGAGTGGAATGCCCAGCTTTTTATAAGCCTCCAGGACTTGCGGATCGATTTCATCCAGGCTTTTGGGGCCATCTTCCTTGCGCTTGGGCGCGGAGTAATAACTGATCGCTTGATAGTCTATCGGGGTAAAATCAACAAATGCCCACTCTGGAGACTTTAAGGTTTGCCAATGCCGGAAGGCTTTTAACCGGTATTCCAGCATAAACTCAGGTTCATTCTTGACCTTCGACAGCTTATGAATAACTGCTTCATCCAATCCTGGCGGAAATGTATCAGTCTCCAATTCAGTCACAAACCCCTGTTTGTATTCCTGATTGATAAGTGTATTAATTTCTTGTGCGCTTGCTGACATAAAAAACTCTCTAAATCTAACGATATAAACTGGCGACGGGAATCAAGATTTCCTGTTTCCAGGCTGAATCCTGGGAAAGAACTGGCCTAATCATATCTGCCAACGTCACTGACTCTAAGGCATTATGAATGGCCTGATTAATTAAACTCCAGTTGCCGCGAATGTCACAACCGGATGCCTGTTCGCAACCCTGCCGGGAAATACTGCATTCGGTTAACGCAATCGGTCCTTCCAAAGCACTAATAACAGCAGCAACGGTAATCTTCTCGGGCGCTCTGGCTAACGTATAACCACCCTTGGCACCGCGAGTAGAAATCAGCAACTTGGCGTTGACCAACAGCTTAAGAATCTTACTCACCGTGGGCAGGGCAATGCCGGTTACTGATGCTATTTCCATAGCCGCATGCAACTGCGTATCCTCTCTGGCCATAAAGCTTAAAATGACTGTTGCATAATCTGTTAATTTACTTAACCGTAACATATCTGCTCCAAATAATTGTGTACCATTATAGTACTATTTAATTTCGCAGTAAAGCGCTTGGTAATTATCAAATAACTAAAGCCATTGCAATCACCCTGATTTTTGCTTATAAAACACCCGATACCCAGACAGACTGTTTTTTTGTTTCAGGCTCTAAAGCTTGCCAATTAATGGCTTGACCGTATAATTGCAAGCTACTGCAATAAACCAATAAAAACCGATAATGCGGTACATTGCCGACCTGAAACCTTCAGATATTTTAGCGGCAGGATTATTGGTTGCCGATATTGTGTTATTCGGCCTTTTGCCTGCGTCATGAACCGAGCTATCAGCACCTACCATTACGCAGATAAACCACCCAATCAGCCGACGGCTTTTTTAGCCATTAACCATGCAAGAATCCGCTAATAACCGCGAACAAATCATAGCCGCGCTAAATCTTATGGATTATGTGCTGCCCGGTCAAGCGCCGATTCTTGATTTCGTGCATCACAATACCTTGCATGGATTTCAGCATTTACCGTTTGAAGAGGCGCTGGCAACTTTCGAAGCATTAACCGGTACTTGCGCTTATCTCCCTGAAACACAAAGTCGCCTTTTTTATCAGCAAGGGCGCATTAATGACAATGATTTGGCCACGGCTCTGGTAAAGTATCCGGGTTTACAAACAGAGCAAAACGTCTGCACCTTAAATGACCGTATTATTTCGCGAAAAGATATTTATACGCTCGCGTTATTATTTGACTTTAACGGCCTTTCCGTTAGCCAGTTAAATTGGCAGATAGAAGAATTAAAGGCTTTGGATGCAGTTCAAGCTGATGTGCCGCTATCTGTTCGACGTCAGCTATTTGCAGAAGACATCCCTCAAAACACGGTTATCAAAACGCTTTGGGAAAGCATCTTGACCCTGCTTGATTTACAGCACACCGTGTTACACCCAGAGGCGCTGCTTGATTTGTCACTGGAACAAGCAGAAGAATGGCTGACCACCTATCAAGACATACCGCAACCCCTAGATAATTTGCAGGGTAACGACACGAAGGCATTGGATGAATTATTGTCCCAAGTGGGCGATAGCATCACCTTGCGTGGCTTTATCCTCGCCTTAAGCGGAATTGACAGCCTCAACTCCGTTCGTCCGCAACTGATACGCATCTGTGCATCAGCGATGGATGAAGGCGTTGCCGCATGGCACACACCTGAACGGAGTCATTTAGGCCTTTACGCCGCCTGGCGTGCAACACTACCCTATGATGCCAATCCTTTTTTTCACGAGCTGCCTGACTGGCAACAGATACTGTCCGAATTGCCTGAAGATGCTATTGATGCCATCATTGTGCAACTGACTCGATTAGAAATACCGCCAACAAAATGGCTAGGCTATCTGCGTAGACTGGCACTTGAATTACCTGGCAGGTCAGGACTTATTAACTGGCGACAACACCATCCTGATTACCAGACAACGAACGATGCGGCACCCAAACTGGCCGATTATCTCGCCATTCGACTGACGCTGGACAGGTTATGGTTGAATCAAGTCTGCCGGGATACTTGGAAGTGTGAAGCAAAATTTGGCTCACTCCGCGCTTATTTTCGTAAACACCTGCCAGAATTTACGGTGCGCAGAAGTGTGTATCAGGGTGATTTACCGGAATACCTGACTCGACTGGCTGAATCATTAATCATTCAAGCGACTCCCGAACGACGCGACCGCGCTAATTGGCAACAACTTGCCGAGCTGATTTTAACGTGGCAGTGCAGTCCGCTATCGGAAAGTAACGCAAGGCTTACGCTACACAACAGTGGTTGGCGTTTGTTTCGGTTATGTCAGCATTTGGGACTTAATGCCGAACACCTGCAAACGCTGCAAAAAACCGATTGCCTGGCGATGCTAAGCTTATTGGATGAGTTTACCGACACCGAACGCAGTAAAGTTTGGCTTGACGCTTATGAAAACAATTACCGGGACAGTTTTTTTCAGGTACTACGTGCCAATTATAATCGTGGTCGTTGTGCTAAACGCAAAAAACGTCCCGATGTGCAGATTATATTCTGCATGGATAACCGCGAAGAAGGCTTTCGCCGTCATCTTGAAGAATTTAATCCCGCCATTGAAACACTGGGGGCGGCAGGATTTTTCGGTGACGCCATGAATTACCAAGGTCTGGATGACAGCAAAGTGACCGTTGCTTCACCGGAGCATCCCAAACAGGGCTTTACTGATAATGAACAAGCCGACCGTGTTGCCGATTTACTGCGAAATACAGGATTGACTTACGGCTTTGCCGAATTAGTCGTGTTGATGGGGCATGGCTCTATCAGTCAGAATAATACACATTTAGCGACTTATAATTGCGGTGCTTGCCAGGGCAGCCTCAATGATGCTCGGGTATTCGCAGCACTGGCCAATCGTCCGGCAATACGCAAACTGTTGGTCGAACGCGGAATCATTATTCCATCCGATACCTGGTTTATCGGTGCCGAACACAACACCTGCACTGAAGCCATCAGTTGGTTCGATCTAACCGACCTGCCAACTAAACGACGACCCGGCCTGGAAAAATTACAACAGGCATTGTGCCATGCCCAGCTAATGTCCGCTCATGAACGTTGTCACCGACTCGCTTCTGCACCGCGCAAACCTACGCCCAAACAAGCATTAAAATACCTACAAGAACACGCCGCCGACTTCTCACAAGTCAGGCCAGATCGGGGACACGCAACTAATGCAGCAGCGTTGGTCGGCAGAAGATCGCTGACGCAGGGTGCGTTTTTTGATCGGCGCGTCTTTTTAATTTCTTATGATCCCGCTCAAGACCCTGACGGAAAAATTCTTGAAGCTATTTTGCTGATGGCAGTGCCTGTGGTGGCGGGTATTAATCTGGAATATTATTTTTCCACCGCTAATAACGAACACTTTGGAGCTGGTTCTAAAGTGTCCCATAACATCACCGGCTTTTTTGGGGTCATGGAAGGAACCAGCAGTGATTTACGCACCGGCCTGCCGCAGCAACTAATTGAAAGCCATGAAGCCATGCGCCTGCAACTGGTGGTAGAAGCAAAAACATCGGTACTGGAGCGTATTTATGCAGACCAGGAAAGTTTACGAGAACTGATAGCCTGTGGCTGGCTTCATTTAAGCGCCAAAGATCCGGACAGCGGTGAAATTTTTATTTTTGAGCGAGGAACCGGATTTGTGCTTTGGCAAGCTGAAGCAAAAGATTTACTCCTCTGCGACAATTCTCAGGATTGTTACCAAGAGCAAACATTACCTGTCCCGCCCAAGCTGATTAGACAGGCTCAGGACAGGCCTGAAATAACGGGACTATAGAATAATGAAGATAAGCACCTGCTTAAGCCACTTAATTAATCAACCACGAAGACACACCATATTTACCTTGGCTTTTCGGCACCCTTCATTTTGGGGCAACAGTAGTGTACAGTTTAAAAAAAAGGCACAAC
>JBAXXH010000059.1:0-21545 GCA_037127995.1 Methylococcaceae bacterium | reverse complement strand
ATTGGTAGATTTGGCGAGTTTGATTGCTGAGAATTTTAAGACGATATTGGTATAACATTGAACGATAAATCCTGTGCCGTTAGGCACAAAATATTGGTAGATTTGGCGAGTTTGATTGCTGAGAATTTTAAGACGATATTGGTATAATATTGAACGATAAATCCTGTGCCGTTAGGCACAAAATATTGGTAGAAAATATGAACGTATGTGTTATTCCGTCCCGTATGGGACGGGATATTTTCTTGACATGTTTTTTCTACCCATATTTAATCCCTAACGGGATTTTGGCAAATGGCTTTTATGAAAACTTTAAAACCATAATTAAATAATGGCAAATACCTATACTCAAATACATATTCAAGCAGTATTTTCTGTTCAAAACAGAGATTGTGTTATTCAAAAAACATGGAAGGACGAGCTATATAAATATATGAGTGGCATTATTTCTAATCATGGACATAAAGTATTGGCAATAAATGGAATGCCCGATCATGTGCATGTGTTTTTTGGTATGAGGCCAACACAATCGCTTTCTGATTTGATGCAAGATTTAAAAGGTGATTCTTCAAAATGGATAAATCAAAAAGGATTTGTAATAGGACGCTTTTCGTGGCAAGAAGGTTATGGGGCTTTTTCATATAGCAAGTCACATGTGAATGCCGTGATTGAGTACGTTAAAAATCAGGAAGAACATCATCGTAATAAAACATTTATTGAAGAGTATCATGAGTTTTTAAAAAAGTTTGAAGTGGATTTTGATAATAAATATATTTTTAAACCAATTGAATATGAACAATAAAGCTCGTGCCGCCAGGCACCCAATATGGGTAGAAAATATGAATGTATGTGTTATTCCGTCCCGTATGGGACGGGATGTTTTTATGATATATTTTTGTTTATATATTTAATTTTCTACCCGGATTTAATCCCTAGCGGGATTTTGGCAAATGCGATTTCGGAAAATTTACAACGGTTGGATATGATTTTGAACAATAAAGCCCGTGCCGTCAGGCACCCAATATGGTTAGAAAATATGAATGTATTATTCCGTCCCGTATGGGACGGGATGTTTTTATGATAATTTTTTTTCTACCCATATTTAATCCCTAACGGGATTTTGGCAAATGCGATTTCGGAAAATTTTACAACAGTTGGATATGATTTTGAACAATAAAGCCCGTGCCGCTAGGCATCCAATATGGGTAGAAAATATGAATGTATTATTCCGTCCCGTATGGGGCGGGATGCTTTTATGATAATTTTTCTACCCAGATTTAATCCCTAGCGGGATTTTGGAAAATGTCATTTCGGAAAATTTTAAAACGGTATTGATATGAATTGGGATTTAAAATCACTTGATGAAATTGGTTTTATTGGCAGGGGTAAATCAAGACACCGACCAAGAAATGCAGAGCATTTATATGGCGGAGAATATCCATTTGTTCAAACAGGTGATATTAAAGCCGCTGGCTTTAGAATAAACACTTACACACAAACATATAATGAAACTGGTTTAGCTCAAAGCAAACTTTGGAAAGAAGGTACGCTTTGTATCACGATAGCCGCCAATATTGCAGACACGGCTATTTTAGGAATAGATGCTTGCTTTCCTGATAGCATTATTGGCTTTGTTGCTGATGAGAATAAGTGTGATGTACGGTTTGTAAAATATTTCTTCGATATTTTTCAAGCAAGAATGAAAAGTATTTCAACAGGTGCTGCACAAGATAATTTAAGCTTGGAGAAGCTTTTAACTTTTAAAATCCCCATTCCCCAACTCTCCATCCAACGCAAAATCGCCTCCATCTTATCGGCTTATGATGATTTGATAGAAAACAATTTGAAGCTGATAAAATTGTTGGAGGAGCAGGCGCAACTTCACTACAAAGAGTTAGTTCAAAATTCAGCCACATGGAATAAAGTCAAATTAGAAAAATTTGTTTCTGTTGTAAAAGGAAGAAAACCAATAAATGTACTTAACCACCCTGAAGAGGATAGCCAGCTTTATTTATTGTTGGATACCATAGAAAAAGGTAAAACACTTTACACTACCGATTTATCATTACCTCAATCTAAAATAACAGATGTGTTGATGTGTATGGATGGAGCAAGAAGCGGCTTGTCTTTTAGAGGTATGGTAGGTGCAATCGGATCTACAATGGCTATTTGGCGAAGTAATTCTGAAAGAGTGAGTGGTGAATACCTTTTTCAATTTATGAAACAAAATGAATCAGCAATCACTCAAGGCAATACTGGAGCTGCGATACCACATGCTAATAGAAAGTTCATTTTAGACATGGAAATAGGGATGCCTTCGAAAAAAGAAGCTGATTATTTTGATAAACTAACAATGCCGATGATTAAATTAATGAATACTCTTCATAATCAAAACACCAAACTCCGTGAAGCACGGGACATTCTATTGCCCAAGCTAATGAACGGACAAATTGGGGTGTGAGCAGGTCGGGTTAGGTGCCAGCCGTAACCCGACATATTTACTTCGCTTGTCGGGTTACGCTATCGCTAACCCGACCTACGGGACTGCAACTGGATTGCACTATACTTTTCTCCCGGGTTCTAAAGGGGATTATGCTAAACTCACCCCACGCTATTACTTTTAAAAAATCATTATTACCCATGAATACATTAAACAGAATCACCATTGACCCGCAAATATGCGGTGGACGTCCCTGTATTCGTAACATGCGTATTAGAGTAAAAGATATACTTGATTTATTGGCATCGGGAGCCAGCACCGCAGAAATTCTGGAAGATTATCCTTATCTTGAACCGGAAGATATTACTGCCTCTCTTGCTTATGCTGCACACTCAATTGATCATCCTGTATTAAGCGTTGCTTAGCATGCGTTTTTTAGTTGACGCACAATTACCCATTGGTTTAGCGCGTATGTTGCAGCAACAGGGGCACGAATCTTTCCATGTTGACGATTTAAACATGATGCAGACTTCAGATAGGGAAATATACGCATGGGCCAAGCAAAATCAAAGCGTCATTATCAGTAAAGACGAAGATTTTGTCATTTTACATAACGCTGACGACAATCCTTGCGTGCTTTGTTGGATAAGAGTTGGCAATACTCGCCGTAAAGATTTATTGGAGTGGTTTGGACGATTGCTACCACTTATTGAAGAAAAAATATTGGCCGGAGAACGGTTGCTCGAACTTACCTAAACAAGCTTATGATTACGCCTGATGAGCAGAGGCAACACATTAGGGGAAGCCACATTGAATCAAAAAATCAGCGTTAGTTAAAATATGACTTGGGAATATTCAGAAGATCATTTAATTGAACAAACCGCCATTGATTTGTTTTTTAATCAGTTGGGTTGGGATACGTTACTGGCTTACAACAATGAAGGCTTTGGCGAAGACAGTACGCTGGGTAGGCTCAACAAAAAAGAGGTGGTTCTTAAAAAAATAGTCCTGGCCAAGCTTAAGCAGTTTAATCCCGGTTTACCAGATGTCGCCTACAAGCAAGCCTACGAAAAACTCACCGAAGAAAGCAGTACCAAGTCTTTGGCTGAAATCAATTGCGAAAAACATCTGCTCCTCAGAAACGGCATTACCATTGACTTTATCAATGACAAAGGCGAGCCGGTCAAAAATAAAACCCTGAAGATTTTGGATTTTGACCATACGGATAACAATAACTTTTTAGCCGTTCAACAGCTCTGGATAGACGGCAAAAGTGGCCGGCAAAGACGACCGGATATTATTGGTTTTGTGAATGGCATTCCTTTGTTGTTTATTGAGCTGAAAGCCGCCCACCGTAAATTGGAAAATGCTTACAACGAAAACTTTACCGATTACAAAGACGTTATCCCCAAGCTGTTTTATTACAATGCGTTTGTGCTGTTAAGCAACGGCCTTGAAAGCCGCATTGGCAGTGTTACCGGCCAATATCAGCACTTCCATGAATGGAAACGCATCACCGAAGAAGATGACGGCATTGTGGCCTTGGATAGAATTATCGTCGGTATTTGTGGAAAACAACGCTTTTTGGATTTGTTTGAAAATTTCATTCTGTTTGATAATTCCTTGGGCAAAATAGTAAAACTGATTGCACGGAATCATCAGTTTATCGGTGTTAACAAAGCCATTGAAAATATCCGGCACAAAGACCACTTGTATCAACTGGGTAAAATTAGTTTGGAAGAAAAGCAAAAACTGGGCGTGTTTTGGCATACCCAAGGCAGCGGTAAATCGTATTCCATGGTGTTCTTTTGCCAAAAAATTCACCATAAATTTACCGGCAGTTACACGTTTTTAATTGTGACTGATCGCAATGAATTAGACACCCAGATTTATGGCACTTTTAGCGGCGTGGGTGCCGTACCGCAAGTAAAAGCGGGTTCAAAAGAGTCGTTAAAAGCCAATAGCGGCAAGCATTTAAAAGAGTTGTTGAGTTCGGAACATCGGTATTTGTTTACGCTCATTCATAAATTCAATTTTGCAGACGTCATTACTGCGCGTGAAAACATCATTGTCATTTCAGACGAAGCCCACCGAACTCAAGGCGGCAGTTTGGCGCTGAATTTACGTAATGCCTTGCCCAATGCGTCTTTTATGGGTTTTACGGGCACTCCGCTGTTTAAAGATGATGAAATTACCAAACGGATTTTCGGTGATTATGTCTCCCGTTATGATTTTAAACGCAGTGTGGATGATGGGGCAACGGTGCCACTTTATTACGAAAACAGAGGCGAATATCTGGGATTGAAAAATCCCGTTATCAATGAACAGATAAGAGCTGTGCTTGATGCTGAAAGCGATGATTTGGATGCCGACCAACGCTGTAAAATTGAACAACTTTTTGCAAGAGAATATCCGATACTGACGGCCAAAAAACGCCTGGATGCGATTGCCAAAGATACCGTTTGGCATTTCTGCAATCGTGGCTACAAAGGCAAAGGCATGTTTATCGCCCTGGATAAACTCACCGCTGTAAGAATGTATGATTTGATTACCCATCATTGGCAGTTGATGGTTGAGCAGTTGGAAAAAGACCTTTTCAAAGGAAGCTATGGCGACCAGGAACTATTGGAAAAAAGTCGGGAGCTGCAATGGATAAAGGAAACAGAAATTTGTGTCGTGGTCAGTTCGGAGCAAAACGAGATTCAAAAATTTCAGAAATGGGATTTAGGCATTGAGCCACATCGAGAAAAAATGAACAACCAAGACCTTGAGACGCGGTTTAAGGATGAAGATGACCCTTTTCGTTTAGTTATTGTGTGTGCCATGTGGATTACCGGCTTTGATGTACCGCCGCTTTCAACCATGTATATAGACAAGCCTTTGAAATCCCATACACTTATGCAAGCCATTGCCAGAGCTAATCGGATCAGTGAAGGTAAAAACAACGGCTTGATAGTGGATTACATAGAAACTTACACGGCCTTATTGGATGCGTTGGCGATTTATGGGGCTGGCGGAGACAAAGGCGATGGTGGCGAACTTGAACCACCCGTAAAGCCCAAGGAAGAACTGATTGGTCAATTAGAAGAAACGTTGGCGGCAACGGAAAGCTTTTTGCAAGACGAAGTCCATTTTGATTTGCAGGCATTAATCAAAGCGGAAGGCTTGCATAAATTAGCCGCACTGGAAAAAGCCATCAATGCCGTTTATACCAATGACGAAACCAAGCAGAAGTTCCAAATTTTAGTCCGAGAGGTTTTCAAAAAATACAAAGCGTTGCAGCCAGACAAAGTATTAAACCACTATGCCGCAAGAAAAAATGCGATTGATGTTATTTACACAGCCATAAAAGATAAAGTAGAAAGTGCCGATGTGGCAGACATCATGATGAAAATCCAAAACGTGATTGATGGCTCCATTGAAAATACGGTTTCTGAACCACGCCATGATGCAGCGAAAGTCATTGATTTAAGCGGATTAAACTTTGATCTATTGGAGCAGTATTTTATGAAGACCCAAAATAAAAATGCTGCCGTGCAGTCACTGAAAGATAAAGTTGAAAAGCGCCTCAAACAAATGGTTGAACGCAATCCCTTAACCATTGATTATTACAAACGTTATCAGGAAATCATTGAAGCATACAATCGCGGCAAGGACGAGGCTGTTATAAAAGAAACGTTTAGAAAACTGCTTGAACTGGTTAACTCCCTTACCCAAGAAGAAGCCGAGACCAAACGCGAAGGGCTGTCTGACGAGCAAAAAGCCATTTTTGATATTTTAAGACAAGGCAAAGAACTGGCAAAAAAAGAGAAGGATGAAATCAAAAAAATATCAGTTGAGTTACTTACAGAGCTGAAAAAAGAAAAATTACAGGTTGAGCAATGGTCAGATAAATCAGTCACCGCAGCCGCTGTTTTTAATTACGTTAACAAGACCCTCTTTGAAGTTTTACCCTATCCGGCTTATGAAACCGATGACATTGATTTGAAAACCGTCATGGTTTACGAGCATTTAAAACATCAATATTACGGCGGAGGAATGAGTATTTACGGGCGGTATTAATCACCAAAATCAGATATGCCAGTGCGCCATGATGAATATTGGCCAATTTGCCTTCTGCTAGATGACAGGCAGTGTCATTTGGCAGGTATGTTAACCGATAAAAAAGTGTTACGGTGGCTATTGTTTCGTTATACAATCAAATTCGGATTTACTTTTGATTTAACCAAGCAAAAATAGACAATTGCATCAATTCAATAAAGGCGTTGTTAATTGCAAATGACCACAAAACCCATTTATTGGAGCCCGGAGAAAAACCGAAAGCTCATTGAAGAGCGAGACATTTCTTTTGAAATGGTTGTTTTCAGTATTCAATCGGGTGGTTTACTGGATGATATGGCACACCCAAATACCGAGAGTTATGCACATCAACGGATATTTGTGGTTACTATTGAAGCTTATGTTTATTTAGTCCCTTATGTGGAATCGGAAACCGACATTTTCCTGAAGACTATTATTCCCAGTCGAAAAGCAACCAAACATTATCTTGGAGCCAAATTATGAAAACAATTATCCTGGACCCGGAAGAACAAGAACTGCTGGAAGCCTTTGAAGCTGGCGAGTTTAATTCAATTATGACGCCTGAGCGAAAACACCTGATCGAAGTCACAGCCAACCAGTCCCGCCAACATAACAAGCGCGTTAATATAAAAGTTTCTGAAAGCGATTTAACTGCCATTCAAAAAGCGGCCCTACAGCAAGGTATACCTTATCAAATGTTCATTACCAGTATTTTACATAAGTACGCCTCTGGTACGCTTTATGAAGTTAGCCATAGCAAATAAAGTTTCTGAATAAAAAGGCACTATTACCATGGCCCTAGAAATTAGAATTACCCATAACCCGCTTCAATGCCTTGGTAAACCTTGCATCCGTAACATGCGAATTCGCGTTTGTGATATTTTGCAAATGCTGGATGAAGGAGTAAGCAGTGAGGAAATTTTGCAAGATTTTCCTGATTTGGAGCAACAAGACATTCAGGCTTGTCTTTTATATGCCGCACGCCGTGGGAATTTAGAACGGTTAGCGGCGGTATTAGCCCCAAAAATGTTTCGGTATTATCTTGAGTATGACGGTAATCGGCCATAAACAAGCAAACCAAAAAATAAAATTGGCAGTACGATAATAAAAGGCGTGTCACCCCAGTTTGCATAAGGTGTCATGCCGCCCATGGGCGTTATCATTTCGGTGAGTACCGTGGCTGTAAACAAAGGGGCTTGACTGATAATTCTGCCATCAGGCGCAATCACGGCGGTCACTCCGGTATTGGTGGCCCGCAACATAAAGCGTCCGGTTTCCATGGCCCGCATTCTGGCCATTTGCAGATGCTGATGCGGTTCTATGGAATTGCCAAACCAGCCGTCATTGGTGACATTAACCAGATAAGCGGCATCGGGCAAGCCTGTTAAGCCGGCATCCCCAAAAGCATCTTCATAACAAATGGAGGTTATAAAAGAATAACCGCCGGCTTTTAACAAGGGTTGGTCGATGTCGCCAGGCGTAAAATTGCCCAGTTTTATTGCCAGACTGTTTAAGATAAAACCGGAAACAGGTTGCCAGGGCAAATATTCACCGAAGGGCAATAAGTGTTTTTTGCGATAAAGACCGGTTTCTTTACCCAGCGACATCACGGCATTGTATTTTTCATCGGTTGAATTGTCATGCACCGGCAGGCTGACAATTAAATCCGTATTATGCAGCTTGGCGGCATTGCTTAAGGGCTGTAAAAACCAGTTATTGACCTCTGATAAATAGGCTGGAATGGACGTTTCAGGCCAAATAATAACAGTGGAATCCCAATGGGCTTCTGTCAGTTCTTTATAAAGCTGTAGCGTTTTAAGCTTGTTTTCTGGCCGCCATTTTTGATCTTGGGTTATATTGCCCTGAATTAAAGAGACTTGAACCGGTTTGCCGATGGCATGAGTCCATTTTACCGTCTGCAAAACACTGCCTGTCACCCATAAGCTAACTATAAAAGCGCTTAATAATAGTCCGTGTTTTCTGGTTTGAAAAATAAAGGCCGCAGAGGATGCGGTTAAGGCCACTAAAAACCCCGTGCCATAAACACCGATTATCGGGATGTAACCCGCCAAAGGCGTTTCCAGTTGGGAGTAAGCACTTTGCAGCCAGGGAAAACCGTTGAGTAAGCAATTGCCGCGAAAGTATTCCATCAATAACCAAACAACAGGCATGACCCATACTGAAATAAGCGTTTTATTGTCAGGCAGTATTTTTACAGAAAAGTACCCTGCCAGTGCCGGAAACAAAGCCCAAAAACCAAAGAACAGGGCGGTTATCAAGCCGGAATTTAGCCAATTGGCACCACCAAAATCATGAATGCTGATATAAACCCAGGAAACGCCCAAGCCATAAGATCCCAAGCCAAATAGATAGCCTCTGAGCAGCGCACGCCGGGGTGTGGTATTTTGCCAGGAAGCAAACAGCAGGCTCAGTGCCAACGGCGCAAGGTAAGGATAATCAAAAGGAGAAAATGCGAGGGTGAATAAAATACCCGCAAGGCCGGCGAGCAAATCCCAATGGTTTTTTGATGAAATTTGCATGGATTGCGGTTATGGCGTTAAAGAAGCATTTACGAAGCTATAGGTGATTTTTTTTATGGGATGAATAAACTTCCCTTATCCGTGTTTTATGTGTTGTATTTTTTAACGGCTGAATCGTTACAATGAATTGATTGTTTCACAGGCAAGCCAATTTAGCCAGAATTTTGCAGGCAATGATCTTACTTCAAGTTAATAAACAAAAGCGGTTTAACGTAAGCTAAAATTCGTAACAGTGACCCAGTTAAATAAAATCTTTGTCATAATAATCGTTCATAACGAATACCATCACTTTAAAACTTACCATGAATCAAAATAAACGTCAGGCTATTTTTGACCGGTTGTCGGTAGCGATACCGGAACCTGCGACCGAGCTAAATTATAGCAGCCCTTTTGAGCTACTCATTGCCGTCGTTTTGTCTGCACAAGCAACCGATAAAGGGGTGAATAAAGCGACTACTCTGTTATTTGCCGTTGCCAATACACCGCAGACAATTTTGGCCTTGGGTTTGGCGGGCTTAAAGGGCTATATCAAAACTATCGGTTTATTTAATACCAAAGGTGAAAATATTATTAAGCTTTGCCGGCAGTTACTGGAAAATCACGCAGGAGACGTGCCAAAGACTCGTGAAGAGCTGGAAACCTTGGCAGGCGTGGGCAGAAAAACGGCTAATGTCATTCTTAATACGGCTTTTGGGCATCCTGCCATTGCCGTGGATACCCATATATTCAGGGTCTCCAACCGTACCGGCATTGCGCCAGGCAAAAATGTTTTGGAAGTGGAGCGCAAGCTGGATAAGTGGGTGCCCACACAACATAAAAAAGACGCTCACCATTTACTAATCCTGCATGGCAGATATACTTGTATTGCCAGAAAGCCACGATGTCAGGGTTGCGTTATTGAGGACTTGTGTGAATTTAAAAAGAAAACCAGCTAAAGAAGGCGAGAAAACAGGTTTCTGCTGTTGTTAAGAATAAACCCTTTTAGCACTCAAAGGACGGTTTCTACGATAATTCGCTGTAATTCTTTGATAAAAGGATATTCATTCTTTAAATCTACGCGTCTTTGGTATGATGGTTCTATTCGATAAGGTTTGCCTGTCGAATATTTATAATAATATTTTAGGAGTCAAAATGAAAAAAATCAACAAAACGCCTTTAGCGGTTGCTATGGGCGCTGCTTTTATTTCCACGTTTGCGGCAACTGCGGCTTATGCAGAAGCCAATCCATTCGGTATGACTGAACTGTCTACCGGTTATATGCAGGTTGCTGAAGCTGATGCAGCCAAAAAAACACCAGAAATGGCCTGTGGTGCAGCTATGGGTGGAATGGATAAGCCTAAAACTCCGGAAGGTGCGTGTGCAGGCAGTAAAAAACCTGCACCTGCGGCAGGTGCAAAAGCTACCGAAGGCACATGCGGCGACATGATGAAAGATGGCAAAATGAAACCAGGTCTGGAAGCGGCTTGTGGTGCCATGATGAAAGGCAAGGAAGGTTCTTGCGGCGAAATGATGAAAGGCGAGTCAATGAAAGGCAAAGAAGGCGCTTGCGGCGAACAAATGAAAACACCGGCTGCTCCTGCTGCTCCAGCAAAATAAGAAAAGTTAATGGGGCATTGCAGAGTGCCGCATTAACATTTTAATACGGAAGGCATGACCTCATGCCTTCCAGTTTCTATCCAATCACACACAGGTGTTCTTATGGACACAATTCAACATCTCGTTCAGGGTGCCGGTTTAGGCTTGCGTCGACCTATTTTAAGTCAGTTGCTTGAAGCGCCTCCGAAAGAGGTCGGTTTTTATGAGGTTGCTCCAGAAAACTGGATTACCATCGGCGGCAAATTTGGTAAACAATTCCGCGCAATGACTGAACGCTTTGATTTTGTTTGTCATGGTTTGTCGTTGTCGATAGGCAGTACGGATCCGTTGGATGAAAAATTTGTCCGTGATGTCAAACAGTTCATGGCCGGGCATCAAATGAAGCTTTACAGTGAGCACTTGAGTTATTGCAGTAAAGACGGCCACTTGTACGATCTAATGCCGATTCCGTTTACCGAAGCAGCCGTTACGCATGTCGCCGCTCGCATCAAGCGTGTGCAGGATATTTTGGAGCAAAAAATAGCCATCGAAAATGTCTCTTATTATGCAGCTCCCGGGCAGGAAATGGCGGAGATAGATTTTTTTAATGCGGTTATTGAAGAAGCGGATTGTGATGTATTGATCGATATTAATAATATTTACGTCAACAGTGTTAATCATGGTTACGATGCAGAGGCTTTTTTAAAAGCCATGCCGGCACACCGCATTGCTTATGCACATATTGCCGGACATTTTGTGGAAGCCGAGGATTTTCTGGTTGATACGCATGGAGCCGATATTATTGATCCGGTCTGGAAATTGCTGGGTAAAGCTTACGAGCTTTATGGCGTGTTTCCAACCCTGTTGGAACGTGATTTTAATATTCCCGCCATACCCGAATTATTAAAAGAAGTGAATACCATCAGAACGATGCAAAATGCCTGGGGAAAACAGCATGAAAAACAGACCGCTTAATATCGGCACAGGTATTGATTTTAAAAGCAAACAGCTTGAATTTGCGGCGTATATCCGAGATCCGGAAAATAATCCGGTGCCTGCCGATGTTAACGGACAGCGTATGGCGATGTATAGGGAATTGTTTTTTAATAATATCGAAGGTTTTTTGTCAGGTAATTTTCCGGTCTTAAGAAAAATACTAAACGATCAACAATGGCTTGCTTTGGCTCAGGACTTTTACGCAAAACACCCGTGCCAATCACCGCATTTTTCACAAATTCCGGAAGAGTTTCTGGATTATTTGCAAAATGAACGCGATAGCTCTGATGATTTTCCCTTCATGCTGGAATTGGCCCATTATGAATGGGTGGAAATGGCCTTATCCATAGCCAAAGAAGAAGTGGCTGCCTGTCATTCAAATCCTGAAAATCTGCTTAATCAGACTATCACCTTATCACCGTTGGCCTGGCCACTGGCTTATCAATATCCTGTCCATAAAATAGCTCCTGCTTTTTTACCTTTAGAGCCGCCTGAACAACCGACATTTTTGATCGTTTACCGCAACCGCGAAGATGATGTTAATTTTATTGAAATTACCCCCATCACTTACCGGCTGCTGGAAATCATTCAAGAACAGGAGCAGCCAGAGACTGACGCTTGTTTAAAGCAGGTGGCCAAAGAATCCAATCATCCCGATCCTGAGCTTATTGTTGCCGGCGGTTTGCAGATTTTAAAAGACTTGGCCGAAAAAACGATTATTGTTTTTTAACGCTGGCTTAGGCGTAGTCCGGAATAAGACTTTTCAAGCGCAAGCGAGAATAAGCGTTTCCGGCATCAGGTACGAGTGTGCCGGAAACGCCACCACGCGCTACGCTTGGGTGGTCTTATTCCGGCCTACGCCTGGTGTTTGTTATCGCTGAAAATCCCGAAATCAAGCATTAAAAACTTGAAGACTGAGTTTAACACTAAAAAAACTTGTTGAAAAAGCCTTCGTCTTTTTTAGGTTCGGGCTTGGGTGCTGCAAACGTTTTAAAGCCTTTTTCGGCGTTTTGTTGCGTGCAATGATAAACCGCGCTGTTGTATTTTATTTGTAACGACCGTGGATTTTCATGCTCGGTAAGAAATTTTTCAGCTTCCTCATCCGTTAAATCTTTCATCAAGTAAGTTGCAACACACAGACAAGATTTAGAGAAATGTTCTTTATCTTCCGCTATATTGACTGAATTCTTCAATTCTCTGGTGACACATTGTGCAGCAAAGTCGTGCTCAAATTTATGTTTTTGAACATCAGTCACCGGCACATCATGAGAGTGATCAAACGGGTTAAAGGCGGCTTTAACCGGCGGCTGTTTTGCCTTACGGTCATCATTGTCATTTGAGCACCCCGTCATTGATAGCGCAATAACAAGGCTGGTCAAAACAGTCAAAAAAAAGTTTTTTGTAAGAGTGTGTGTTTTCATGGGTTGTATCGCAAGGGTTAAAAGGCTCAAGGTTTACCAGTTGCACCTTAAAGCTGTTACTAAATAAACGACAAACTTTATCATTTTATTGGAACTCATTCTAGTTCTCTTAATTTGATGATACCCGTTATGAGCGGTTATCGCTCTAATGGTTTTCTGTAAGTCATCTTCCGTTTCTTTTTACTTGCCAAAATCTTATGTAACTTAAGAAAACATCACGGCGACATTTATGCCATACTACGTGCCTTTTAAATTATCCAGATTGTATTGATACTATCAAGGAAAAATATATGACAGCACTGGTTGGCATCATTATGGGCTCGACTTCTGACTGGGAAACTATGCGCTTTGCCGCTGAAACACTAGAGCGTTTGGGCATTCCTCATTCTGTTGAAGTGGTTTCGGCACATAGAACCCCTGACAAACTGTTTGAATACGCAGAAGCGGCGGAGTCTAAAGGCTTGGAAGTTATCATTGCGGGCGCAGGTGGTGCTGCACATTTACCGGGCATGACCGCCGCGAAAACAGCGCTTCCTGTTTTGGGTGTTCCGGTGCAGTCCAAGGCTTTGAATGGTATGGATTCATTATTATCCATCGTGCAAATGCCGGCGGGTATTCCGGTAGGGACACTGGCGATTGGTAAAGCGGGTGCCATTAATGCGGCGTTACTGGCGGCCGCCATTATCAGCAATAAACATACGCATTATCGAGGCGCGTTAAATGCGTTTAGACGTGAGCAGACCGAAGCAGTGCTTGCGCATTCTGATCCACGAGAGGAAATTTTATGATAGTCGGTGTACTGGGTGCAGGGCAGCTTGCCAGAATGATTGCGTTGGCAGGTTATCCATTAGGTGTGGATTTTATTTTTCTTGATCCCTCGGAAGATGCCTGTGCCAACCGTTTGGGTGAGCATTTACACGGTGACTATAACGATCCGCGTTTGCTCGCACAACTGGCAGAGCGTGCTGATGTAGTCACGTACGAGTTTGAAAATGTACCGGCCGATGTGGCTGAATTTCTTGCTTCACACACCCAGGTGCACCCTGCGCCCAAAGCCTTGGCAGTGGCTCAGGACCGGTTAATCGAAAAAGCTTTTCTTCATGATCTGGATATTCCTGTTTCGCCTTATGTCGCAGTGGACAGTTTTGAGAGCCTGGAACAGGCAATGGCAATGATTGGCTGGCCGGCTATTTTAAAGAGCTGCACGATGGGTTATGACGGCAAAGGTCAATCTTTGCTCAAATCGGTTGCTGATTTAAAATCCGCTTGGGAGCAACTGGAAGGAGTACCCGCAGTTGTTGAAGCCTTTGTTCCGTTTAACCGCGAAGTGTCCATCATTGCCGCACGCAATGTTTCCGGCGCTACCGTTTTTTATCCGCTCTCCCAGAATTTGCATCGCGGCGGTATTTTACGTGTTTCAGAAAGCTGTGATAATGATCCCATGCAGCAGCAAGCCGAGAGTTATATCTCTCGTTTAATGGAAGCACTGGATTATGTTGGCGTGTTGGCACTGGAATTATTTGAAGTAGACGGAAAATTAATTGCCAATGAGTTTGCGCCGCGTGTCCATAACTCAGGGCATTGGACCATTGAAGGCTCAGAAACCAGCCAGTTTGAAAATCATTTACGAGCCATTCTGGACTTGCCTTTAGGTGCAACTACCGCTGTTGGTAAAGCCGCGATGGTTAACTTTATTGGCGGCTTGCCTGTTACTGAAGAATTGTTGGCTATTCCTCATGCGCATTTGCATCTTTACGATAAACCGCCCCGTAAAGGCCGAAAAGTGGCCCATGCCACCGTACGCACTGAAACGACTGAGCAATTAACCGCGTTAATTAAACGGTTGACTGCGCTTGCTGATCAAGCGGACGATTCGTAAGTTTGGGCAACCCGCAATAAATAAACCCTCGATTTGTAGTCTCCACATACTTAACTTAATAGCAGTGACGCTCCCGACACCTTGACAATTTGGAGTGCAAACCTAGGTTTGCACTCCGGCCTTTAGGCAACCCGCAAGGCTCCACTCTTCGTACACAGCGCTGCAGGAATCATTAAGGAATCCGCATGAAATAAAATCGCCAACAAGACATTGGGAGCACCATTTAGGAACGGATTTATCCGCCCAGAGCGAATAAATTCGCCCCTACAGTTGCTCAAGTTATTTCATGCACGCTCCTAAGTCGGTGGTGCTCCCAGAGCCAGGCAATGATTGGGGGGGTATTTATTGCGAGTTATCTTAGTTCGTCAGACGTACGATTTTATTTTTACAGGCGGCTGACTGAAAGAGCTGGTTTTATGTGTGCCCACTCTATGTTTAAATAGCCTGATTCAAATCGGGATCCTGCCAAAGCATAAAGAAACTCGTAATCCAGAATGGTTAATTGATGTTTATGTATTTGCAGCACGCCTTCATTCTTAAAGGCATGTAACGTTCGATTTACATGGATGGCCGTAAGCCCAAGCGTATCCGCTATATCTTCCTGCTTGAGTGGAAATTGAATGGTGTATCCATTATTCAGGCCACGCAACCTCAGTCGATGATAAATTTCCAGTACCATAAATGCGATTCTTTCACGTGCGTTTCGATGGGTAATATTACCTAGATACATCTCGGTCAGCATTTTGTCACAAGCTTCTGAAGCCGCAAGACTTAAAGCAAGTTCTGGCTGTGTGGAATAGTGTTCGACACTATTTGGAACCTTGCAGAGCACACTGTCCACCAAGGCAATTGCCGAATAGATAGCGGGGCCGTGGAAGTATTGCTGAAACCCGAGTAGTTCTCCCGGTAATACAGAGCGAAATACCTGACGTTTACCATCGTCGGAAACTCGGGTTAGCATTACCCAGCCCTCTCGCAAGACAAATAATTCCTGGTTTACATCACCCTGGTGATATAAATATTGCTTTGCAGCAACCGCCAGATTTTTAACAGCCTGTGCATTCAATTCGGTTGAAGATCCGTTCAGCAAGCTTTTGCAAAAGCGAAAATATCGGTTAGGGCATGAGTAGCAAAGCCCTGTTGATCCATTTGAACGAAAAAACATCATCTGACTTCCGATAGCAATATGACACATCAATATATATCTACTCTATCACGCCTGATAGCCTCTGTTAATAGGTATAAATACGTATAGCTTTGAGTTGATTTTCCCCAATAGTCCGGTTGTCCTTAAATAAATATAATTTTTTGTAAAAAGTTAACCTGGATTAATTTTTTTTAGTGAGTCTGTGGATAGAATAACCATACTTTATGAGTTAGGCTTTTTTAGTTGATGCGGTCAATTTATCCAACACAAAAATCTAATCAAAGAATAGCATTGCAACATCAATTTAATATTCCAATACCCAAAAAATCAAGGCGATTATTATGAGACTAAAAAACATTGCATTTATCATTGAATTAACAGCATTAAACGGGGTGACAGGCAACACAACTTCGTTGCGAAAACCTTTGTATTCGGCATACTTTCAAAAGCGAGAACACCATGAAAAATCTATCTTTTAAAGTTTTAATTTTAACTGTTTTAACAGGGATACTATTCCCTGTTCAAAACGCATTATCACAAAACGTTTTACCTGCCCTTCAACAAGAAGAAACGGAATCGAAAACGCCAAAAATCTTGACAGAAAACTTGCCTCCCTTTCTTAAGGCCGAGCAGAAAGCAGTCAATGATGGTGCGTCAAAGCTCAATGCGCTAACGGCTGAACAGAAAGCACCCGCCAAAATATTGGAGAGCCTAATTGTAGGTCAAGCACAAGAAGTCATCGTCCAATTTGACGATCAAGCAATCCAACAGGAAGCACAGCAATTAAACAAGGAAGTCGGACAGACTCCCAGGAATAAAAAACAAGCCATGCAAACCATGTTGGATTTTAAGTCGCAACGCTATTCAGAATTAAAAAACACGGTGATTTCCGGCTTATTCGGATCGCTCCCCCTTCAATTAAAGCAATCGGGCACCGTACAGAGTGGGCAAGAAATCAGCATTCTTCAGGATTACAGCCACCTGCCCATGATGTTTATTCGCGTCAATTCCATTGCCGCGATGGAGAAGCTGTTGAATCACCCGGCTGTCGTCAGGGTCTACGAGAATGAGAAGCTATTTCCTAGTTTGCAGCAAAGCCTGCCCCTGATAGATCAACCTGCGGCTGCCGCTGCTGGTTATACCGGGAGTGGCACTTCGGTGGTGGTTATTGACACTGGCGTTAATTACAACAATGCCGCCTTCGGTAATTGCTTATATGGACCTGGTAGTCCTGGATGCAAGGTGCTGTTGAGCGAAGATATTGCCCCCGATGACTACCAACTCGATGATAATGGACATGGCACCAATGTGTCGGGCATCGTGGCCGGTGTGGCACCTGACGCGGGGCTCATTGTATACGATGCTTATCAATGCACCGGCTCGGGCTCCTCCAAGCAATGCGGATTTGATGCTAATGTTGTCATTATCGGAATCAACCGGGCCATTGCAAACCAGTCCAGTTATAACATTCAGGCGATAAATATGAGTCTGGGGGGGGGGGGGTATACTGGTATTTGTTCTGGCAATATCCCTTATGAAACGCCTATCGCCCAGGCACGGGATGTGGGCATTTCTGTTGTCGTTGCCAGCGGCAATGAAGGATACAAGAATAAAATTGCATCCCCTGCATGCACTCCCTACGCCGTGCGGGTAGGAGCTGTTTATGACGATTATCTTGGTACAAAGTCTTGGTTACCAACTTGCTCAGACAATTACACAGCACCCGACCAAGTAATCTGTTTCTCAAATAGCGCCACTTTTCTCAGTTTATTAGCGCCAGGAGCGATGATTACAGCAGCCGACATCACAATGCCTGGCACGTCTCAAGCCTCTCCTCATGTGGCGGGTGCCGTGGCGGTGTTAAAATCGGCTTTTCCGTCGGACAGCCGTGATCAAACCCTGTTACGCATGTTGAACTCCGGAAAGCCTATCACCGATTCATTTAATAACATTACCAAACCCCGTTTAGATTTGGATACAGCGATTTTGGGTAGCGGCCACCAATGTGGGACACCGACAGTCTTGACTCCTGGTAACTTGGTCAATGGCAGTTTGAGTACGACCGATTGTCTATCCGGGTTCCGATCAACTTATTCCAAGACCTATCAGTTTAGTGGAACCGCCGGACAACAAATCGTGCTGGCCATGAATTCGTCGGTTATTAACAGCTATCTCATCCTGATTCCTCCGAATGGTCCGATTATTGAAGACGACAATGGTGGTGGAGGCAATAATTCCCGTATACCTTCAAGCAGTGGTTCTTACACACTGACTACTACTGGCACATACCGCGTTGTTGCCAGTGCATTCGACACATTTGCCACGGGTGCGTTTTCCTTGAGTCTGCAACCATCAGCGAGCTTCCCGCTTACCGTGACAAACGTCGGAAATGGCACGATCACCAGTAATCCTGTGGGTATAGACTGCGGCACGGATTGTAGTGAGAGTTACGCCAGCGGCACCAGTGTGACCCTGACTGCTACCCCGTCTGCGGGCAACACTTTTGTCGGCTGGAGCAGGGATTGCACTGGACTCACCTGCACTTTATCAATGACAGCGGCAAAAAACGTGACCGCAACCTTTAACCCCATAGTTCCGGTACCTTTGGGCGTTGCCCTTGATAATACGACCCTGGTCTGGAGTACTACCGGGGATGCGCCATGGATCGGACAATCGGCGGTAAGCTTTTTGGGTGGGTCTGCCGCGCAAAGCGGGCTTATTCTCGATAACAAAGCGAGTCACTTGGATACTACGGTTATCGGGCCTGGCACACTGACTTTTTATTGGAAAGTATCTTCCGAAGCAAATTACGACTTCTTACGATTCTCAATGGATGGAACTGCATCGCTTCCGCCCGTTTCCGGCGTAGTAGATTGGCAGCAGAAGACGGTCTCGATCCCAAGCGGACAACACACGCTGAGATGGTCTTACACCAAGGATTTTAGCAGCAGTGTGGGAGCTGACGCCGGTTGGGTTGATGCGATAGTGTATTCAGCCACCCCCCTAACTGTGACCACTATCGGACAAGGCAAGGTGACGAGTAATCCGGCGGGTATCGACTGCGGTACGGATTGCATCGAGAGTTACGCAAGCGGCACCAGCGTGACGCTGACCGCTATACCGTCTGCGGGCTATACCTTTAGCGGGTGGAGCGGGGATTGCGCGGGTAGCGGTACTTGTGTCTTATCAATGACGGCAGCAAAAAGCGTGACGGCGACCTTTAACATCACCCCACCTCTTCAGTTCCCCTTAACCGTGAGCATTATTGGACAGGGCAAGGTGACGAGCAATCCGGAAGGCATCAACTGCGGCATCGAATGCAGTGAGGAATATACCAGCGGCACTTACGTGACCTTGACTGCGATACCTGCCGCAGGCTATTCCTTCACTGGCTGGAGTGGAGCCTGCACAGGTGGCACACCCAGTTGTGTTGTTTCCATGACCGCTACCAAGAACGTCACAGCGACTTTTCAAAATAATAACCCCGGGGGAATAGCAACAGGCATGGCTGTCAAGAAGGTTGTCTGTTCCAACGGTATGACGGGTCAAGTGTATTCCATTCCCTTTAATAACAACAATTGGGATTGCACTTCTAGATTGATCGTTAGAAAAAACGACAGCATCACGATGACCATTACCGGCACGGCCAATTAACTTATCCGGTTTTTTTAATCGACCAACGATAAAACAGGAAGTGTAAAAACAAAAAATTACTTTTCATTATATGTATTACCCAAATATTCAATTGTTAATATCTTTAGGAGATAACCATGAAAAATCATCACATAAAATATCAGTTACTTGCAGCAAGTTTGCTAACGACGGCAATAATGGCAGGTAATCAGGCACATGCAGCGATCATCACGAATGGTGACTTCGCCGCTAATAGCGTCACTGATTTGACTGGCGGGCTTTATGGCTGGACATCAAAAGGCAGCGTACAAGTACAGCCATCGGTGCTTCCAAGCGGCTTTCGGCAAGACAGCCAATTCGGTCTGATTCCAGGCCCGGCTACTCATCATGCGATATTGGGCAGCGGTGGACTGTCGTCAGGTATATTTAATCAGAACGGCTCCCCGCCAGTATCCACAACAAGCCTTGAGAACTTTTTTAAACCAACTAGCGATAACTGGGCAGCACTAACTCTGAATAGTTCAGGCGGATCCGCTATTCAACAGACGTTTTCATCTGCTGTTGGCCAAAAACTATCATTTAATTGGAATTTCTTTAGTAATGCGCCCGATGTAACCAAAAATGATTCGGCTTTTTTAGTGTTGGACGGAAAGGTGAATATATTTGCAAACACAAATACATCAAGATACGAAGCACTTCCTTCATGGGATTATGTTTTAACCTATCAAACAGGATATGGCAAAGAATTCTTGGATCTAGCCGCCGGAGTCCACACACTTAGTTTTGGTATTATTGATGGAGGTGCATATCAAGGCTCTGCTTTGGCACTGACCAACGTGCAACTCAATTCGGTTCCATTACCTGCTGCATGCTGGTTATTTTTGATCGGTGTGGTCGGCCTGTTTAAATGCTCGCATCAGTTCAAGCATGCCTAATTGTTTGCACCATCATATCGAAGCGGGACGGGGCTTATCGCTCCGTTCCAAACGGGTTTGTTTCTACATTATTGTGCTTTTTTTGGACAGGTCTTACTAATACGTAAATTTTTTAGTGTTAAATTAGGTGATTAATGTGAATATTTTAATTAAAATATTTTTTGCTTGTTTGGTATTTATATCTTCAGTAGGTAGTCATGCGTACTTTAAGTACGACGATGCGTTAGTTGGACTTTTTGCTTAACCTGTTGTTATCCGGTGATTCATTAATTTTTGCACATTCAAATTTCATGGCATCAAGATTTGCTTAATTTTTGGAGTTAAGATCATTAAAGAAATACATGAAAATTATGGTGTTGGCTGGGTATGAGACCGGGTCTTGAGCGACAACTTGTTGCTGATTAATAAACAAGCAAAAACATTAATTAATTTTTGGAGATAAGACTATGAGCGAAATACGCGAAAATTATAGGTTGGGCTGGGTACGGGATTTGCCTGATGTCAGAGATTACTCGCCCGAACATAAAGCTATCAAACCGATGCTTAAAAAGCTTAATGTACTGAAGACACCGGCAACATTGGCTACCAAAGTAGATCTGAGGGCGTGGTGCGCTCCCATCGAGGATCAGGGGCAACTGGGCTCATGCACGGCTAACGCGGGTGTGGGCATGATTGAGTTCTATGAAAAAAAGGCTTATGGCACATGGCTGGATGCCTCCCGATTATTCTTGTACAAAACAACACGCAATCTTTTGGGTTGGACGGGCGATACCGGCGCTTATTTGCGCAGCACTATGGGCGCAATGGCGTTGTTAGGTGTTCCGCCAGAAAAGTATTGGCCTTATAAGATGGCACCCTTCATTTTCCAGTTTACAGTTTAAAAAAAGCCTCTTAAGTGTTGT
>JBAXXH010000058.1:0-21807 GCA_037127995.1 Methylococcaceae bacterium | reverse complement strand
ATTATTCAATGAGTTGCTTATTTTTTCTTGGTTAAAATGAACTCCGAAACTTGAGATATAAATATACCCTACAAAATAACATTTCCTTAAAAAGTTAAATTAATTTCACATAGGTACTTATGGAACACTATCGCTGTTTATTTATTGTAGTCTGTTTATGCTTCGGCACCTCTGCCATGGCGACAGATTATTACGTCAATCCAACCGGTAATGATTTATGGTCAGGCACTATAAATCTGCCCAATGCAACACGAACCAACGGCCCGTTTAAAACGCTTGAGCGAGCCCAACAAGCCATCAGAACCCTAAAACAAACCAACAATTTTAACAACAAAGTCACTGTTACTATTGCCGGTGGCCGTTATTACCTAAACCAACCGCTTAATTTTAGTTTATTGGACTCAGGGTTGCCGGGTAGAGAAATACTCTGGCAAGGTGAGCCGGGTGCGCAAGTGACCCTCAGTGCCGGCTTGCCCATTACCTGCACACAGCGCACCACCACGTTTTGGGATTGCCCGTTGACAAAATTGCCAGCCAACACCACCTATTTTGATATTGTGCGCATTAAGGGTAACATCCCCAAATTTGAATTATTTGTCAATGACCAAAAAATGCAACTAGCGCGTTGGCCGGATAACGGCTGGGCGCACATTAAATTACCGCTAGATCAAAAAACGCATTTTTCAGTGATGGAAACATTACCAACCTTAACCGGCACTAATACAGATGCCCAAGTGCATATATTTGCCGGTAATGACTGGTATGACCAATACATTGGTATAGATTCCGTTGATCAGTCAGGTAATGCCATCAAATTATCGGCACCAACAAGCTATACGTTAAGGAGTGGCAGACGCTTTTATATCCAAAACGACCCTTCTTTATTAAATGCGCCGGGTGAATGGGTTTATAATGCTATGACCAAAAAGGTGAGCTTTATTGCACCGGTCGGCATAACCCCTAAAGTGACTATTCTTTCATCATTGACTCACATTCTGACTGCCGACGGTATCAGCAACTTAACCTTTAAAAATATCAGCTTTCAACACAGTACCGGTACAGCCATTAAAGTGAAAAATTCCACCAACGTTGTGATGGATAACCTGGGTGTCAACAGCATCGGTGGCAAAGGCGTGGATATAAATGGTGGCCAGAATGTGCAACTGAGCAACAGCAAAATTCATCATACGGGTGCGCAAGGCGTTGTCGTTTCAGGTGGTGACAAAAAGACACTGCAAGCGTCCGGGCATGTGATTCATAACAATTATATTCATCACATGTCCACAGTGATATTGACTTATACACCCGGAGTAGGAGTTAGTGGAGTCGGCGTTACAGTGTCAAATAATTTGCTGGAGCAGGGGCCACATAATGCCATTACCTTTGGAGGTAACAATCATTTAATTGAAAAAAATGAAATTCATCATTTTTGCTTGCAGTCTTCAGATGCTGGGGCAATCTACTCAGGGCGGCATTGGGATTGGCGGGGGAATGTCATTCGTTATAACTACCTTCATGACATTATGGGTTACGGTATGAAGAGTGTTGATGTTGCAAATAATCAGGTAGTCTATCAATCGCCAGATTGGACGCACGGCGTTTACCTGGACGATGGTATGTCGGGGGTTGAGATCAGTGGCAACATATTTGAAAATGTTGGCTCCCAGGCGATATTTATTAACGGTGGACGGGACAACATAATAACCAATAATTACTTTAAGACCAATACACGTGCTATTGGCATATCTGATATTGATCAAAGTCTTCGAAATCAAAAAACGCTAGATGATTCACCTTACAAAACATCTTTATGGCAACAGGCCTATCCAGGGCTGGCAATACCTATGAATAACAAAATCTGGCCCGAAGGCAACCAAATCGAGCGTAATGTTATTGTTAGCGCGAGTGTAGTTGGTAGTTCGTTGTTGTATCGCCTACCTAAGGCGTCAACAACAATTGCAAATAACATAATCTGGTCTCCGACCGGAATATTTTTAGTTGCCTACAACATACTTGATAGTAGTGCTCCTGGGAATCAGAATGATAAACCATGGCTCCAATGGGTGGCGAAAGGCGTTGAGAAAGGCAGCGTTGTAGCCGATCCATGCGTGACCATAGTTAACAAACAAATGACCACCTGTTCACCAGCACTGTTATCAGGTAAGGGCTTTTTACCATTACCTACGGATATTGGCTTGATTCCGTAATATGCAGTTGCCTTTGGGTTCTCAAGCCTCGCTTGGGAGCCCGGTTTTTGAAGCCCCGGTTTCCAAGTGCGCGGGGCTGGAGTTTATGGGTCAGCAAAAATACCTGACACCCCTCAAGCAATTTCGCAATTGAGCGGTTGATTCCACATGGCGACGTGCGGTGCCATTATGATACAATCACCTTGTCATACTGTGCCGGTCAGGGTTGCACACCACGCCGGCATTGTATCCGGGTAGAGTGTGCGGCATGCGTCATTGGTTTAAAACAATAGCCTGCTCACGGAACCCCTCTTTGGGTATAATCACCCAAAAATCGATGAGGATTGTATGGCTGAACAGGATGAGCGCACAGTGAGCATGGAAACCTTTAATGATAATTACGACAGTCCGTGGAAAGAGGCCGTTGAACATTATTTTCCCGGGTTGATAGAGTTTTATTTTCCAGAGGCTTATGCTCGGATCGATTGGTCAAAAGAGCATGTTTTTCTGGATCAGGAACTATGGGCAGTGGTGCAGGATGCGGAACTGGGGAAACGTTTTGTCGATAAACTGGTCAGGGTGACATTGCTAAATGGCGATGAAAAATGGATTTATATTCACGTTGAGGTACAAGGAACCCGGCAAGCTGAATTTGCCAAGCGGATGTTTGTCTACAATTATCGTATTTACGACCGCTATGACAGGCCTGTAGCCAGTTTTGCAGAGCTGGCCGATGAGCACACCAATTGGCGACCGGATTATTTCAGTTACAGTGTATTGGGCAGTGAAACCTCTATCCGTTTTCCCATTGCCAAGCTGACCGATTATCACAACAAGGTGGATGAACTGCTGGAAGTGGATAACTCGTTTGCTGTAGTGACAGCCACGCACATCCTGACACAGCGGACTCGAAAGAATGATTAGGAGCGCTATAAGGCCAAGCAGTTATTAGTAAGATTACTCTATCAACGCAAATGGGATAAACAACGGGTCATCGACCTGTTTGGCGCAATTGACTGGATGATGCGCTTACCCGAAGAACTTGAGCAACAATTATGGCAAGAAATCGAAATCCTTGAGGAGAATGAAAAAATGCAATATGTAACGAGTGTAGAAAGAATGGGAATTGCGAAAGGAATGGTCAAAGGAATGGCAAAAGGAAAACAGGAAGGATTGCAAGAAGGCGAGGCCAAAATGCTGGGTTTAATGCTTATCCATCGTTTGGGTGAGTTGTCTGATGCAGTCGATAATAGACTTAAAGACGCCAGCGAAGATCAGTTCAAAGAATGGTTAATTAGTGCCATTACCGCGCCGAGTTTAGAGGATGTTTTTAAAGAGGGTACTAGCCACTAGGGCTTGCTGTGTTTCGTCTGGTATAGGATTGCCGACGCCGGGAGGCGCATCGTTCGCGATTGATGCGCTTCATTTTGTTCAGCACATCCTATGGCCTCAAGTTGGTAGCTAACTTCCTAGGAGCGACGCCTACATCGCGATTTGAAACAAACGTTAGTCGCGACGTAGGCGTCGCTCCCACAATAGAGCAACCCATTTAAAGCGCGACGATTTTACAGATACCATCCCTTAAAGGCATGTTATCTGTCCCCGCTTAAGTAGGTATCCGGATTGGGCTACCTACTTAAGGCGGGACACTTTAAGGTTAAATCGTTCGCTGATCGGAGTCGAAGCGGACAACTCGCTTGGACTCCGATCAGCGAACGGTTTCTTTTGATGCTTTATCATTAAGTTAACCCTATTGACGCGGTTAAGGCTTTTTGCTTGTCCCGTCTAAAGTTGGTAGTCGGGGATTGCAACCCAGACCGAAACGTTTGAAGACTTCAATAGCATTCTAAACGTGAGTGACGGGGTTACAAACCCCGTCACGCTTCGGGGATTGCCGACGCCAGGAGGCGCATCGTTCGCGATTGATGTGCTTTAATTTGTTCAGCACATCCTATGGCCTCAAGTTGGTAGCTAACTTCCTAGGAGCGACGCCTACATCGCGATTTGAAACAAACGTTAGTCGCGACGTAGGCGTCGCTCCCACAATAGAGCAACCCATTTAAAGCGCGACGATTTTACAGATACCATCCCTTAAAGGCATGTTATCTGTCCCCGCTTAAGTAGGTATCCGGATTGGGCTACCTACTTAAGGCGGGACACTTTAAGGTTAAATCGTTCGCTGATCGGAGTCGAAGCGGACAACTCGCTTGGACTCCGATCAGCGAACGGTTTCTTTTGATGCTTTATCATTAAGTTAACCCTATTGACGCGGTTAAGGCTTTTTGCTTGTCCCGTCTAAAGTTGGTAGTCGGGGATTGCAACCCAGACCGAAACGCATGAAGACTTCAATAGCATTCTAAACGTGAGTGACGGAGTTACAAACCCCGTCACGCTTCGTAAGGATAAATAAATCTAAGGCATTTAAAACTAATAAGTTAAATGCATTAAGAATAGGAGGGCTTGTTTGAAACCATTAAAATTTGCAAAATAGGGTAACCAGCAAACAGCTAAATCTTCCTCTCCATCAACAAACACCGTTCAATGCCGTCAGCAAAGCGCTCTACCATGTTCTGTAAAGTATAGTGTTGGGCACCAGCCAGTGCACCGGCTTGCAGCTGTGCATAGTGTGACGGATTTTGTAACAAACCAATGATGGCTTCGGCATAAGCACCCGCATCACCTTGCACTACCAGGCCATTCTCGCCATCCTTCAGATAAGCAATTTCGGGGCTGTGCCGGGCATCGGCGGTGGTGACCATAGGTACGCCTGCGCAAAATGCATCCAACACATGCAAGCCTACCAAACCGGGATTTAATACCACATGAGCCAAACGAAAATAAGCGGCCTTTTCAACGCCTTTACGCACCCCAAGCCAATGTAACCAAGGCCGAGTGAGCGCAGCGTCCTTAATTTCTGATGCACTGGGGCCATCGCCAATAATAAGCAAATGAAAATCAGGCAACGCAGCCTGAATTTTGTCAGCCGCCGCCACCATATAATCCAGACGTTTGTCCGGATAGAGTGAGCCGCAATACAAACCAATGTGAGCACTTTCAGGCAAGCCAAGCTCGCTGCCTATTTCTGCAAGGCGGGCATCGGTAATTGCAGTCAAATCAGTAACAAAACCTTCGTTATCAATGGCATTATCCAGCACGGTTATGCGCTCTTCGGGGTAACCATCGGCCAGCAGAATGTCTTTCGTCAGGTCAGTGTAAGCAAACCACCAATCGACCCGGCCCACCAAAAACTGTTTCCACTTTTCCAGTAAACCGGTTGGACGACGTGTCTGAAAATTACGGCCATGTCCCCAATAGCCCACTTTGGCTTTATGCAAGCCGCGTAGAAAAAGCCAGGGGTAATTGGAAAGCAGACGATTTTCCTGCATCACAATCACTAAGTCAGCGTCGCGGTGTTGTCTTGGAAACGGTTGCCAAAGCACTTCTTTACTGCCGACAGACACATAGCGATTCACCACCGCATCCGCCCAAGGCAAAGTCCCGACATCGCGCTTTTTTTCTTCGCGTTTAGTGGGTTGTCCATGAACCAAATGCAACTTAATGTCCCTCACTTCACAGGCTTTGCGAAGGTGCTCGAACAACCCCAAGCGATAATGCAATAATCGATGTTGAAGAATAACAACTTTTTTCATTCAGTTACCTGTTAGCGGGTTGTAAGGTCTGGTTTTGATCCAGGTTCGATTAGCCAATGGTCATAACCACGTTCGGAAGATTTAAAATGTCCGGTTTGCATGGAAGTTTCATGGTGTTCAATGGTGCTGTCGTCTTTAAAACGTGTTCCCACTTTTATTGCCGGATTACCGGCCACAATTTCATAAGCGCCAACATCCCGTGTTACTACCGCGCCTGCGGCAACAATCGCACCCCGGCCAATGCTGACACCGGATAACACAATCACACCAAAGCCAAGCCAAACATCGGATTCAACAACAACCTTCTCTTCTCTGTACGGACTGGGTGGATAACTGCTGCCTACCCAAGGCGAGAAACGGACTGGGATACCGACCGCACGGAAATCATGGTCGCGCCGCCCAACCAGTGCCACACGGTTAGCAATAAGAACGTAATCGCCAATTTCAGCATTACATTCGACCAACACATCTTTGCCAATATAAACACCCTTACCGATAGAAATAGATTCTGGTGCCCAAAAATGACTACCAGCACCTATGTGGAGGTCACTACCAACTCTGGTTATTTTTCTTGATATGAGTAATTTTAAGCGGGTTTGCAGTTGTCGTCCGGTTGCTAATAGAATATTCAGCATTGGTTATCCATTTAAAGAATGGTTAAGGAAAGAATCCTAAAAATTATAGAGCGGGGTGAGTTGGATATAATCCCTGAGCCGGTCGGGGCTTGCAAGCCCCGACCGGCATCAGAATCATCATTGGTCATAACCAAACCTGTTCCTGCCTTCTCGAACAAAGCCAACAATTTCATCCGTAGACAAATTTAGATCAACGCCGGGAACATCTAAAGGGGATTTTACAGGTGCAATGGGCATCAACATAAACAATTGACCATCTTTTCTAGTTATCTGAACAGATCCCTCTTCTTTAGTCTGATCAAATAAAGAAGAAAAATTTTGTTTTGCTTCTGAAAAAGTATAAACGTGCATAATTACAACTCCAATTACGTAATGCCAACGGATTTTGCGGCTTGACACAAACCATTATCCAGAGTGAGTAGCGCTGATTTTGATTGCTTGGCGCATTGGATAAGGTACGCATCATAAGCATAAATTTTTAGCCTATCAACCAATTCTAAAGATTGTTCCAGATTAACTTCAACAAACTTGAGGGGAATTACTCGATAGGCATGAAGACAAGATTGTGCTTGAACAATATCGATACGATTACGCTTCAACATCGCTGAAAAAGCGTTACCTATTTCCCAATGAACCGAAGTTGGCGTGCATAGATTGACACCTTCTGTTAATTTAATAATTTTGTTTTTATGCGGCTCATTAGCAATAACGGCAATCAAAGCAGATGTATCTATTGTAATGTACATGCTAACGCACTCTTAAAAAATGGAAGCAGAGAAATAAAATGTAAGGGGCGTGCCGAGTTGCTACCTCTTTGCCTAGGATAATATCCATTATCTCACTGCTGGCATAAGGCGTGAGTCACCAATAACAGCCATTTTCAACTTTATTGGCATCAGACGGCACATCTTCAGGCGCGGGACGAACCCAATACTCGTTATATAAGGGTGAAATTAAGGGGTGATCGTCCCAGCGCCGCCCTTTAATGCCAAAAAGTATTTGTGTAGCACCGCCAAGATGGATCGCTTTCTTTCCATTGCGCTTTACATGGGCCGCCAACGGAAATCCATACGCACCACAGCCGATGATGGCAACATCGTAATCTTTTGAATCGATGGCAGACTTCATGGAATCCAATGCTTCGAACCAATTATCGAATTCTCCCTTATTGCCTGCAATCGTCTGTACTGCCTCGACCGTTTCCAGTGATTTAAACCGGGGGAGAATTCTCTTGTCCTCAAAAAGCAATTCTCTCTTCTCATGGTACTGGCGCTCAATGGTTGTATTGAATGGATGAATAACCAGCACTTTTAGCCCCTCAAGCATTTCAGTCCAAGGGTTTTCAGATAAATAGGATTCCAGTGCTCTCAATCCAACCCGTTTTGCATTAGGAAAATACTTCAGCAGAAATTTTTCTTCAATGCGCCACGAACCGAGAACGTCCAATTGCTTCATATCTTCAATCATTAGGTTTGAAAATTCCTGTATCGCTTTATCCGATACAGGAAAGAAACCGGCATTGTTACTCATTGGAGCGAAAACCTTCTCCTTAACAAAAGGACGAATAATTTTAGGTAATCGCTGATATAAAACACCCTTAATCTCAACTGAGCCAAATCTGGCAACCATTAAAGGTTTGGTGTCTTGAAGTGCTTTACGGATAATCGCCCCACCAGCCTCCGCAGTTAACTGAGAGGGATAAAAAAGCGTTTTGAGTAGTCGGTGTATATTCATTGTGCACTTAATACTTCGTAAATGATTGGTAGAATCCTTAGAAAGATACTCTATGATCAGCTTCACTTTCTATTTTCTGTAAATTAATGGCTGCGTAATTCTTATTCATTTTTATATCCAGCCGCTTAATCTTTAATTACGGCCAATGATGATTTTAATATAGCCCGACAAAAAATGGAGTGGCCACAGCAACCCGCCATGTCGCCAGCACATTGCAAACCATGAACGTAAAGGCTGCCCTTTGCGTGAAAATAATTGACTTATTCTGGTCTTAAAAGAGAGTTTCTTGTCTTTGTAAGTCCCCTCAGCACTATTTACAGAGCAAGTGCCTACACAATCAGCAGTCATCAGGATTTTAATGCCTAGTTTGCGAGCACGCATTGCAAAATCAATATCCCCCATTCCATGCTCAAAGACCGGGTCAAGATTGCCTAATTTTCTGGCAATAGCATTAGGGATTAACACTACATTACCGTTAAATACATCAACTTCTTGTGGCTTACCATTGGGTGATAGTTGTTCATACAGAAAGGGGCGAAATACAGGGTCAAGATAACGCGCTCCACCATAAGTACGAATACCGGTATCCTGATCACAAACCGCACCTACCACAATAGTCTCGCCATCTGATTCGGTTAACTTGGTTTGCAATAATTGCTGAATAGCTTGGGGGTAAAGCATCGTGTCATCGTTCAACCACAAATAGGCATCAAAGCCAATTTGCAGCGCCTGCTCAAAGGCTAAATGCATGCCGCGATTCCAAAAGAGATTGCCATCACCGGGGATTACATTAACTATCGGATAACGCTTTTTAATGGTATCAGTCGTGCCATCAGTACTGCCATCATCCACGAGAAACGTTTGCAAAGAAACATCGTGCAAATCGTTTTGGAACAACGCATCCAGACAGGCAATCGTTGTTTCTCGCCGGTTATGGCAAGTCATTAAAACTGCAATGGATTGCATATCAGTCATTCCTCATTAAAGATTGGTGAAACCATATAAACTATCAAAGTGCCAGATTAATATTTTGCCAAATAAAAAGGTCGGATATTTGTGGTGTGTTAAATAAAAAAAAATTGTTATTCATTATTATTGAGCGGTTGCTAACGATTTATCTTTATTAGTTATTGGAATTATGCTTGTTAAAACAATAATAAATATGATAAATATACTTAATGGACTCAGGCCCCGTAATATTGAGGACTCGGTAATGTTATGAAGTAATAGCATAATAAGGCCTGTATTTAAAAAAATAAAATCATGCTTGTAGGTTGACTTAATTCTTAATTGATGAAAAAACGTTTTTACTAAAAGAAAAGTCAGTAGCATGCTCGCAACGAGACCACCTTTAACTAAGTTTTCAATGTACCCATTGTGTAACATGTTCATCCTGACATGATATTTTTTTGTTAATTGTCCGAGATCATCAAAGCCTAGTCCAAAAACTAAATGATCAACTGCTTCTGTGAGAGCAATTTTCCATTGAGTGGAGCGTCCTGTAAAGGTTGTATTTCTTCCTGCTGATGCCAACGTGGTATCTGCCAACTCAGAGGCGCTCATGTAAAAAGTGATAGTAATCAAAAAACTTAAGGCAGCGATAATGTAGAAAACTAATTTAATTGATGGGCTCAATCGCCAGAAGAGATAGTAGTAACAAACATAGCTGGATATGACTATTGCCGTAATAAAGCTGGTCATACTGTCCGCTTTAAGTATGGAATAGAAGGCTGCGCTTATTGCAAACAGTATGATAAGTTTTTCAATGTTGCTTTTTGCCAAGAAAAACAGGTTAGATGATAGCCATATTAATAGTAATGATAGCTCACCTAATGCATTAGCGTGCTGGGTAATACCTACCCATCTTGCATCGCCCTCCTCTCCAATCTTAACGCCAATACTTGGAAAAAAAAGCGCGGTAATGATGCTTGCCAATGTTAGCAGTAAAAATAACCAAAATAACCATCTGATTAAAACGACTTTATTTTCTGAAAAGGCCAGTGCGCTTAATATCGAAATAATAAACGCTGACGAGAGAAATATAAAGGTCTTGACGGTCTCCAACGGACTATTGGCCCATAGGGCTGTTAATAGTAAATATAAAAGCAGTGTGATTAAAATTTTGTTTTTTTTGCAGGCAATAAGCACTTGTTGGGGATTGAATAAAAAAATAAAAGCAGTCAGTAGCATTAAAATTCTATGATATGGAAATCCTTCTGTGCTTTTAGGACTTTGGGTAAAGTCTCCGCTAAACGATCCCAATATAATGTATGCACAAAATACTATTATAGTGAGTGCCCTGTATCTAAACTCTGTTTTCATAACTCAATCCTACTTCAAAACTAGCTTTAATATTTTAATAAAAAACAGTGATTAGTGTCGTTTAGTAATCTGTAGGTGTTGTCAATGTCAATGGTATGTTCTATGTAAATAGTCACTACTCCGATTTAATTTTTCAGGATTATAAGACACTAATAACTGCAACTGGGTTGCCTACATAGATAGAATTACAAGGAATATTATTGTTTAGAATTCACCAGGCACTATTAACTCTATTGAGGTCATTTTAACATCAAACATGACCTTGCTTCCTATTCCGATAAACACATTGTTGCCGATAATCACTGATGCATAATTAATTATAATCACTGGTACAATTGCAAATAACTTTTTGCACCACACTCTAGTCCATAATTTTGTTTTGTTGCATTTGCAATAAAGTATCCAAGACGCTTACGTTCTGTAACTGATAGTTGTGCAAGCTTCACCATCGCATTAGCAATCTCTTGCGGATTCGGATTTATATATTCAATACCAGGTATATTTTCTCTAAAGTCGCAAAGTGCTTCAACATCACTCAATATTGCTGGAAGCCCACATGCCATTGCTTCTACTGCTGCAACGCCAAAGCCTTCTTCAGAGCTAGGCATCATATAAACATCGGCTGCCTGCAAATACATCCTTGGGTCATCTACAACACCCATACAACGCAACCTTTCAGCCACGCCAAGGTGTAGCGCAGTAGTCTCAAGTGGCATCCCTTCGCCTTGCACTCCAACCTGCACATACAAAATATTTATATCAGTGGGCAATAATGCAAGTGCCTCGACAATCATCCCATAATTTTTGTAGTACCAGTTGCCGCCCAAAGAGAGAAAAATGCAAGTATCCTCATTATAGCCCAGAACATACCGTATTTTAGCTCTCTGCGTATCCGTTGGCGGTACATAGAAAGCACTGTCATACCAATTGGGTATCAGCCTATTATCAGAACCATACCTAATAAGCTCATTTTTTTTGCCCGAAGGACTGTTCGATATCAAGGTGACGTTAAGTAAAGATCTCACCAAGTATCGCTCTATTTTTATCCTGCTTCGAAGCCAGCCATCAAACTTGAAAATATGATGTACTGTTCTTATGAGATTTGCCGAGGATCCAAGAGCCAACCGTGATATTAAAGCAAACCAAAGGCTGGCACGTTGAGTATGCATATGCACAACATCGTACTTCTCTTTGCGCAAAAGACGCACTAGATCTATAAAGAATGAAACACTCTTTCTGAAAGGTATGTGATGAATAACATAACCAGCTTTCGATAGTTTCTCTGCATATACACCAACAGATTCATCACCCGTACTCAATATATGCATCTCGGCTACGGATAACCACATTGGCGCAGCACTTAACATCATCGCCTCTCCTCCAGATGGCTTTAATTCCCCAAAAATATGAATTACTTTCATGTGCGATCACCTATAGCTTATTGTTAAATTGCATACTTACAGCTCAATAAAATTGTGGTAGTAATGCTTTATAAGCATCTATATACTGCCCCACCACTTTATCTTTTCCAAATCGACTCACCGCCACATCTCGGGCTTTTAACGATAGCTTATTATAACGATCTGTTTCAAGTAGGCTTTGTAAGGCATTTTTCACATCATCAATGTTCGTTATATCTACCAGTAATCCTCCTCCTTCGTTTAGTATCCATTGCGGCCCACCTGAACTTTTACCCGCAATAACCGGAATACCCATCGCCATCGCTTCAACCAACACCATACCAAATGATTCTTCTATGGAAGTATGAAGAAATACATCCATTACAGATAATCTTTTCATTAAATCGCTAAATAAAAAAGCACCCTGAAAATAAATATTATCCAGAGGGAAGCGTTTTCTACTCCACTCGTGAGCTTCCTCTCCTTCGGCAAACGATGAGCCAAAAAGGTGTAATTCGATATCAGGATTTTGATCTCGAAGTCTTACAAAGGCTTCAATGCCTATTTCTACATTTTTTCGTGTTGTAAAGCCATTATTAACCATTGCAATACAGCATCCTTTATTAACAACCCGATTTACTTGATAGAGATTAAAAACCTCTTCAGGCTCAAAATTAGGAATTACTTTAATTTTTTTGGATGTCAATAGCTGTAAACCTTTTGCACAATAGCCTGATACCGTTGTCAGATTATTTGCTTTTTTGATAACAATTAAAGCCATTATCAGTCTAAAAAAACGATATAAGTCAGCTTGTGCTTTAAAGACGTGCCACGGTGAATCATGGCACGTTACCAGAACCGGAAAACCACTATCCAATGCACCCCAAGCCCATTCATATTGCCAATGTGCATGAACCAAATCAGGCTTCGTGTTTGTTATTGCATTCTTTATATAATCTCTTTCTACTGAAAAAAAATCACCACAAAGATTCCTTGTTCTTTTTCTGCGTGGCCCCAAATAAATCGATATATTATCTTCATGCCACTCAAATGAGTCCCCTACTTCAATTTCAGGTGATGAGCTAAATACAGAAACATGATGCCCTAATTCAAGTAGCGCATTGATTAAATGGTTTACCGGAACTCCACCCATCCCTACCGGCCACTTATGTCTGTCCCCAGTATATTTAAGGTTTATAGAAGGTATGTAAATTGGGCCGGCTATTCCTATATGCATAGTTATAATGTTCCTATATCTTATTTATTATTAATAATCACCAATAACAAGCGCCTTCGACATTAACAGCACCTTCTGGTTTTTCTTCATCTCCTGGCTTAACCCAATGCTCATTGATTAATTGTGCGTAATTGTATTGGCTATTGTAATTTGCGTTTTCCCATCTTTTTCCCCTGATACCAAAGAGGAGTTGCAGGCTACCGCCTAATTGAAAGCCTTTTTTTCCTCTTCTTTTCACATGAGCCGCTAAAGGAAAGCCATAAGCGCCACAACCAATCAGGCAAATATCATAATCCTGTTTATCTATTTCGGCTTTCATAAAGTCAAGGGCTTCAAACCAATCAGCAAAGCCGGTGGGGTTGCCCGCAATACTTTGTACAGCTTGTATCGTCATCAATTGAAATTGCGGTAAAAGATTATCTTTAAACAATAATTCACGTTTTTTATATTGTTGCGTTATGGTGCGTGCAAAGGGGTGAACTACTAGAACTTTTTTCCCTGCCAGGGCTTTGGTCCATGGCGTTTTTGAAAAGTAGGGGTTTAATAATTCAAAATTTACTATTTGGCAGTTTGTTAACTCGTGCTCAAATAACTGCTCATCCGGTAGCCAAGAGCCTAATATATTGACTTCAGGAATATCCTGTATCATTAAGTCACAAAACTGTTCAATTTTATCGATTCTTGCCGGAAAATAACCTGCCCCCTGCTGCATTAAATTAATGATTTTTGGTTCCCACCACCAAGACTTTGTTACACCCTTGATATAATCCATTACCCTATTTTTCTGGCTCTTTACCCCAATGTAATTTCCTAAGCAAGACAACTCATTAGCGCCAAAGCGTGCAATCATACAAGGCTTGTCTGACATCAATGCATTGAAAATAATTTGCGCAGCTTTATCAGGATCTTGTTCACATTCGGGCTTGGGTAAATTTTGTGAGCGAAGACATGTACAATAAATTTTTTTCAGCACTTTTAAGCCGCTAATTGTGAGTTTATTCATACTAAGATACTATAATTTTTTACTCAAAGTGATAGATTTTCAGTTGTTTTCATGCGCCTATTAATTTTTAGTTAGTAGTTCTGGGGTATTAACTTCAGTCCATGCCACGAAGTTTTTTGCTAATTCAATTGATCCGAACTCTGAAAGGTGTTTAAAATCTCTTTCAAGCGGCATACCATACTTAATGAAGCCGCATTGTTTAGTATCGCAGTACATGCCATTTTGTTCAAAAAACAGAGTCTTAGGGTTTGTTCTAGCAATGGATATCATCAATGGTCTAAATTGTGCAAGGTATTCATCTCTTACTTGCAATGGAAGTGTGCAGTTTTTGCTCGTAGATCTAAGTGGGCGTGTAAAACAATTTTTTGGATCAAATTCTAATCTTAGATGGGGAGTAAATATGATAACTTTTGCTCCATTACTTTCAAAAAAGGCTATGCGTTTTTGTAATAATGAAATATATTCACTAGAAGGCTGTCTACTCAGACCATCAATTACGACAAATTTTACTGACTTAGAGGTACTGACTATTTCGTTAATAAATTTTTGTTGCTGCAATTGTCTATCACCATAACAGGTACCATTCTTATCAGGATTGTCGTCCATTACTGGATCACATGAGCCTATCGATAGAACGCTATGGTTTTTTAACTTAGTATTTATCGTGAACCCAGGATAGAGTTGGTTGGCATGACTATTACCTAACAATAAAATATCTGGCTTATCATCGGTATTTTTAATACAAAACCCTATTGATTCTTTGAAAGGATATTGGGTTAGACACGTCTTATTAGTGCTATATTTCCATCCTGGACCAACAAGTTGCTCTGCCACTTTTGAATTCATTGTAAAGTTTTCAATATTACGCAAAGAATTGTACCCTTCATAAGAGTAAGATCCAAAACCCACAATACCTAATATTAATGCTAATGTAGTTAGTGTTAATACAGAGTATCTATTTTTTAAGCCAAATCGAATTGGTTTCTCAATAAATTTATAAGTTAGCGAAGCGGCTAAAATTGCAGTAATGACTAATAATATACGCAATTTTATCGAGGGTAAACCACCGTTAATAATGCGGGCATAAGATAAAAGAGGCCAATGCCACAAATACAAGGGAAAACTAATTAGACCAACCCGCACCAAAATACCATTAGAAAGAATAACGCGATTAACCCAAGCTTTTGGGCCAGCAGAGATTATTAGCGCTGTTCCTATTGTCGGGAGAACTGCCCACCAACCAGGGAACGATTGCTCATTGGTAAACAAAATACCGCACCCAATCATTATTGCACCAATAAATGATTTAAGATTAGAATAATTGTAATTATTCAGTCCCTCTCTTTGGAAAAAAGGGATTAAGAGAGATTTTTTAAATAAAGTAAAATAAGCTAAATATGATCCAATGAGTAATTCCCAAAACCTTGTTTGTGGCAAGTAAAAAGTGGCTACAGGGTCTTTTTCAAGTTGATATATATTCCAAACAAAAGAAATGATTGCAATAGATATTGTGATTGACAAAATATTCAAGCGCCATTTCCATGTAACCCAAAGAATGAATGGCCAAACGAAATAAAACTGCTCTTCAATACCTAGCGACCATAAATGTAATAAAGGCTTAGTGTCTGCAGCATTATCAAAATATCCACTCTCACTCCAAAGTACCCAGTTAGAAATAAAGCCAGTACCCGCAGCCATGTGTTTGCCAAGATGACTGTATTCATCCGGTAGTAAGACAAACCAGCCAAATATAAAGCTGCTAAATAAAACCAATATTAGCGCAGGAAATATACGTTTAATCCGACGGTTGTAAAACTCAATTATTGAAAAACTTTTTCGTTCTAAATTCTCAAAAATAATTGTGGAAATAAGATAACCTGAAATAACAAAAAAAATATCTACACCAGCAAAACCAGCCTTTATCCAAAAAGGAAAAGCATGGAAGCCAACCACTGAAAGTACTGCAATAGCACGCAAGCCATCTATATCAGGACGATATTTAGGATGTGTAAGTTTTAGATTATTCAAAATACGCTCTCAGAATAGCTTACTGAACATAAAATCTCATTAGCACCAAAACGTGCAAACATACAAGGCTTGTCTGACATCAAAGCATTGAATATAGTTTGCGCGGCCTTATCGGTGTCATGTGCACATTCAAGTTTAGGGGGTTTGTTTGCACCTGAACATTTCTCATAATATTTTCGCAGTGCTTTTAAGGTATATATAGATATTATGTTCATTATTCTACTTTTAATTGTTTTACAGTAAAAAACCAGGTATCTTCCAGAAAAAACCAATCTTTGGTAGTTGTCTAATGACTGTTATTTCTTAATAACTCTATATTATATTTAAGTAAAGTAGGAAGCCTTTTCCATTGATATTTTACTTTTTTACTCAGTGGTTTCGGCTTTGCATCTTTAACAAAGCCTCTTTTTGTATAATCAATATGAATATTATGTTTCTGAAACAGTGGCACCGTTTCTTCAAACCACCTGCCTTGAATAATCCCGGTGAAAATATAGGGGATTATTTCAAATTTATTTAGTTTAACCCATTGATTATCTACGACATAAAAATTGTCGTTTGCAATAGTGGCGCGTTTGGAGCCAAATTCTTCAAATTCCCACGCGCTTTCATACGTTCTTAAATAGGTTTTTAATGTATCTTTACGCCATAATGCCGCTTGGCAACTGATTCGATAACGCTGTTTTAATACTACCGAATACAGGCCTTCAAATTGATCTGATTTTTTATCAGGGATTACTGCCGAATCTGTCAAATGAATACAATGCATGGATAAATTTTCTTGCATCATCGACACATACTTTTCCACAAGATCATTTTTTACATCATCTTTTAAAAAATAATCCTCCTGCATATAAAGAATGACTTCATTGTCAATACTTTTTAAAGCTCTAAGCAAGCATTCACTCCAGGTGATTTTACTATCAGGAGTAGCTTGATTATTCTGAATAGAGATAATGTTTAGCCCTGGGTAAGTGAACACTTTTGTTTCTGTATTTAAGTATATTTTACCTGTGTAATCTGGCCAATATTTTTTAAATAATGTAAAAAAAGGAATCCAGCAATCTTCAAAGCTGTCAGTAGTGTTAATGAGTATTGAGAAATTATTCATGCGATTTGTTTTTCAATTGTATTGATTAAAGCATTGCCAAATTTAACACCGCTTCTCTCCACTACCATATAAAAAAATACGATAAGAAGGCATTAAAAATAAATGTATATAAAGAAAAATAAAAACTAGATAGATTCCCTTTTTGAAAGTTTAAAAAATAAAATCTAGGATGATTTTTACTAGGATTTCTAGATTCCCATGACATAAAAAAAGTGGAAGCACTTGCAATAAAAAAGAGTTGAAATCCACGCACTCCATTACTCATTATAACCTTTAAGGGTGTATTTATTGGCGTGATAACGTTACGACAATGATGAAGTATCACAACAAGAATTGCATATCCTCTCAGGGCATCAATAAAATCATATTTTTTAATATCTTTTGTCATTAACAATCCTCTTTATTATTTATCCAGGCAGAAAAAGTTAATGCTTTATATCGGCCTGCATATTTGTCTCGTAATTCCTGATAGTTTAGATTAAATTATATGAAATTGAAATTATCCAATATCTTTATGCAATTGAATTTCATTAGTTTGGTATGATAAAAAGGGTCTTTTTAAGGTATTATACGATTTGTATATCTGAATTGATAACAAAGATTGATCATATCTATGATTACTAAGATTACTGCCTTTGGGAGAAATTATCGATTCTTGACATGAATTTCTATACCATGAATTTATCAATGCATCATTTTCTTTGGAACCAACTTTTAAGCCAATGGTACTTGCCTGAAACATCTTTAAAGTATTTATTTCTTCTTTCCCAATCGTTTCTAAGGTTTTAACATGAGTGAAGTTTTTTATTATATTCCCAGAAAATGTACAATATAAACCATCTAACCACAATACTGTTTTTACTAAAAACAATGATTTAGTTAAAAAACAACCTGCATCCAACCAAAGAATATAGTCGTTTTTTTTCAAAAGATTATATTCATAATAAATGATTGTTGGTTTCCAAGCAAATGCACCTGCGTTTATTTCAATATTAAAAAAGGAAGGATAGTTAGAATAATCAAATTCTTTTAGTGAAATATTTGGGTTTATTTTATTAAAAAAATCTTTTTCATCTTTTTTCAAACCAAGATCATAAGCTACTAATTCAAACTTCCCTTTTTCAAGCAATTTTATTGAATTTATCAATTGCAACATGCTTTTAAAATGATTGGAACTTGCTGCTGTAACTATAGTTATTTTTTTATTTCTGAGAAACAATAAACCTAATATTCTGAATGGATACAATATAAGATTTTTAATTAAAATTTTGTTTTTTGTTTTTAAATGTAATTTTTTCATAAATAATTTCAAATATTTTTTTTAATTCAAATTTTTCATTCTTGTTGATACCAATATTCCATATCATAATTGGATAAAATATTATTCCTAAAGCTAATACCAGGATTAATCTAAAAAACCCTTGATGAAGAAATAAAATGGGTAAAAAACTTATCCCCAAAGTCAAGAAAAATGATAAAAAACATTTCAATACAATATTTCTCATAAATATTGGAATTATCAATCCACAATTTATTTTAGCAGCATATAATGCATTAAATAATTTAAAAATAATAAATATAATTGATATTAAATAAAATGTTTGCGGAGGATATCCTAATACATAAAAAAAACATACTACAATCAATGGTAGAATATTTAGTAAAGAATCTATTTTTTGAAATGTTTTTATTTTGCCAACAGCTGCAATTGCATTATTTAATGGAATGTAGAATTGTTCTAATAAGCTTCCTGTCAACATTAGATAACAGAATACTATTGTATAATCAGGTACATTTTGAAGCCATAAATGAAGTAAAAATGGCATTTCTAAAAAAAAAGGCACAAATAAAAAACTTAATAAAAAAAATGAAATTTTTGTACCCATAATAGTTGCCGTCATCATCATTTCTCTATTTCCTGCACCTTCACTTTTGTCTATTATTGGATTTAGCGCTTTTATTAAAGTTAATGAAAGAACGCTTAATTGTCCTGATAGCTGCCTTGATACAGATTGAGCAGCATTGACGGTAGTTCCAAAAAAAATATTTATTATAATGTTTTGCCCATAGCCCATTATCATACTACTAGAACTCCCCAATAATGACCAACCTGCAAACCCACTGATCTCTTTCAACAGTGGTTTGTCGTAATATTGGCGAAGGTGCAAAACACATTCGGCATAGTAACTGTGGCAATAAATGCGGCGTAATACCAATAAAAAAATAGAGAGGGTAGCCATTAATAATCCATAAACTACCAAGTGGTCTTGCGAGCTGTAGGTAATGTATAAGGCAATACCCATTTTTAAAATAGCTTCTATGATTCCCAATATGGCATAAACCATCATGTTTTCGTGGCTGGTAATCACCGCGTCATAAGGCACGGATATCACGGTAAAAAAAGTGCTTATTACCATAAACTGGTAAATAATCTTGGCAACGCCTAATCGCTCTGGTGCTATATTCAAAACCCCATTAAAAAAAACGTAACCTGCAATTTCTAACACTAGTAAAGTCACTATAGCAATACCCCAGTGCAGGAGCGTACTCATGTTAAAAATACGTTTTACTTTTTCAAGATCGCCAGCGCCTTGTGCAAAAGACATAAAGCGTTGCGTGGCTGCTGCCATAGAGCTGTTTAAAAAACCCAACATGGCAATAACGCCTCCTACTAGGTTAAACAAGCCAAAATCGGCTACGCCCAAGGCTGCCAACACGAGGCGTGTGGCATATAAAGAAATAAACATCGTAATGGCCATACGGGCATATAAAATACCGGTATTTTTCGCTACGCGATGGATGGTTTGTGTGGTCACTTTGTTAGTTTTTTTATGGTTCGTTTATCAGGGTTTTATTGGATGTGCCGTTATTAGTGGGCGCATCTAAAGTTGTTGGTTTGTTAGGTTACTTTAATCATCAAGCGTCGATCGCCAGCCCCTTCGCTTTTATCAATCATTGGATTGAGCGCTTTTAATAAGGTCGTGGCAAAAACCCCCAACTGTCCACTAATCTGGTTGGTAACACCTTGAGCAGCATTAACCACTGTGCCAAAAAAAACATTCATCAAAATGCCTTGTCCATAATTGGCAATCATGCTGCTCGCGGTTCCCATAAAAGACCAGCCGGCAAAACCGCTTATCTGTTTGAGTAAGCTTTTGTCGTAGTGTTTTTTTAGACTTAACTCGCATTCCGAATATTTTCTGTGGCAATAAATTCTACGAATAAGCAGCATTAAAATGGACAAGACGGCCATCAGCAAGCCGTAAACAATTAAGTTATCAAACGTGCTATAGGTAATATGGATTTGCTCTGCTGAAATCGACAAGCCAGTCGGCAAGTCAAGTGTGCCGTAGGTTATGTAAAGCGCTATGGCTAATTTAAGTACCGATTCCACTATCCCTAATATGGCATAAAACAACATATTTTCATGCGAGGTAATAACGGCTTCGTAAGGCACAGACACAATGGTAAACAGTGTGCTGATCACCATAAATTGGTAAACCAGCTTTGCCGTTGCCATACGGTCAACGGCTATATCAAGCAGGCCGTTAAAAAAGAAATACCCGGCTATTTCCAGAACGATGACGACGACAAGGGCAATTCCGATATGTAATAGCGTACTCATATTAAAGATGCGCTTGACTTTATCGATATCACCTGCACCTTGGGCAAAGGACATAAAACGCTGTGTGGCACCCGCCATTGAAGCGTTTAAAAAACCGAGCATGGCGATAACGCCACCCACCAAGTTATATAAACCAAAATCTTCCACGCCTAAAGCGGTCAGCACCAGACGCGTTGCATAGAGCGAAATAAAAACGGTTATTGCCATGCGCAGGTAAAGAATACCCGTGTTGGTCGCTACTCGATGGATTGCTTGCATGGATTATTCGTTCTATTAATAATTAGGATAGAATGAAATCAAGCACCTTGATATAGTTCGACTTAAGCGCTGAAATGCTTTTACTGGCAAGGCTTTGATTTTGTTTGTCCGGGGTTATGTTCATATAGTTGACGGTATCTTGGTGTTTTGTTATTGGTGCTTAGTTAGCCACGATTGGGTGGTTCTATTATCTTGTTATGCCAATGATACCTTTTTATTGGATCAGTAATATGACAAGGGCTTTAATTAATACGGTCTCGCTAATCAAATTGTAGTTCATTAATGACAAAGTGTGTAGTCAGTAAATAATAATTATGTTTTATGATGATTTTTTTCATCAATAGAATCAGGCTGACAGTGTGAAATTAATAATTTTAATGTTTTTGGAAAATTTGAAATAAAGTGATTAACAGGTAAAAATGCGGCACAAGATGCGGGTCAATGGCTTGTGATTATGGCTGAGATATTTGAAGGCTTCTTTGGCTTCGAAGCTTGCTGGCCTGCCGAAAATTAAAAAAAGGGGGGCAAAGTAAGTGGCTCAATAATTATAAAAATAGGATGTAATATCCGACATTCCGCACCCCCGCTATCCGGAACCAGCATATAAGTGAACATACC
>JBAXXH010000057.1:0-22533 GCA_037127995.1 Methylococcaceae bacterium | reverse complement strand
TTCATTCGTAATCTATTGTTTTTTAGGGTGGCTTGAGATGCTCTGAATTGCTGATTTTCTACAGCAATTCAGAGCATTCCTTAAAAATAATTGGCATCCCTACGTGCTTTAATTTTGGAGTGCAAAATATCCTCTCCCTTTATTATCAGGAACTGCTTTAACATCCAACCTTTGCCGATAGCGTCTGTGTAGTTTTTGTGACTTTTGGTGCGGGCAATTAACGCGCCCAAAAAGCCAAAGATGTTGGCATAAGGCTCGGACGATGGTGTGGGTGTAGTTTTCATGGTGTCTTGTGACTTAAGGCTGTCATTGAACCAATCCAAGCCTACTCTGAGTTGAGCCAGATCGCTTTCAGTGATGTCCAAGACACTGGCATAGTTGGGTAGCCGGGTGTTTAATTGCTGAAGCAGCACCCGTTTACTGGTGTCATCGCGTGGGATAATGGTTGAAGTAGACATCGTAGTAAACCTTTATGTGGAGGGGACAAAGTCTAGCAAAAAAAGTATGCCGCAAATAATGCTCTTAACTATCTATAAAAAGCAAGTTCTTTTTGTGGTATTTATGTTTTTTAAGTGTTGAGGTTAGCAGGATTTATCTTAGGTGTGCTTCACGCACCATTCACATTGATCTTGTACTCTCGTTCCCAAGCTGGAACTTGGGAACGAGAGGAATTTTGTCTGTCTTTCATGTGGCTATATAATGACCGGAAGCATTTAAATCTATCAGCTAGAACTTGGGAATTAACGGAAACTATTGGAGTATATGACATGCAACTGGCAATTGAATTACCTGATGAATTAGGACAACAAGTTTTACAACACGGCAATGTACAGCAGTTTGTCCAACAAGCAATTGAAAGAATGTTATCGGAAGAAAAACGTTCAACTGAATTACATAATGACCTTATGGAAGATTTGCCAGAAATTGCCAGCTTTGAAAATAAAGCCCCGTTAGCGATACAACATGCAGTGCGCGATGAAAGTCTTGATAAAAACAAAAGACATTTTCTTAACCTTATAAGAAATATAAAACCCGTAAAAGCGCCTTACTCTTCAGAAGAAATGGTTGCAATGTTACGCGAGGGAAAAGAACAACAGTTAATAGACGCACAAACAAGCCATGGTAAATAAAGTTGTTTTAGATTCTTGCGTATTTAATAAATTATTTTTGCAAAAGCCTGATAGTCAACAAGCCGTTGATCTAATTAGCGAACTAACCCTACAAGACTATCGCGTCATTGTACCTGGCTTGTTTTTATATGAAGTATTATCTATCGCAAAAATAAATGGATTCTCTACATCAACAGCCTATCAACTTATCGTAGATTTTCAAGCAACGCAATTACGATTAGTTGAATTGGATAAGCCGTGCATAGAAAAGACCATTGAAATTTGCGAAACCGGGCATACAAAATCCGGAATTCCTTCGTTTTATGACGCGTGTTATCACGCACTGGCAATCACTAATAACTGTTACTTTATTACTGCCGATAAAAGGCACTTTAATAAAACCTCTCAATTTGGAAATATTGTTTTGCTAAGTCATTGGGAATCGATTTTATGATTGCTCAATGCCAAGCAAAAAATCGTTAACCAACCCCCAGAACAATTACCTGATGCTTTGCAGCAAGGTAAAACTGCCAGGTCTCTCTCGTGTTAAGTTGATAACCGTAACTTTAACGCACGCATTTCAGCCAAGGTCGGGCACATCTGTACTCTTTCCCAAGCTCCAGTTTCGCAAGACTGGAAGCTGGAGCTTCGGCTTCGCGGTTCCCAAGCTGGAGCTTGGGAACCAGAAAGATTTTATTAGATAAATCCTGATTCCGGGAACGCTGAGCCCCAGCTCGGCGGGGTCACCACCCTACTGTAATCGGCTCGATTATCCCGTGCCGAGTTGGGGTTCGGCGTTCCCGGGAAGCCGAATAGATGCGCGATGCGCACCCTGGCCAACACCCTGTCAAGTAACAAAAATTGTTGCCTGACAAGGTTGATTCCGTAAACCTTATCAACCATCATCATGAGTAAACCTGACCCGTTCCTCGGCTGAACGCCCCAAGGCTTTGGCAAACCAGGGTGGCGGTGCGTCAAATACCTTTTGAAACTCTTTTAACTGCTCGATCGCTTCGGTTACCTCCGGAATCTTGATAGGGTAAATATCGGCGCGTATAACTTTTGCCGCAGCCGGGCCGCCAATAGATTGCACAAACATAACGTGACAATCTTTAATTAAATTGGCACGAAACAGGTTTCTATCCTCACTGCTGTCGGCTTCAATGGTTGAGCGTATATCGACCAGTTTATAAGCATCCTGCGCTAACTGATAAACCAAAAACCGTATGCAGGAGCCAAAATGCCCGTTAATCAACGCGCCGCTGTTTGAACCAATGGCGATACGAATGGAGTCCGGCATCTCCCCATCTTTATAAGGTAATATTTCCGGCAAATCTTCGTCTTCCGCCTCGTCACCCCACAGATAACGCACCGCCAGTTTGATATTGGCAAGGCCAATGCCGATATCTTCACCATCTTCTTCACCATCCAGGCTGCCCAAACCGGTTTTAAGATTGGTGACGGTAATGGATTTTAATTTTTCATCATCCAGCGGTGAGCCCACTCGCTCATGTAATATTTCCAGCAACCGGGGTATGTCGATACCGGGTAAAATGCGTGAGGCCAAGGCAATGCGTAAAGCGAGTTCGCGGGGTAATGCTTCCATTTTAATCTCCTGATTTAACGGGCTTTGATAAGAGTTTAAGTATTTTCCGGGTAGACGCCAAATCCAGCGCCGTAAAATCGTCGTGCGTTTTAAGAGCTTGATCAGCGCCAGCCGCCACGAGTTGCTCAACCACTTTCTCTTTGCTACTGGATGCCGCAAAAATAAGAGCCGTAGCGCCGGATGCGTAATTTTGATGATTAATATTGACGCCGGCATCAATCAGCGCTGCAATACACTCACTGTTTTCGGCATAACAAGCAGCCCACAAGGCATTATTGCCATAGTGATCAATTACTGCCAAGTCGGCAGCCTGCTCGATCAAAAAATGAACGACCTCAAGGCAACCTTGCTGACTTGCCAAAATTAAAGGATAAATACCGGTATTACTTTTCAAAAGCGGCTGGGCTATGGAGAAATAGTTATTTTGTAACCAATCCCCTATTTCAGGCTTCATTTAGGGTTTCCTGGTATTTATCTTTCCAACTGGAATAACCGCCTTCCAAGCTATAAACATCAGTAAAGCCAAAATCAAAGAAAAATTCGGCAAGATGCTCGCTGGCATGGCCGTAATAACAATAAATCAACAAACTGCGCTGCTTGTCGCCGCGTTTAATTAAAGATTCTTTTAAACCTTCGTGAACATGCAGGGCATCTTCTAAATGTCCGATGCGATAATCTTTCAAATCCCGACAGTCCAGGATCATCGGTTTGGCTTCTTTAATCAATTTTTCAGAATCAGCAATAGAAATGGTTTTGTATTTCATCGTATTATTAATGACTTTAGAAAGTCATCCCTCAAAAATCGGTAGTTGTTATAAAACTGACAAAAAAACAGCTTTTGTTGTTTAGTGTTTGATTTTTAGTCATTTTGGTCACCCGCTTAGGGTGTAAAGCTGACACACTGACTTAACAAGCAAATCATTTGCCAACATCTTGAATCACCTTTATTATTCAGGGCCAACAAGATTACCAGGCAAAAAAAAGGCGTCCTAGCCGAGAAAGTAGGACACCAAAGGTATCAAGCCCAGGAGAGAGCAACACAAAAGGAAAGTATGTACATAAAAAATAAAGCATTATCAATGCCAAAAATTAATACCACTATTTTTCAATCACTTATTACAATTTACTTTTTAGATACCTGACATTTGCCCAAAAAACGGGCATTGGCGCATGGTGAGTGTGCTAACCTTGTGCATTTTCCAACCGTTTTTCCAGATTCATTCCCCGAAATATGGAGCACCGTTTAAAAATATCCAGGGACGGCACCGCTTTTTTATACTGACAAAACTTTGCCACCAGCTTGGAAAGCCCTTTAATGTCGCGGCCTGTCGCATCCGGAAAGCACTCGACTAATTGGTTGATTAAGTCCGCATCAACATCCAGCTCAAATTGATCAATCATGACTCGCCAAATCTGGCGGCGTGCCTCACTATCCGGCGGATAATACTTAATCAGGGCGATACAGCGGGACACAATCGCTTCATCAATGTCATCGACCCGATTAGTCGTTAAAAACAGCAAGCCGTTAAAATATTCAAGCACCCTCAAAAACACCCCGACGACGGCATTCATGGCGATGTTATTATCCCGACGCTTGATATAAACATCAGCCTCATCAATCAGCATCACAGCCCCCCAACGCTGGGCGCGGGTCAACACTTCTTTTAAGGCTTTTTCCATTTCGCCGACATTGAGCCCCAGTTGTCCGGAATGCACCCGGTATAAAGGGCGCTTGATAATTTCGGAATAAACTTCGGCCGTTAAAGTTTTACCTACCCCGGCAGGGCCCGCACACAATACCGTGGTGCCGCCTGATTTACCTTCCACGATATCATCCATCAAGACATCCATTTCGGCCGTCAGAATATCAATCAAATCAATCTGCTCTTCACGCAAAATCAGTTTTTGTTTTAATTCCGGTTGATAACGATAGGGCTTGATGTCGTTCACATGCACCCACAAATGATGATGCAACTCCAAATGAAACATCAGCAAGTAGCAATGCACCGGCAGTTCGGTAAACAAACCCTTTGGGATCTCGGTTTGCGAGGCTTCAACTTCGTTCTCAACCTTGGAGTCATAACGATTGCTTTTTGCGGCTTTGCGCAAATACTTGGCCAAAATATCACCTTTGGCATCCACAGTTAAAGCCCGTTCGCTGAGGATACTTTCATCACACACCAAGCGTGCCGTCCCGCCTTCGGTAGACAAGACCACGACATCTTTACGCGCCCAGTCAGTATTTCGATGAGACGCCGTGGGATCTTCCGCATAAAACCCGGTGCCTTTACCGGAAAACTGTGCGCCGGACTGCCCGCACCACTCAAAATAACGCCCGGCGGCATCGTCATAAGTGCTGATCAATTCAGGTGTTTCTTTAAGGAAACCTTTAGCGGCAAAAATTTCGGTAACGGTTTTATTCGCGATGTCCCGAGCGCGGATAGTGAGTGTTGAAATGGCTACTTTGCCTTTGGCATTGGCTTTAAGCTCAAGTGTGACCCGTCCCGTTTCTTCCTCGCCCGAGGGTGTAAAATCCAGTCGGGTAACCAGATAGGCCATGGGTTTTCCGGCAACATTGGCTTGAAATAACCAGCCACGGATAGCATTGTTGATAAAATATCGGGCACAAGCCGGCAACAGCATTTCCAGATCATCTTCTTCAAATCTTACCGTATCATCGTTCATCGCTTTTTGTAGCGTTGACAGTTGCGCGGCATGACCTTGCATTGCAGCACCGGCTTTTTGGTAAAGCACCTGCAAAAAACCAAGCTCGGTACTGGACAATTGCTTAAAGGACACCTCGGCTTTATTACCAAAACGCAGCTGATCTTTCAATACCGCAAGACCAGGGAACTCATTAACCATGGCTTCTACATACTGACGCTCAATCTGAAGTTTCATAGGTTCTCTTAAATCGTGAAGTTGGCAATAACGAAAAGGGCAGCCAAAAGCACTGACGGCTAATAACCCCGTCAATCTTGCAGATAATTATCTTTTGAACAATGTACGATGCCGATCGGGGTTTGCAACCCCGACCGAAACATGTTGAGACTTCAAGCGCTTTCAAAACGTATATAACGGGATTACAAACTCCGTCACATCTTAATCCATTCATGGCTCGATAAATCACCACAAACGGAATCAGCGAATTACCGGAAAATCTTAAATGGCACCGACCGATGCTTCTTTAACCACTACGATGGTATTGTCTTCAGCTTCTGCATAAGAAACCAAAGGTGTTTTTGGGTTATAGGTTTTGGCGGCCGCATAAGCGATAGCGACTTTATCTTCAGCCGATTGGTTTTTTAGCTCGCTTTTCTCGATATACAGCTCTTCAAGCAATTCATTCCATACCAGACCTTGTTTGAAAGGTATTAATTTATACGTCACACCTTCCAGTTCGACCTGCAAGCCTTTACCGATATTTTCAACATAAATCAGAGCGATACAGTCCGGCGCTATATCGTCCTTATATTTTTCAACAAAAACAGGCAGTAAATCCAGTGTCGGTAACAGACCGTTAATAAATTTAATTTTGTCGTTTTCAATAATCAACGCTGAATGAATAAACAACGCTTCAGGGGGTCTACGATCCGTTGTTGAGCCCTCGCGTAGAGTCCCTTCTTTTAAAACCAGATCACCACGATAAGCGTAAACACCCGCATCGCTGGTTTGACCATTAACCAAAGTGACAGTCAGTAAGCCTTTGGCTTGATAAGTTTCTAGTAGCATTGTTTGTTTCTCCAGATGAGTTTAAGTAAAAATTGTAAATCAGTTTATTACGCCGGGTTCTTTTGAGCTGACCCGGTCCATCAACGCTAAATGTGCAGGGACGTCAAACAGAATATGTTGTTCGCTAAAAAATTCGCCGGCCGCATCAATGGCATCCTGCATAATGGCTATGACAAAACGCTCGGCATAAATTGATGTCACCATCTTTTCCGGTACGGCAGATTCAAACAGTAGAATCTGCCCGATCGTGTCATAAGAATGTAATCGTAACCCTGCAAAACCGGCTTTTTCTTGCAGACTGGGTAACAAAAATACAATATCCAGAGCGGGGGTCTGTTTTTGTACCCGTTTATTTCGTAATCCAGCCAGATCAGTAGCCACTTTGGTAATCGCTTTAATTAAAACACTCTCATCAAGCGAGCGATCCGGCATCATTGAACTAATGTGTAATGTCATATCTACCTCTTTTTTAAAAGTTTAAGCAAAACACTTGCCAAATATTAATTTTAGAAATCAAGAGCACAAGTCAAGGCAAACAAAAAACAATTTGCACTCTTACTCCATGAATTTATAGATATATTTATATTCGTCGCCAAGATAACAATAAACCACAAAATACCATTACCTAAAGCCAAAAAGAAAAATCCGTGTTGCAAACCTTACAAAGTATCAAAAACAAGCTGTGCCATAAGCAACAAATGACGGAGTTAAGTCATCCGGGTTAACGCATTTTTTTGCCGGTTAATTTAAAACAGGCCTGTTTTAAATAAATAACGCCTGATTTTTCAACATCCCAAACCCTCAAAACGGTGTAAAATTAAGCATCGACTTCAAACACCTGACATCCTGTTGCTATCTTTTGTTAAAAGCATAATATCTGGACAAAACGTCCAAACACGGTAGAATTACCGGCTGTTATACTTTTAACTCTACTCAAATACTCATAAATGGCGACTATTAGCGTTTTAAATGGCCCGAATTTAAACTTACTGGGTATTCGCGAGCCCGGCCATTACGGAAATAAAACCCTTGCTGACATACGTCAGTTGATGGAAAAAAAAGCGGCAGAGTTAAACCATAAACTCGATTTTCATCAAAATAATGCCGAACATCAAATTGTTGAATTGATACATCAGGCTTACGAAACCGGTGTTGATTTCATCATTATTAATCCGGCGGCGTTTACCCATACCAGTGTTGCCATCCGCGATGCCCTCCTGGCAACCAGGATTCCCTTTATAGAGGTTCATTTATCAAACGTCCATGCACGTGAACCTTTTAGAAAACAATCCTATTTTTCAGATATTGCCATCGGTGTTATCTGCGGATTAGGTGCAACAGGATACGAACTGGCCTTACAGGCCGCTCATCAGATATTAACCGAGAGACCATAAACAATGGATATTAGAAAAATAAAAAAACTCATCGAAATTATCGAAGAATCCGACATCGCCGAACTGGAAATTAAAGAGGGTGAAGAGTCTATCCGTATCAGCCGTTATTCTCCCGCGCCTGCACAGGTAGCTTATACACCGGCTCCTGCTGTGCAAGCGGCGGCAGTGGTTACGGCAACACCTGCTGAAGAAAAAATAACCGGGCATGTGGTTAAGTCGCCTATGGTCGGTACGTTTTACCGCTCTGCCTCCCCTGGCACAAAGGTTTTTGTAGAGGTCGGGCAAGCTGTTTTAGCCGGCGATACCTTGTGCATTATTGAGGCGATGAAAATCCTTAATCAGATTGAAGCCGATAAAAGCGGCACTATCACTCAAATTCTGGTTGAGAACGCTGAACCGGTCGAATATGGCCAACCCTTATTCATCATTGAATAACACGGAAAACAGGCGACACTCATGTTCGATAAAATAGTTATCGCCAATCGTGGCGAAATCGCGTTGCGTATTTTACGCGCCTGTAGAGAACTAGGCGTTAAGGTCGTTGCTGTCCATTCTGAAGCTGACCGGGATCTTAAACATGTACGGCTGGCTGATGAGTCGGTATGCATTGGCCCTGCGGCGTCTGCGGACAGCTACTTAAACATTCCCGCCATTATCAGCGCAGCCGAAGTGACGGATGCTGAAGCGATTCATCCCGGCTACGGCTTCTTGTCCGAAAATGCGGATTTTTCTGAAAAAGTAAAACAAAGCGGCTTTGTTTTTATTGGCCCCAATGCAGAAACCATCCGCATGATGGGTGACAAAATTTCTGCCAAAAATGCCATGCTGGCGGCTGGAATCCCTTGCGTTCCCGGCAATAACGATCCGTTGTCAGACGATGACAAGAAAAATCTCAGAATAGCGCATGAAATCGGTTATCCGGTTATCATCAAAGCCGCTGGCGGTGGTGGTGGCAGAGGGATGCGGACGGTGCATACAGAATCGGCGCTGATCAATGCGATCACCCTGACCAAGGCCGAGGCAGGCAGCGCTTTTGGCAATCCTACCGTTTACATGGAAAAATTTCTGGAAGACCCTCGCCATATTGAATTTCAGGTGATGGCCGATTCTTATGGCAATGCCATCCATTTGGGTGAACGCGATTGTTCCATGCAACGCCGCCATCAAAAAGTGGTTGAAGAAGCGCCTGCTCCCGGCATCACCGCAGAACAACGCAAAACCATAGGCGAGCGCTGCGCCAAAGCCTGTATTGATATTGGCTACTTGGGTGCCGGCACGTTTGAATTTTTATATGAAAAAGGTGAATTCTTTTTTATCGAAATGAACACCCGCGTCCAGGTCGAACATCCCGTTACAGAAATGATAACCGGCTTTGATATCGTTAAAGAGCAACTGCGTATTGCAGCCGGGGAACCGTTATCCATCACCCAGGATCAAGTCCGGATCACCGGCCATGCCATTGAGTGCCGTTTAAACGCTGAAGATCCAAAAACTTTTATGCCTTGCCCCGGCACCATTGATCAGTTTCACATGCCCGGTGGCCCCGGTATCCGCTGTGAAACACACATTTACAACGGCTACAAAGTGCCGCCTTATTACGATTCCATGATAGGCAAACTGATTGCTCACGGTGATAACCGCCAAAGCGCCATTGCCCGCATGAATACCGCACTCAGCGAACTTATCATAGACGGCATTAAAACCAATATCCCGCTCCAGCAGGACATCATGAATGACAGCGCTTTCGCCCTTGGCGAGCAAAACATTCATTATCTGGAAAAGAAACTGGGGATTCATTAGGCCTTAAAAATTACCATCCGTTAATAAAAACATTCTGGAGTAATTTATGACTTCTATTCTGGCAATTGAACAGGCTGTCCAGCTGCTACCTGCACACGATTTAGCTGAGTTCCGCCGCTGGTTTGCTCAATTTGACGAAGCTGCCTGGGATGCCCAGATTGAAGCCGATGCCGGCGCGGGCAAGCTGGACGCGCTGGCTGCTGAAGCGCTGGCTGAATATAAAAATGGCACGGCGCATGAGCTTTGAAGCACAACCTCTTCAAAGTTCTGGCAATATTTTAACGCTTTGCCTGCTAATATTCAGCAACAGGCACGCGATAGCTATGAACTGCTCAAACAGAACCCGTAACATCCTTCGTTGCAATTCAAGTCCGTTAAAAATGGAGCATTTCGTAGCGTTCGCGTCAGCTTAGGATATCGCGCCCTTGGCGTTCCAATTGATTTAGGTGTGCAGTGGTTTTGGATTGGCGGCCATGCCGACTATGATAAATTGCTTAATTAGGGTAAGTTCGCATGAGAAATTACAAGGCAATAATTGAACGATACCGGGATACGGGGCTTTATATCGGTTTTATCCACGGATTCCAAGGGGCGCATACGCAAGCGGAAACCTTGGATAAACTCAATCAAAATCTTCGTGAAATTGTTGAAATGTTGCTTGAGGATGGTGAGCGATATTGGAAGCCGAATTATCGGCACCCAAAATGTCGTTGTGGCTTGAATATGGGATACTTGCCCTTACTTAACCCTAGTGAGGTCGTTGCATTACTTGAAGTATTGGGATTTAGTGAACTTCGATAACGGGGTTCTCACAAGCAGTTTCGCTGCCCTGATGGCAAGTGTACAACAGTGCCATTTCATGCGGGACGTGATGTTTCACCTATTTTGCTCCTGCAAATCGCAAAGGATATTGGCTTAACGGTTGAGGAACTTCTTAAAGCTTAAGCCAGGTAGGGTAGGCGATGCGTACCCTACTTGGCTTAATTAAATGAAAAAGCAACAGCAAAACAGAAGCTGTTTATCATGCATGATTTGCGTGTTATCCAGATCCAGATAATAACTTGTTGGGCACCAGCACAATTCACCTTGACAACTCTGAAATGTACGTATAATGACTAACAGCACAGCAACAAGCTACAGCTTCGGCTGGCTACGCTTGACGATGCGGGGGTGCTTTTGGAATGGCGGAATAATCCTGCCACTCGTGAAGCCAGCCACAACACTGCCCTTATCAGCGAAGTCGAGCATATTCAGTGGATGACACGTATCTTGGCAAATGAAAATCGCAAGTTGTACGTTGCAGAAATTGATGGCGTTCCCGCTGGAACAGTACGAGTGGATTCCGAAGTCCTTGGATATGAGCTTTCTTGGACTGTCTCCCCAATGATGCGTAACTCTGGCATTGGGAAAACAATAGTCTCTCTGGTTGGGAACGGCATACCAGAATCAATTCGTGCGGAAATCAAGACTGGCAACATCGCTTCAATCCGCATTGCCGAGGAAGCGGGAATGGTGTTCGAGCTCGAAGAGAAAGGCGTCCTCCACTATCGGCGTGACGCTGTTGCCCAACCCGGCAGTCAACCGGACGCTGCGCGATAAAGCCGCGCTGTGCCGGTGACTTCTACGTTAGCTATCTTAAGGATATGAGCACATATGCCATCGAAAGAAAATTACTGCTACTGGATACTTAAAAATTTCCTTGATCGTAGATTTTGACGGTATTCCTACTCTGGTAAGGGTTCCAGCCCCTGTTGAAGGGGAAACCTACGATCGTTGGAAAGAAGGCCGTAAGATGGATTCGCCGACAGGCAATCCACCATAACTTTGGCGGTGGCGGTTTGCTATTGCGAAACCACCCTACGAGTCAAATAGCTGGAGAATAAGCTATGTTACAAGAACAATTTATTAATGAAATCAATCATATTCCAAGCGAAAAACTTAGCGAACTTTATGATTTAATCCATTATTTTCGTTTAGGTTTATTGTACGAACAACAGGAATTGAATACGAAAAAAGCCTATCCCTTGCGCGGGTTAAAAATTCGTTATGACGACCCTTTTGAATCCGTTGCAATAAATGATTGGGAAGTGCTTAAATGATTATTTTGGATACCCATATTTAGACATAGTGGACTCACGGTGATGGCCATTTAACAAAAGTCGCGTAGGTTGGGTTAGACGATAGCGGTAACCCAACACATTCAAACCCCAAATATTGGGTTACCGCTATCGCCCAACCCAACTTACAACTATCTTTTTAAAATAAATCATCTCACATGGCCTGGCATCAAATTTCCGTTATCACCAATGAAGACACAGCTCCACAACTGGCCGATTTTTTTAGCAATCTCGGTGCCGTATCCGTTACTTATATGGATGCTGAAGACGAACCGGTTTATGAACCGGCTATCGGTGAAACCAAAATATGGAGCAACACGCAGGTTATCGCACTTTATGAGTTGGATGCGGATCCGGAACTGATAAAAGCCCAAGTATTGCGACAGTTTAAGGAAGATGAGTTACACAACTGGCTGTATGAAGCGGTTGACGATCAGGAATGGGAGCGTGCCTGGATGGAGTACTACAAGCCGATGAAGTTTGCCGACAAACTTTGGGTTTGCCCAACCGATCAGGAACAAAACGAACCCGGTACGGTTTGCCTGACACTAGACCCCGGACTTGCCTTTGGCACAGGTACGCATCCGACCACGGCGTTATGTCTGGAATGGCTGGCCAGTCATGACTTAATCGATAAAACAATCATCGATTACGGCTGTGGTTCGGGCATATTGGCGGTTGCCGCGATATTGCTGGGCGCTAAAATCGCACACGCTGTCGATATTGATCCGCAAGCCATAACCGCCACCCAAAGCAATGCCTTAAAAAACAAGGTTCAGGATAAAATTAACTGCTATTTACCGGAACAATTTACCCCTTTACAAGCTGATATTGTGTTGGCTAATATTCTGGCCAAACCCTTAATAGACATGTCCGGGCAGATTTGTAAATTAGTTGTTTCGGGCGGTCAGCTGGTGCTATCGGGCATCCTGTACGAACAAGCCGAAGCTGTTATCAACGCTTACCAGCACGCGATAGCCTTTAATCCTTTGGTACAACAAGAAGACTGGATCAGACTGGATGGCATCAAGCGTTAGTATTTTGCTCCTTTCAAACTTACCCTACAAAAAATCATAACTATGTCACTACCTGAAATTTATTTAAAAAAGAACGAAGACAAACGCCTGCGCAAAGGACACCTGTGGGTTTTTAGCAATGAAGTTGATACCAAACGAACGGCGCTTGAACAGTTCACCCCCGGTGATCTGGTGCAGGTTAAAAGTGATGACGGCAAAGTCATGGGCACTGCTTACGTCAATCCACAAACCCTCATTTGTGCGCGTCTGTTATCAAGAAAGCCCAATCTAAAATGCGGTGCCAATTTTTTTAAAGAGCGCCTGACCACGGCCTTGGCCTTGCGTGAAAAACTGTTTGATAAACCTTACTATCGCCTCGTTTTTGGCGAAAGTGATGGTTTGCCCGGCTTGGTCATCGATCGTTTTGGAGCGGTCTTATCGGTTCAGATTACCACCGCCGGTATTGAACAACGTAAAGAGTCACTGCTTGCCGCACTGGTTGAATTATTAAGTCCCGTTGCCATTATTTTAAAAAATGACAACAGCCAACGAGAACTTGAAGGCTTAAGCCTTGAATCTGAAATTGCCTACGGTGAACTCCCGGACATACTCATCATTGAAGAAAATGGTGCGCACTTTAAAATAGATATTCTGGACGGCCAAAAAACCGGCTGGTTTTATGATCATCGAAGCAGTCGCGCTTTGTTGGCAAGTGTTGCGAAAAATCAGCGGGTACTGGATTTATTTTCCTACACCGGTGCCTGGGGCATTCCGGCCGCTCTGGCTGGCGCTTCTGAAGTCACTTGTGTAGATGCCTCTGAAGGCGCATTGGCACTGGCACAAGAAAATGCCCGGCTCAATCAGGTTGATGACAAAATGCACTTTGTGCGCAGTGATGTGTTTGATTTTCTAAAGCAGGCCCGCCTGGAAAACCAACTTTATGATATTATTGTCCTTGATCCACCGGCATTGGTTAAACGCAAAAAAGATTTTAAACAAGGTTATGAAGCGTATCGCCGATTAAATCAGCTTGCCCTCCAGGTTTTATCCAAGAACGGCATTTTGGTGTCAGCGTCTTGTTCTTATCACCTGAGCCGTGAAAATCTGCATGAGATTTTACGTTCTTCAGGGCGTCATATCGATCGGCATCTGGTATTTTTTGCAAGCGGTGGACAAGGACCGGATCATCCAGTCGACCCCGCATCGCCTGAGACTGACTATTTAAAAACCTTTTTTTGCTCGGTCTCATCCAGTTTATAAAATCATTGAAACATCGTTATGCCCCTAATAGAATGTAAAAATGCATGTACTCTTTGCGGTCAACGGGCAGTTTTGAAGAGCTTTACCCTAAACACAACAGACGGCTTGCTACAGTTCTGCTGCGCAGGCTGTCTTAGTATTTATCAGCTCCTTAATGAATACCAGGAAATACCATTAAGCGAACCATCATCACCCAATAAATAAGGATACCTAAAAAATGAAAGCATGCGATTCCTGTTCCGGTCGTGCCGAAATCGGCAAAAATCATCGACAAATCCCTGTACTGCAAAGAGCTGTGGGTTTGGTTCTTGTTTACCTGCCCATACTGACCTTACCGTTTGTATTTCTCAGTGCCTATCTGACTTATTATCACTTACGCATGATTGGCGGCGAAAATATTAAAACCCTGGCTGATTTTTTGCCGGCGAGAAGCAGTCATCGCTATAACCTGAAAAACCAAATCACCATGGATGGCTCATTTAAATTCAGCTTGGCGCAATCAAAGCTGTACTGGATATTAAACTGCACCTGGTATTGTCCGGTCAGTGTTGCGCTTTTTGAATGGCATGCTTATTTGGTCAAGATTGTTGAAAACTGGTGGTGTCCTTTCACCCATGAGAAAAAAGAAGACTACAGCAACGCCAAGATTGATAAGTCATTCTGGCATATCTATCCAGAAGATGTGGCCAAGTTGGAACAAGAAGACCGCGACAATCCAATCTGGAATGATTCGACAGAGAAATGAGTGAGGGGAAAGGTGCAAGGTTAAAGGCGAAAGAGTTAACCAGCGCGTGACGGGGTTTGCAACCCCGTTACTCACGTTTGAAATCTACTTAAACTTTTAAACGTTTCGGTCGGGGTTGCAAACCCCGACCGGCAACAAGTTAGGCGAAAGGCAAAAGGGCCAAGAGTTAATAGTCGGAATACACACTTGTACCTTTCGCCTTGTATCTTGCATCTTGCACCTTACACCTTTCGCCTTGTACCTTTTGCCTTTCACCCTGTACCTTTCGCCTTGAACCTTGTACTTTTCGCCTTTCACCTTTCACCTTGAACCTGCCTTATGCACATCGGCTCTTACCAACTTGAAAACAACCTGATTCTTGCTCCCATGGCAGGTATCAGCGACCGTCCTTTCAGGGAATTGTGCAAACAACTGGGTGCCGGGTTGGCAGTGTCTGAAATGGTGGCGTCCAATCCTGCTTTACGTCACCATAAACGAACCGTGTTAAAAGCGGATCATCAAGGGGAATCAGGGCTTCGTTCGGTGCAAATTTTAGGTACGGATCCTCAGCAAATGGCCGAGGCCGCCCAGTTTAATGCACAACGCGGCGCCCATATCATTGACATAAACATGGGTTGTCCGGCAAAAAAAGTGTGTTCAGTGGCCGCAGGTTCTGCGTTATTAAGAGACGAAGCACTGGTTAAAAAAATACTCGATGCTGTCGTTAATGCCGTCGATATTCCGGTCACGCTAAAAATTCGTACCGGCTGGGATTTACACAGCCGTAACGCCGTTCAAATCGCAAAAATAGCGGAACAATCGGGCATTGCCGCACTAACCCTCCACGGCAGAACCCGTGCCTGTAAATTTAACGGGACAGCAGAATATGAAACGATTAAAAAAGTTAAGCAATCAGTTAACATCCCCATCATTGCTAACGGCGATATTGATTCGGCGGAAAAAGCCGTTTACGTGCTTACTGCCACAGGTGCAGATGCCCTTATGATCGGTCGGGCCGCGCAAGGAAATCCATGGCTGTTTAATGAAATAAGTTATTTTCTTAAAACCGGAAAAACCCTTGAAAAACCAACTGATTCGACTATTCACAACACCCTTCTGAGTCATCTGGAACAACTATATAGCTTCTATGGAAATGTCAGCGGTGTTAGAATAGCCAGAAAACATATTGGCTGGTATTTTAAACATCTGGGCTCCATAAGCCAGGATACAAAAAACAACATCAACCAGGCCACATGTCCTTCCCGACAACTAGTGCTGATTAATTCAGCATTTAATCTTTTATTAAACAATAGTGCTGCATAATATGAACGCGTCTCAAAACAGTGCTGAAATCATTAACATTAACAGCAAAAAAACCGTACTGTTACCCTTATCTGTGTATGTCAAACAGGCAGTAGAGCTCTATCTTTCGCAATTAAGCGGTCACGAAGCCGTTGATTTACATGCCATGGTTATCAGCGAAGTTGAAAAACCCTTATTGGAAGCCGCACTGGAACATTCGGGATACAACCAAACCAAAACAGCCAAAGCACTCGGCCTGAGCCGCAGCACTTTACGCAAAAAACTGGATCAGTACGGTATATCCTAAAGCCTGACAGGGCGAAGTTTAACCTGTCCCGCCACTCTCTTTCACAAATCAATCCATCACCAAAAGGTCCGCATGAACAAAAAAATCACTCGCGCCCTGATCAGCGTTTCCGATAAATCCGGTATCGTCGATTTTTGTCGGGAATTAAATCAACTGGGTATTGAAATTCTGTCCACTGGCGGCACTGCCAAAACCTTGGGAGAACATAAAATCCCCGTTACTGAAGTGTCTGATTACACGGGTTTTCCGGAAATGATGGATGGTCGGGTTAAAACCTTGCATCCCAAAGTTCATGGCGGCATTTTAGGCCGCAGGGGAATCGATGATGCGATTATGGCAGCAAACGGCATCAGTCCCATTGACATGGTCGTCGTTAATTTATACCCGTTTGAGCAAACCGTAGCCAACCCTGATTGCGACCTGGAAACGGCGATTGAAAATATCGATATCGGCGGGCCTGCCATGATCCGCGCCGCCGCTAAAAACCATGCCGACGTTGCCATCATTGTGCACCCATCGGACTACGTCGCAACCATCGCTGAACTTAAAAGCGCTGATAACAGCCTGTCTGATAAAACCCGTTTTAATCTGGCACTCAAAAGCTTTGAACACACGGCGCGTTACGACACCGCAATTGCCACTTATTTAGCGACTATCAACGGAACCCGGTTTCCGGAAACACTTAATTTACAGTTTTATCATAACCAAACCATGCGCTACGGTGAAAATCCTCATCAAAATGCGGCTTTTTATCGGGAAAAAGCCCCTGCCTCCGGTACGATTTCTGCGGCCAATCAGCTTCAGGGCAAAGAATTATCCTACAACAATATTGCTGATGCCGATGCAGCGCTGGAATGTGTTAAATCCTTCACGGATAAACCGACCTGCGTTATCGTTAAACATGCCAACCCCTGTGGTGTAGCTGAAGCTGACGATATTTTTACTGCCTATGACAAAGCCTACGCAACGGATCCAACGTCTGCATTTGGCGGCATTATCGCTTTTAACCGTGAGCTGGATGAGCAAACAGCCGCTGAAATCATCAAGCGTCAATTTGTCGAAGTTATTATTGCACCGGCCATCACCCCAGCGGCAATAGCGGTTCTGGCCGGCAAGCAAAATATTCGGGTATTGGCCTGTGGTGAATGGGACAGCGCCAAGCAACCGTCTCTCGACTTCAAACGTGTGGCCGGTGGTCTGCTGGTTCAGGATAAGGATTTGGGCGAAATTACCCGTGACGACATTAAAGTAGTCAGTCAACGCGCACCGACCGAACAAGAGCTGGCGGATTTATTATTCGCCTGGAAAGTCGCCAAGTTCGTTAAATCCAATGCCATCGTTTACTGTAAAAATGGTCAGACTATCGGTGTCGGCGCAGGACAAATGAGCCGGGTCTATTCTGCCAAAATCGCCGGTATCAAAGCCGCCGATGAAGGTTTGACAGTTCCCGGCTCGGCCATGGCTTCAGATGCTTTCTTTCCTTTTAGAGACGGCATAGACGCTGCCGCAGAAGCCGGTATTACCGCCATCATTCAACCGGGCGGTTCCATGCGTGATAACGAAGTGATTGCCGCCGCCGATGAGCATAATATCGCCATGGTATTTACCGGCATGCGTCATTTTAGACATTAAGCAGCGTGCATGAAATAACTTGATCATTTATCCCCTCAACCCTCTCCCGGAGGGAGAGGGAGCAAGATGCCCAAGTTATTTCATACGCATTCCTAATGCTACTCGCAAAAAATAAACCGCCGGAGATTCACTGATTAAATCCCTGTATTTCCACTTAAAGTAGAATACAGGCAAGGCTAAACTATAAACGGTTCCGACTTAGTTGATAGCCAAACTTTATTGTAATCCGTGAATCTGTGGCAACTGTGATAGGGGGTATTTTTACGATTTACCTTAATCTAAAACACGGAGACTACATCATGAAAATCCTCATCGTTGGTGGCGGCGGGCGTGAGCACGCCCTCGCCTGGAAAGCCAAACAATCACCTAAAGTAAAAAAAGTATTTGTTGCGCCGGGTAATCCGGGAACGGCACTTGAATCCGCTATTGAAAACGTCCCTATCGCGGTCGAAGATATTGCCGGTTTAATGGCTTTTGCCCAAAAAGAACACATCGACTTAACCATCATCGGCCCTGAAATCCCCTTGGTTATGGGTATCGTTGACCGCTTTCAACAAGCCGGTTTATCCTGTTTTGGACCCTCTGCTAAAGCCGCACAACTGGAAGGTTCCAAAACTTTTTGCAAAGATTTTATGATTCGTCATCATATCCCGACGGCCAGCTATCAATCCTTTACTGATAAAGACCTGGCTATTGCCTATATCCGTCAACAAGGTGCGCCTATTGTTGTTAAAGCCGACGGCCTGGCCGCAGGTAAAGGCGTTATCGTCGCACAAACCGAACAAGAAGCCATTGGTGCGGTTGAAGACATGTTATCCGGCAATGTCTATGGCGAAGCCGGTAACCGGGTGGTCATTGAAGAATTTCTGACTGGTGAAGAAGCCAGCTTTATTGTTATTGCCGATGGCAAACATGCCTTGCCGATGGCAACCTCACAAGATCATAAAGCCCGTGACAACGGTGACAAAGGCCCCAACACCGGCGGCATGGGCGCTTATTCTCCAGCGCCCGTTGTCACCCCCGACATTTATGAGCGGGTTATGCGTGATGTCATTGAACCCACCTTAAAAGGTATGAAGGACGATGGCTTGCCTTACACCGGCTTTCTTTACGCCGGCTTAATGATAGCTCCTGATGGCGCTATTAAAGTGCTGGAATATAACTGCCGCTTTGGTGATCCTGAAACGCAACCCATTATGATGCGCATGAAAAGTGATCTGGTCGAACTGTGTGCAGCCGCCTTGGCAGGAGATCTTGATAAAACCGATACCGAATGGGACGAACGCGTTGCCTTGGGCGTTGTTTTGGCTGCGGGTGGCTACCCGGATGATTATCAAAAAGGCGCTGTTATTTCCGGATTACCCACACAAGAACAGGAAGACAGTAAAGTATTTCATGCCGGCACACAACAAATTGGCGACGACATAGTCACTACCGGTGGACGCGTCTTATGCGCCTGTGCACTGGGACAAGATATTTTGGAAGCACAAACCAAAGCCTACGTACTGGCTGACAAAATCCATTGGAATAACATCTATTACCGCACAGACATTGGCTTTAAAGCGATAAAAAGTTAAGAGTTATTAACAAGAAAATGGGCTATCAACTTAAGCCGGGGCAGTAGTGTGAATAGACTCTATTATTCGGTGTGCAAGCTCTGCTTGTGAACAAGCAAAGTCTACCGCCCAAGTGGATCACTGCCCACAGTTAAGCGAAAGTTATTAAAAAAACGGGAGTGCAACAGCTTCAGCTGTTACCTGTAATACAGCTAAAGCTGTTTTACTCCAGCAGTAGTATTGATGCTTAACTGTGGGCAGCGGCCTAAGCGGGTAGCCAAGATTTATAACAACAACCCTGTAGTACCTCTAAACATAATTTCTGCACAAAACGAAGGTGTAATTAAAAAAATCTTCGAGCTCAATAAGTCGCTGTATCTCTTTTGTAGCATGGATTGTGACTTTTCAGCTCAATCCCTAACCATAAATATCAGTTGATATTTATTTTATTTTGTGATTTACTGTGCAAAAATCATAAAGCCAAACCTATAGAAAAGTAGGAGCGGAAAGTCGGGTATCCCATTCACATAAAAAAACCCTGACTGCCAGCCATATCATTTCGTTAAAGTTACCAGGATTGGGTTTAGTTTTTTATTGGGTATAAATTAACCCTGTTTTCAGAGTCAATCAAGACTGACTCCCATTGATTCTGATGTCTTAACCATCTTTGGAGGATTGAAAATGAACCATAAAAACCTCTATATTGCCTGTGTACTTAGCAGCGCATTATTGTCAGTCGGGTCTGCTTATGCGAATGAGCCTGATCCTGGCTACCTGTCCCAATTCACCTCAAAATTTACTCAGGGGCTATCCAATACAGCAACCGGCTTAATTGAGTTACCAAAAAATGTTATTAACATCAGTCACGATGAAAATATTTTTGTTGGTTTAACATGGGGAGTGCTACGCGGTGTAATACATTCCGTTAGCCGAACGGTTGTAGGCGCAGCGGAATTAATTACCTCTCCAATTCCAACCGATGATTATATTTCACCGCCTTATGTATGGGATCGTTTTAGCGAGGATACGCGTTACTTCGGCATTCATATTCCAGGGTTCTGGACTACGTATGGGCCGCTGGATAATGGCAAATAGATTTGCCCCCATTAAATAACCGTTGTATCCATCCACCACAACGTTGTGGGTGGTTTGCACTGAGAGGATAAAATCATGAACAAACAATGTGTTTACCTGCCATTTGCAGTGTTAGTCTTAGCTCTTGCGGGCTGTACGCCGCCTGAGAAAGATATTCCCGGACTCACTTCGGAAATTGATGCCGCAGTAGCCGGCCATTATGGTCAATCAGTTTACCATGAGGAATTGGCCGAAAAAAAACTGGATAAAGCCAATCATGTTTTAAAACATTGGAAAAACGATCAATATTGGAATATTGATGAACGGCAAAAAGCAATGGATGCTGCGAAGGAAGCTGCCCAGCACCGGCTTGCATCAGAAAAAGAACTGTGCCAATGGTTAACATCCGTGCATGGACAGAACCATCATCAAGCTGAAGCAGCTCAACAAACGGCCGCGTATTTCAAAACCGGCAGTGCAATACCTTACAAAACCAATGATCACCACATTTCGACTTTGGGCAAATATCTGGAATCTCATCCAGACGCAATCGCAGATGTTATCGCTTATACCGATACGGTTGGCAGCTCGGAGAGCAATCAAAGTTTATCCGAAAGAAGAGGCGCGACCGTCAGTCAGATGTTGATAGAAAAAGGGGCCAAACCGGAGCAACTGCGCGTTACCGCATTAGGTGAAGCGCAAGGCGGCCCCGATAACACGCCAAATCAGGAGCATCGGACAGTCGCAATCAGTACAGTTCATCCCACCTATATTGATTGTCCCGATTTAAAATAACCGCTATAAAATAAAAGCATTCACCACGAAGACACGAAGGGCACGAAGAAAAGCAAAAACAGTTAACGTTCTTCTGGTTCCCAAGCTCCAGCTCTCATCGTTATACACAAATGCCTGCCGGAGTTTGGGAGCCTGTGCAACTCGTGGAGGTCAGGCAAAGCCTGACCTCCATTGTAGGCGCATTCCCAATCCCGGCAGGAATAACGAGCTTTGGGTGTCCTCACATACTTGTGTATAACGACGAGAGCTCCAGCTTCGCAAAACCGGAAGCTGGAGCTTGGGAACGAGTACAATTTCCCAAAGGCGGTTGCTTTTAGGTAACGTTGTCCGTGTTCTGTAGGGGCAAGCCCTTGCGGTTGCCCTGATAACATCGTGGCATCAAAAGGGCAGACGTAAAGCCTGCCCCTACAAAAAAATTTCTGCTTCGTGGGGAAAAAGTTAAATGCTGTAGCACAACCCCTGTTGGACATTAAACAGGGCGTGTTATCGGTAAAAGAACTGATCTTTTAACTACGGGGTTGATGATTTTGACGGGGGTATTAACCCCAGCCCTTGGAATGCCTACTGCGCATCCCAAGGGGTGGTTGTTTATTACTCTGTTGGGGCGTCTTGCTTTGTGGATTCTACTGCTTTGGGTGCAGATTCAGTCATGGTTTTTTGTGGTTCAGGCGTCACTGAAACCGGTGCCTGAGGTTCAGGGCGCTCGGCTCTTTCAACTCTTTCAGCAAAATCACTATCATAAGAACGGGATGGCGCAGGGCGAGCTTCGCTTTGGGTGTCGGCTGAAACTTCACTACCGCCACCGCTTGAATCCCCTTCACCGTCATTTGAATCACCTTCATCGTCGGCTTTTTTGTAGTTGGGATTGCGGGGTCTTCTACGGTTTGGGCCTCTTCTGCCGGTACTTTTTCTGGCGGCTTGCTTGGCTTGTTCTTCAGGTGATGCAGAGCCTTCAGGCGCAAGTATTGTGGCTTCAGTGACTGCGGCTTCGTTATCTGCAACCGGTTGATTTTTGACCAGCTCTACCGTCTCATCAGCCGTATTGTTGACAGGTGCAAGATTACGCCTTACGTTACGTCCCGGCCCCCGGATATTACGGTTTGGTTTCG
>JBAXXH010000056.1:0-22626 GCA_037127995.1 Methylococcaceae bacterium | reverse complement strand
GCGGTATGTTCACTTATATGCTGGTTCCGGATAGCGGGGGTGCGGAATGTCGGCTATAATCGATGGCCAAAGTGATTAAAGAAAACTTATCGGTCAATTGGAAATCGTTAACTTAATATCCATATCACCTATAAGGCCTGTAATAATTTGACTCTCCCTGAATTTATGTAAAATTGAATGGAACCTTTTTATTCCAGCGTTTTTATGCCACTATTGCCATGACATTTAAAATCCTTTTTTATATACTTTTTATGACACTCAGCACAGCTAACCCTGCAAATTCAGCATCAGAAAAAACATTGCCTGCCTGCCGGGATAGCCCTAACTGTGTTTCCAGTCAGGCCCAGGATGCCAAGCATTTTATTGAACCCTTTAAAATAATCGGTACCCCCAAAGAAGCATGGAAGGCGTTGAAACAAGCGCTTAACAGCCAAAGCCGACTGGTTATTACCCATGAAACCAATGATTCGCTTCATGCAGAAGCTACCAGTCTGGTTTTTCGGTTTGTGGACGATATCAACGTCATTCTTGATACTGATACCCGTACAATCCATATCCGCTCTGCCTCGCGTACCGGCCATAGTGACTTTGGGGTTAATCGCAAGCGAATAGAAGCCCTGCGTTTACAACTGCAAAAAGCGCGTGTGATAGAATAATCATTAAATACCGTGCCGTTTTATCACCCGAGCCGTCAATGACACGCTACACAAATTCCCTGTTTATTTTTCGTCGTGATTTGCGTTTGCATGACAACACTGCACTTAATGAAGCACTACGCCTTTCCCAACAGGTATTACCCTGCTTCATTTTTGATCCCAGGCAAATAGAACCGCATCCTTATCAGAGCAAACCGGCACTGCAATTTATGTTGCAATCCATAAGCGACCTTGAACAGCAGTTGCAAATGGCTGGCGGTAAACTGGGGTTTTATCATGCTTTGCCTGAGCAGGTTATTCGTAGCGTGCTAGAGTTGCAGCACATACAGGCTGTGTTTATCAATCGCGATTACACGCCGTTTAGCAGGCAGCGTGATGCCGAGTTGGCGGACGTTTGCAAAAAATTGGGGATAAGCCTATACATTCTCGCTGATGCGTTACTCAATGAACCAGAGCAAGCGCTTAAAAACGACCAAACGCCCTATAAAGTTTTTACCGCGTTTTATAATAATGCCAGGCACATCCCCGTTGCTTTGCCGCAAGCTTTAGCCAATGACCACTTTTTGTTGCCCACGTCTGAATTCACCATCGACCAGTTGGGTTTATCATTAACGGAAGCCAAACCGGATGTTATTCAAGGCGGGCGTAACCAGGCGCTTGCGATTCTTGATCAGCTCAATAATCAGGCCAATTATCAGAATACGCGTGATTTTCCTGCGCTGGATGCCACCAGCAAACTTTCTGTACATCTTAAGTTTGGCACCTGTTCCGTCCGGGAAATTTATTATGCCATTACTGAAGAGCTGGGTAGCGAACACTCCTTGTTAAGGCAATTGTACTGGCGGGATTTTTTCACCCATATTGCTTATTATTTTCCACAGGTTTTTGGCAGAGCATTTCTGGATAAATTTGCCAATTTGCACTGGGATAATAATCGCGATTATTTTCAGGCCTGGGTCGAAGGTAGAACCGGTTTTCCGATTGTTGATGCCGGTATGCGGGAACTAAATGCCACAGGCTTTATGCATAACCGGCTGAGAATGATCGTGGCGTCTTTTCTGGTTAAAGATTTGCATGTCAGCTGGCGCTGGGGTGAGCGTTATTTTGCCCAACATCTGATTGATTATGATCCCTGCGTCAACAATGGTAATTGGCAATGGGCAGCCTCCACCGGCTGTGATGCCCAGCCTTATTTCAGGATATTTAACCCCTGGTTACAACAACAAAAATTTGATGCCGATTGCCGGTATATTTATCACTGGATACCGGAACTTAAAGCACTGCCACCGAAAACCATCCATCAATGGGATAAAAAACACCAGCTTTGCAATTATCCGGCACCGATCATTGATCACTCCCACGAAAGCCAACTAACTAAAGCGTGGTTTAAGGAATCAATCATTAACCGGGATTAGATTTAATTTTTTGTCCACGAAAGACACGAAAAGCACGAAAAAAAGCTTTAGATAACGTCTCAATCAAATAATTTCTAAAAGGATATTGTATAATCCGTTCGACCGTTACTTCGGATAGCAGCTAATGATTTTGATCTGTCGGGTTACAGTTAGCTGATAACCGCCACCTACAACTCCATTAATTATTTATTTTTTTGCTTTTTTTTAGTGTCTTTCGTGTTTTTCGTGGACTGGCTTTTAATCAGACATCAAATAATGCCTGATACGCGCGTGCTGATTGTTCCGGTTGGCTCTCAAACAGCCCGCCGATAACCGCTAAAAAATCAGCGCCGGCCGCCAGTAATGGCGCACCATTTTCCGGCAAAATACCGCCTATGGCGACAATGGGAACCGTCAATAAAAGCTTGGCTTGTCGCAAGGTTTCAATCTGAGCAGGTGCCGCCAGTGGTTTTGATGTGGACGGAAAAAACCGGCCAAAAGCTACATAAGTCGCGCCTTGGTTTTGTGCGTTCAGCGCCTGCCCGACAAAGTTATAACAGGAAACGCCGATGATGGCATCAGCACCCAAGCGCCTTCTTGCCTGTACAATAGCGCCGTCCTCTTTGCCGATATGAACGCCATCCGCACCTACACGGGTAGCCAGTTCAATATCATCGTTAATAATCAACGGAACCTGATGCTGATGGCAGATTTTAACCAGTTCGCTGGCCAAAAAAACGGCATCCAGCGGGTTTTTATCACGATACTGCACAATCACCGCGCCGCCTTTAATCGCTGAAATAACGTCATTAATAATGGTATCGCCGGATTTATTATCCGTTTGGGTAATGGCGTAAAGTCCGCGTGCCGGAAATCTCATGTATCTTCCTCCATCCAGAAAAACCGGTTGGGAATAAGCTGACCCCGACCCGGTTGATAAGCACTGTTTAATGAATTCCAGGTATATTCTTGCGCCTCCATAACCGCTTGAACAGGCTCCAGGCCATGCGCCATCAAGGCCGCAATGCTGGTAGCCAGGGTGCAGCCGGAACCATGATAGCTGGCGGGCAATCTGTCCCAGGTATAGGTTTCCCAGCAACGGTTGTCATGAAACAGTTGATTGCTGACCGAGGGTGTCGATTCATGTGTGCCGGTAATCAGTGCATAGTCACAACCTTGCTCCAGTAATTCCAGCCCACATTCATCCAACTCTTCATAGCCTGCAAGCCTGCGTGCCTCTTCACTGTTGGGTGTTAAGACGGTAGTGCAGGGCAGTAATAAGTCGACAATAGTGGCAATTAATCTATCATTGGATAATTCGGTGCCACCACCCGCTGCCAGGACAGGATCAAAAACAACCGGAATATGCGGATGTTGTTTTAAAATCGCATAGATCGCTATGGCCGTTTCATGATGGCCGATTAAGCCGATTTTAAAAATATTAACAGGTAAATCATCCAGCAACGTATTGGCCTGACTGATAATGTTTTCGGGGCTTTGCGGAATCAGCTTTTTTACATTACGGGTATCTTGCTCGGTCAAGGCGGTAATAACACTGGCTGAATGACACTGATGACTCACCAGCGTTTCAATATCAGCCTGTATCCCGGCACCACCGCTGGGGTCATGGCCGGAAAATGAGAGTACAACGGGACGGTTAGAGGACATGGGGCTTCCTTGAAAATAATAACGGATAATGCTTTAATTTTTTTGATTATACATTTTAGAATTGATCTACACCCTTTTAAATTAAATTGCTTTTTACCAATGCCTTTAATCTGTGTATTATTTGGGCAACTTATTTTTTAGGGTAACCCGTTTTCCGGTTAATGGATTTTCAACACATAAAAGACAGCATTTCTTCCTCGCCTGCATTTGTTCTGGATACAGAGGAGATTATTAACACGTTAAAAGCATTAAACACGTTACGTCATCGGTGTGGCTCTAAGGTTTTATATTCAATCAAGTCCTTACCTTTAGCTTCGGTTCTGGAGCTGGCAAAACCCTTTATTGATGGTTTTTCGGTCAGTTCTTTGTTTGAAGCGCGACTGGCTAACGAGATTTTGGCAGGGCAGGGCGGTATTCATTTAACCACGCCAGGGATAAGACCTGATGAGTGGGAGGATATGTTGCGTTTACTGACGCATATCAGTTTTAATTCGTTAACACAGTATCAGCGTTTTGCGGCGACTTGCCCTGTACAAACTTCCATTGGTTTGCGCGTTAATCCCAAGTTATCATTTCTCAAAGATGATCGCTTTGATCCTTGTCGACCCTATTCAAAATTGGGTGTTGATATTGATGACTTGTGGCAATCGTCTTGTCTTGATCAGGTTAAAGGATTGCATATTCATAATGTTTTTTCTGCAACCGACTTGATGCCGTTAATTAAGACGGTAGAGAAACTGCGCAGTTATTTTGGTAAAAGCCTGGCTCAACTGGACTGGCTGAATCTGGGCGGTGGTTATTTGTTTAATCAAATTAAAAATCACCGCCCGTTTATTGACTTGGTAAACCGGTTAAAAAAAGACTTTGATATTGACGTTTATATTGAGCCGGGCAAAGCGGTCGTTGGTCATGCCGGCTATTTAGTGTCCACGGTTATTGATTGTTTTGTCAGTGACGGTAAAACCATTGCCATACTGGATACCTCAGTTAATCATAATCCGGAAGTGTTTGAATATCAGCGCCAGCCTGACTGTCATGAACACAATCCTAAGGGAAACTACCCGGCTATTTTAGCGGGCAGCACTTGTCTGGCGGGTGATGTGTTCGGGGAATATCGTTTTAATAAACTCCTAGCCGTTGGCGATAAATTGGTTTTTAAAAATGTTGGCGCATACAGTCTGGTTAAAGCCAACCGCTTTAATGGCTATAATCTACCGGATATTTATGGTTATCAAGACCGGCAAATAAAAAAATTGAAACACACCCCCTATCAGGATTATCGCCAGCAATGGCTGGCAGATTGATAGCAACTAAAATAAGGAAGGTAAACATGCAAGCAATGCTAATGACAGCCGCTGGCGAAGCGGATGTTTTAACCTGTCAGGAACTACAAGAACCTGAAATTTCAACCGCAACAGAGCTTAAAGTTAAACTGCAAGCGGCAGGCGTTAATCCGGTCGATACTAAAGTCAGACGTCATGGCGTGTTTTATGACCAACCATTACCTGCGGTATTGGGATGTGATGGTGCCGGCATCGTTGTCGAAACGGGTGCCGGTGTCAGTCAATTTAAGGTCGGCGATCAGGTTTGGTTTTGTAATGGCGGACTGGGTCGCGAACAAGGTAATTATGCAGAATATACCGTGCTTGATGAGCGCTGGGTTAGTTTGAGCCCCAAGACTTTTTCATTTGTTGAAGCGGCTGCGGCACCCTTGGTATTGATTACCGCTTGGGGTGCTTTGTTTGATAGAGGCGGTTTGCAGGCCGGACAAACGGTGTTGATTCATGCGGGGGCAGGCGGTGTTGGGCATGTAGCGATACAATTGGCTAAACTAAAAGGTGCCAGAGTCATTGCGACCGTGAGTTCTGCACAAAAAGCGGACTTTGTAAAAAGCCTGGGCGCTGATGAAGCTGTTATTTATAAGCCAGACGGTTTTGCCGATGCAGTAAATAAACTTACCGGCGGCAAAGGTGCTCATTTGGTTTTTGATACGGTAGGCGCTGAGGTATTTAAGGAAAGTATCGCCGCGACTGCTCATTTTGGACGCTTGATAACCTTGCTGGATCCGGGTGAATTGAACCTGAGCGAAGCCAGAATGCGTAATTTACTGATTGGTTTTGAGTTGATGTTAACACCGATGTTACGAGATCTGCCTGAAGCCCGGGACAAACATGTCGACATTTTAAATCAATGCGCACAATGGGCTGATAAAGGCTTGTTCAAGCTGCATGTCAGTCAGCAGTTACCCTTAAAAGAAGCGGCTGTTGCGCATCAGTTAATCGAAGTCGGCCATACTATCGGGAAAATTGTTTTAACTGTGTAAGATATAGCGCCATAGTCTATTCATGCTGTTCCGGCTTAAGTTGATAGCCGAAAATAACACAGAGATGACAGGGTTTGGCTGATAATCTGCGAATCTGTTGCAAAGGTAACCGTTGGTATTATTTTGGATTAGCCAAGATAACCTTGTCACCTATCATTTTTTCTTCGTGCTCTTCGTGTCTTCGTGGTGACAGGTCTTGTTTTGATGCTTGCGAGAGCTCGCCAAGACCGTTCATTTAATGTTCATTTTATAGCGTTACAGTCATGGTTACTCAATCCCGTTATCCTGATTTATGTATAATGAAGAGAATATAAGAATAATGATTTAAATAATTAATTTATAAAAGGCTATGGCAGAAAAAACAAGCAGGCGCGGCTCCAGATACGGCAATAAAAAACCGGAAAAAAAATCAGGCAATCATTGGTTTAGAAACCTGTTGCTGATTTTTTCAGCGGTCGGTTTATTTATGTTTATCAGTTACCTGGGCTATCTGGATTATAACGTTCGTAATCAATTTGAGGGTAAGCGCTGGGCTATTCCTGCCCGCGTTTATGCCAGTCCGGTTGAGCTTTATGCGGGTTACGCCCTGCCTGCTGAACAATTTGAAGCCTTGTTAAACATGCTGCATTACCGACAAGATGCCGATTTATCTGTAGAAGGAACCTACTTTAAAGAAGGTTCACAAATTAGTGTAAAAACCCGCGATTTCGCTTTTTGGGATCAACATCAACCCAGCATGCAGATGTCACTGAGCTTTACCGATATGGGGATAGAATCCATTACGGACATAACAAAATCTGAGGATATTGCCATCATCCGTATGGATCCCGTGCAAATTGGCAGTTTTTATCCCACGATTAAAGAAGATCGGGTACTCATCAAGCTGGAAGAAGCGCCGGACACCTTGGTTAAAGGCCTGCTTGCCTCGGAAGACCGGGATTTTTATCAGCATTTTGGCGTTTCAGCACGCGGCATTGCCAGAGCCTTATGGACTAATGTTCGTGCTGGCGGCATGGTACAAGGCGGCAGTACCATCACCCAGCAGTTGGTTAAAAACTTTTATTTAACCAATGAGCGGCGTTTGTCCCGTAAAGTCAAAGAGGCTTTAATGGCACTGATTTTAGAATATCGCTACACTAAAAACGAGATTCTGGAAGCCTATTTGAATGAAATATATTTAGGTCAAAATGGCTCAAGCGCTGTTCACGGTTTTGGCCTGGCCAGTGAATTCTATTTTGGCAGCACCTTAAAAGACCTCCCTTTGGAACAGGTCGCCTCCTTGGTGGCTTTGGTGCGCGGCCCCTCTGAATATGATCCAAGACGGTTTCCTGATCGTGCCTTGCAACGGCGTAATCTGGTACTTGAGCAAATGGCAACAGAAGGATACATAACCAAGGATCAGTCCACTCAAGCCATAGCCAGACCATTGAGTGTCATTCCGCGTATGCAACGTTCATCCAATCGTTATCCCGGTTTTCTTGATCTCGTTAAACGGCAATTGAAACAGGATTATCGCGAAGAAGATTTAACCTCTCAGGGGTTAAGGATTTTTACCACGCTGGATACTCAAGTTCAGGATATTTTGGAAAAGACCGTTGCGACCAAGTTAAAACAACTTGACAAGCTGGCGCACACCAATGATCTTGAAACAGCCGTTATCGTTACCCGTCGTGATAGCGGCGAGGTTACCGCTTTAACCAGTGGCCGTGAAAATATGGCAGGTGGCTTCAATCGCGCATTGGATGCTGTACGCCCTATCGGTTCCTTAATTAAACCTGCGGTTTATTTGACGGCTCTGGAATATCCGGATAAATATACCATTACCACACGCGTAAGCGACTCTACTATCGTGGTTAAGGGACAAAATGGCACCGACTGGATTCCTAAAAACTACGATCATAAAGAACATGGCAGTGTCGCTTTGCATACCGCATTAGCGAAATCTTACAACTTGGCCACCGTCCGTATAGGTATGGATGTTGGCGTAGCCAGAACCGCCAAAACCTTAAAAAATATGGGCGTCACCCGGCCGCTTGATCTGTTCCCTTCTTTATTACTGGGGGCCGCAGCACTGACACCCATAGAAGTGACTCAGATGTATCAAACGCTGGCTGGCGATGGTTTTTCAACACCCATTAAAAGCATTAGAGCGGTCGTTGATACCGATGGCAAACAGTTACAAAGTTATCCATTTACCGTCAGACAGGCTGTCGATCCGGCGGCAACTTATATCGTCAACACCATATTGCAGGAAGTGATGCATGAAGGTACAGGAAAAGCGGCCTATTCGTCTTTCCCTAAAGATTATGGTTTGGTTGGTAAAACCGGCACCACCAATGATGCCAAAGATAGCTGGTTTGCCGGATACACGGGCGATTATTTATCCGTCGTCTGGGTGGGCAGGGATGATAATAAACCGATCGGCTTAACCGGTGCCACCGGGGCGCTGCCACTTTGGGTCGCATTAATGAAACAAATATCAACTCAAGCAGTGAACTTGATTCCACCTGATAATGTCAAGTTGGTTTGGGTTGAGCCGGGTAGTGGTTTGTTAACGAATAAAGGCTGCGGAGGCGGCAAGCAATATCCCTACATTTCGGGATCAGAGCCAACGACTTACTCAGGTTGCGGACAAGAGGTTTTTGACAAGGATAAATCGTGGTTTGAAGATTTTTTACCTGGCGATACCGAACAAACCGAGCCTGGCCAAACTGAAAGCGCACCTAAACCCGGTGATCCGCAACCACAATGAATTCTAAAAGAGCATCCATGATTAAAATGATTATTTTTCGCCTGATTTTTTTGACTTTCTTTTTTATTAATAGCGCCGGTTATGCAGCAGACGAACCCGTCAAACAGTTGCAGGCATTTTTAAAGGCATCAAAATCTTTGACCGCTGATTTTAAACAAGTATTAATTAACGAAGCGGGCGATCCTTATCAAACCAGTTACGGCATTTTTTACCTGCAACGGCCCGGAAAATTTCGCTGGGATTATTTAAAACCGTTTCAGCAACAAATTGTCTCAACTTCCGGAAAAGTCTGGTTTTATGATACCGATTTGGAACAAGTCACCGTTAAAAAACTCGATGAATCGGTCGGTTCAACACCCGCCTTATTGTTAAGTGGCAATATATCATTGGATGATAATTTTACCATGCAAGATCAGGGTGTTGACGGGGACATGCAATGGATTAAGTTATTGCCCAAAAATCAGGAAAGCAGCTTTAAATATATTTTAATCGGTTTGAATAAAGGCTCGTTGGGCGGCATGGAGTTAAGTGATAATTTTGGTCAACTAACCCGTATCTATTTTTCCAATGTACTACTTAACCCGCCGATAAAACCGACCGTATTTGAATTTAAAGCCCCCAAGGGTGCCGATGTGTTTTCTGATTAAACAGGCTTTTTTATTCACCACGAAGACACGAAGGACACGAAGAAAGAAAAGCTTCGTATTTTCGTAGTGAAAGCTTTTAAAGCTACCGATGCCGGTCAGGGATTGTAACCCCTGTCACGGTTCAGTTTTTATTTACCACGAAGACACGAAGATCACGAAGAAAGAAAAAACTTCGTGTCTTCTTGGTGAAAAGCTTTTAAAACTAAAGCCTTTAGCCTTTAGCCTTTAACTCTTATGCTTGCCCTCAATGTTCGATGATTTAACCAAGCCACTAGCTGATAGAATGCGGCCACAATCGCTAGACGATTTCGTGGGTCAACAACACATTCTAAAGCCCGGCAAACCACTCTATGAAGCCGTGGTATCCGGCCGCTTGCATTCCATGATTTTCTGGGGGCCGCCAGGAACCGGTAAAACCACACTGGCACGGTTGATCGCCCTGCACTCTGATGCCGAGTTTATGCCTATTTCTGCGGTGTTATCCGGTGTTAAGGAAATCAGGGAAGCGGTTAGCGCCGCCAAAAAAATCCAGCTTGAACAACACCGGCGCACTATTTTATTTGTCGACGAAGTCCATCGCTTTAATAAATCACAACAGGATGCTTTTCTGCCGCATGTAGAAGACGGCACTGTTTATTTTGTCGGCGCAACCACTGAAAACCCCTCATTCGCCCTCAACAACGCGTTGTTGTCACGCGCTCGCGTTTATGTGCTCAATGCGCTAACCAGTAATGACTTAAGAGACGTTATAGACAAAGCACTCACCGATAAAGCCAGAGGTCTGGGCAGTCTGGGCATTGAAATAGCCGATGACATTAAACAGCAATTTGCCGAAGCCGCTGACGGCGATGCCAGAAGATTACTCAATCTACTTGAAATAGCAGTAGAACTTGCCGCTGCAAAAGATAGCCCTGTGATTAATGAAGCGTGTGCCGGAGAAGTGCTTTCCGGCGGCGTTAGACGCTTTGATAACCAAGGCGAAGAATTTTATAATCAAATTTCAGCCCTGCATAAATCGGTAAGGGGCAGCTCGCCTGATGCTTCGCTTTATTGGTTATGCCGGATGATGGATGGCGGTTGTGACTTAAGCTATTTGGCCAGACGTATCGTCAGAATAGCTTCTGAGGATATCGGCAATGCAGACCCCAGAGCTTTGCAAATTGCCATTAATGCCTGGGAAGCCCAGGAACGTCTCGGTAGTCCCGAGGGTGAACTGGCCTTGGCGCAAGCTATTGTTTATATGGCTTGTGCGCCCAAAAGCAATGCGGTTTATAAAGCGTACAACGCCGCCATGCGGGATGCCAAACAAAGCGGCAGTCTTGGCGTGCCGATGCACTTAAGAAATGCACCCTCCCAACTCATGAAATCCCTGGATTACGGTAAAGCCTACCGTTACGCCCATGATGAACCGGAAGCCTATGCCGCCGGTGAAAATTATTTTCCGGAGCCGCTAACGGGAACCCGTTATTACCAGCCTGTCGATCGGGGCCTGGAAATCAAAATCAGGGAAAAGTTAAGGCATCTGCAAGAACTGGATAAGGTAAACAGACAGGATTGAGGCAGGAAACCCTATAGTGATATTTTCCATTTAAAACCCATCTTAAATAAAATTACAATTTAGCCGTTGCAATTAACGGGCAAAGAGGGATCAACTATGGCGCACTTAATCAAAATAGGGAATTCTCAAGGCATCAGGATTCCGAAACCACTTATTAAACAAGCCAATCTTCAAAACAAAGAATTTGAAATTCAAGTTGTCGATAATGGCTTATTAATCACCCCAATAAAAAAAACAAGACAAGGTTGGAAAGAGCAGTTTAAAAGCATTGCAGTTTCTCAAATTGAGCAGGATTTTAATGAAATCCATAGGAATCTTGATCATTGTGCAGAGCTTGCCACCGGAGAGGCTTGGGAATGGTAGCCAATTGATTTGACATTTATCTGTCAAGGTCAAAACCGGACCCCGGAAATCTGGCCGTCCGGGATTGCAGGGGGGCTTGTGGAAACATGCTGCATGGTCTGGTAACCATTTGCCACGAAGTCGGAAACGACGGATACTGAGGAAGTTAATCGGCCTAAAACAGGCGTGCGCCACATTTCTATCTCGACTGCCTTAAGGCTATAATCGAACCAATCCATGCCGACCTTGAGTTGAGCCAGATCACTTTCAGTAATGTCTAAGGCGCTGGCCTAGTTGGGTCGCCGGGCGTTTAATTGTTGAAGCGCCCCCATTTGCCGGTGTCATCTCGTGGGATAATGGTTGAAGTGGACACAATAGTAAACCTTTATGCGGAGGGGATAGAAGTCTGGCAAAAAAAGTATGCCGCAAATAATGCGCTTAACTATCTTTAAAAAGCAAGTTATTTTTGTGGCATTTATGTTTTTTAGGTGTTGAGGTTAGCGGGAATTATCAGTGCCGGATGAGTATCGCGTAGTATTCACCCTGACTTTTTAACAATTTAATAGTTTGCTTTTCCCCGAGCAGTGGAAAAATTTTTTTCGCAGGGGCGGGCTTTACGCCTGCCCTTTGATGCCATAATGTTATCAGGGCAACCGCAAGGGATTGCCCCTACAGGACACGGACATTGTTACCTAAAAGCAAGCGCATTTGAGAAAGCGGGGCGGTTTTTTGCTTTTGCTGGCCGCTGTTTTATAGCAAAACAATATCCTGCGCACAAAACCCATCTTTAGGTATAATCAGCAAAAATCAATGAGGATGGTATGACCAAACCGGAAACTGAGCACATAGGGAATATAGAAGCCTTAAACGATGATTACGATAGCCCTTGGAAAGAGGCTGTCGAACATTATTTTCCAGAGGCTAATGCCGAGATTGATTGGTCAAAAGAGCATGTTTTTCTGGATCAGGAGCTACGGGCAGTGGTGCAGGATGCCGAATTGGGAAAACGCTTTGTTGATAAACTGGTCAGAGTGACCTTGAAAAATGGCGATGAAGACTGGATATACATTTATATTGAAGTACAAGGAACTAGGCAAGCTGAATTTGCCAAGCGGATGTTTGTCTACAATTATCGTATTTATGACCGCTATGACAGACCTGTAGCCAGTTTTGCAGTACTGGCCGATGAGCACGCTAATTGGCGGCCGGATTATTTCAGTTATCGTGTATTGGGCAGTGAAACCTCTATTCGTTTTCCCATTGCCAAGTTGACCGATTATCACGACAAGGTGGATGAGCTGCTGGCAGGGGATAACTCGTTTGCGGTAGTAACGGCAACGCACATCTTGACACAACGGACTCGAAAGAACGATGCGCTATCAGGCCAAGCGGCTGTTGGTACGATTACTCTACCAACGCAAATGGGATAAACAACGAGTCATCGATCTGTTTAGAGTAATTGATTGGATGATGCGCTTACCCGAAAAACTTGAGCAACAATTGTGGCGGGAAATTAAAACCCTTGAGGAGAATGAAACAATGCAATATGTAACGAATGTAGAACGGTTTGAAATCGCCAAAGTCCGGCAAGAGAGTTTACTTGAAGGTCAAGCAGAAATGCTGGGCTTAATGCTCAGACATCGTTATGGTGATTTATCTGATGCGGTCGTAAACAGATTAAGGCTCGCCAGTGAGGATCAACTTAAAGAATGGTTAATTAATGCCATTTCAGCGCCAAGTTTGGAAGCTGTTTTTAACGATAGCACAACCCATTAAACATTTGGGCTATTAACTTAAGCCGGGACAGTGTGAATAGACTATGACATGCGGGCTGCAGTCTTAAGTTTTGCTGTTTCCTAAGCTCCAGATTGGGAAACCGGGTTTGGAAGCTCCAGCTTCCCGAGACGGTCACCACAAGAAAATGTGAACAAGGATCGTATCAGTCATGATAGCAACTTCTAGGTATTGGGCTCCAACTGGACTGGATTACCAAGCGGGAGCTTGGGAAACAGCCAGACTTATTAATTTGCGGTAAGCAATTAATATCGGATACATCGACCAGAAAACCACTTACGACACAAAAAAACCAATACATTGCCCTTTGCATTGGGTTGCCACGCAAAAAAAAACCAATACATTGCCCCTTGTATTAGGTTACCACGCAATAAAATCCTAATACATTGCCCCTTGTATTGGCTTACCACGCAATAAAATCCCAATACATTGCCCATTGTATTGGGTTACCACGCAATAAAATCCCAATACATTGCCCATTGTATTTTGAAATCTCTAATTTTATCTATTTTTCAATAGGTTGAAGGCGAAATTTTATTCGTTGGTAAGCGCTTACCAAGCAGTTTGCACAGGTTACCAAACGGTTTGCGCAGGTTACCAAGTGATTTACACGGGCTACCAAACAGTTTGCACCGGATTTTAGGGAGAAACAGCGGCTTTTTAATGTGTGGTAAGGTTTACTCTGCCCTATGTATGGGATTTTTATGTTCGGGTAACGTGGTTTTATTCCGGCTCCCTTTGTTTTTTGGTAAGTAGCCCGTAGGGCGCAATAGGCGGTAGCCGTATTGCGCCGTATGTTGGGCTACACACTTAAGGCGGGACAAGTAATGAATATCGGCAATACGGCATTAATAATAGCAATCGAAATCAGGGCAACCGCAAGGGATTGCCCCTACGGCAAATTATACCGTAGGGGCAGGGTTCACCCCTGCCCATCAATACGATAATAATGACTGCAATCGAAATCAGGATAATAAATTGAGCAACTATTGGATGTGGAATGTTCCGTCTAAAGTTGGTAGCCGTATGTTGAATTAGCACATAGGCCTAACTCAACACTTTACGAGCAGAATGACAGGTTCCGAATCAACCAATCCGATAGTCATCCTCCAGCAATTTCGCATGGGCTGCAGCCAGTCTGGCGATAGGTATGCGGGGTGCCGAACAGGAAACATAATCCAGCTTGATATGGTGGCAGAAGCGAATCGATTGCGGATGCCCGCCTTGTTCGCCACAAATGCCTATAGTGATATCGGGGCGGGTTTTGCGGCCGGAATCAGCGGTCATTTTCATTAACTGACCGACACCTTTGGCATCAAGGACTTCAAACGGATTGTCTTCAAGTAAGCCGGTTTCGTTGTAAAGAGGCAGGAATTTGTTTTCTGCATCTTCGCGTGAAAACGAGAAGGTTGCCTGAGTTAAGTCATTGGTGCCAAAAGAGAAAAATTCGGCCACTTGCGCCAACTCCCCGGCACGGGTGCAGGCTCTGACGGTTTCTACCATGGTTCCGAATTTAAATTTAAGGGCAATACCGTATTGACTTTCGACTTCCTGTTGAATTTGGTCGACGAAGGCTTTCACTTTTAGCAATTCCTGTAAGGTAATAACCTGGGGCACCATGATTTCAGGCAAAATAGGTGTACCTTGTTTAGCGCACAGTGCGGCAGCTTCAAGAATGGATCGAATTTGCATCTGGTAAATTTCCGGATACGACATACCAAGACGCACGCCCCGGTGACCCAGCATTGGATTAACTTCGTACAATTCTTTGACTTTCTTTAGCATCAATTCCTTTTTGGCAATTGCCTTATTGATGACTTCCTCATTCAAATGATTGAACGGTGCAGGTAATAAGGTATGGTCGCCCACAGTATCCAAGGCGACCTGTTGGCCCTGAACCATCACTTTATAGAGATTTAAGGCTTTGATTTCATCTTCCAGTTGATGCTCACTGGGCAAGAATTCATGCATGGGTGGATCCAACAACCTAACCGTTACCGGATAAGGTGACATGGCCTCAAAGATTTGTTTAAAGTCATCCCGTTGAATTGGAAATAATTTTTCCAGTGCTTCCTGTCTGGCTTTTTTGCTGTCCGCCAGAATCATATCAATCACTAACGGCAGACGATCTGAGGCATTAAACATACGTTCGGTACGGCACAGACCAATACCGGTTGCGCCATAACTGACCGCCATGCGTGCGCGTTCCGGGGTATCAACATTGGCATGGACTTCCAATTCTGCAAAGTGATCGGCCCAAGACAATAAGGTTTTTAATTCTTCCGAAAAGGAGGGTTCAATGGTTGCAATTTTACCTAGATAAATAAGTCCGGTGCTGCCGTCAATGGTGATGATATCGCCTTCGCGAATGTGCAGGTCGCCAATAACAGCTTGGCGGGTACGCACATCTATTTTTATGTCTTCGGCACCGGCAATACAGGCTTTACCCATGCCTCTGGCAACCACGGCAGCATGTGAGGTTTTGCCGCCGCGACTGGTCAAAATACCTTGGGCTGCAAAAAAGCCGTGAATATCTTCAGGCTTTGTTTCTTCCCGCAGTAAAATAACCAACTCTCCGGCACGGCCCATTAATTCAGCGGTATCGGCATCGAATACACATTTACCGAAAGCGGCACCCGGCGAAGCGGGTAACCCTTGAGCCACCGGTTTGGCTTTATTTTCAGGATCCAGTTGTGGATGCAACAACTGCTCCAATAATTCCGGGTTGATGCGTAATAAAGCCCGTTCCTTGCTAATCAGGTCTTCGGCTACCATCTCCACAGAAGTGCGCACCATCGCCGTGGCGTTCATTTTGCCGTTACGGGTTTGCAGGCAGTACAATATACCGCCTTGAATGGTGTATTCGTAATCCTGAACTTCTTGGTAATGTGCTTCGAGTTTATTGCGTAACTCGACCAGTTGTCGATAAAGATCAGGCATTTCATGAGCCAGTTCATGCACCGGTTTGGGTGTGCGAATACCGGCAACCACGTCTTCACCTTGGGCATTAACCAGGTATTCGCCATACATTTCATTAACGCCGGTACCCGGATTGCGGGTAAAGCCGACGCCGGTTGCACAATCGTTACCCATATTGCCAAACACCATGGCAACCACATTGACCGCAGTTCCGTTAGCCATTTTGGGGGTGATATGAAATTCACGCCGGTAATCGACAGCGCGTTTTCCTGTCCAGGAATTGAATACCGCTTTAATAGACAATTCCAATTGCTCATAAACATCTTCAGGAAAGGGCTTGCCGGTTACTTCCAGAACCACCTGCAAAAACAGTTCACTGATTTTGCGTAAGTGGTCGGCATCCAGACCTATATCCGCTTTAACGCCGGCTTGTTTTTTGATAGCAGCAAAATGCAGGTCAAATTTTTCATCATCAATACCCAAAGCAACCTTGCCAAATAACTGGATAAAACGGCGGTAAGCATCATAAGCAAAACGGGGATCACCCGTTTGGGCAATCAGACCTTTTAAGGTCTGGGTATTTAAGCCTAAATTTAGGATGGTATCCATCATGCCCGGCATTGAAATAGCCGAACCTGAGCGTACTGATACCAGCAATGGATTGTGGCTGTGACCAAACTGTTTGCCTGAAAGCGCTTCGACCTCGGAAATATGAACTTTAACATCGTCCAGTAACGTTTCGGGTAGCTGCTGGTTTTCAAGATAATCCAGGCAAGCTTGGGTAGTAATGACAAATCCGGGCGGTACGTTGAGCCCTATCTGGGTCATTTCGCAAAGATTTGCACCTTTACCGCCCAACAGTACTTTATTTTTTCCATCGCCTTTTTGGAATGAATAAATATATTTTTCAGTCATGTTTTTTCCCAAAGTTGAATAAATGAAGATAACAGGATAATTTTATGGTGATTTTTTGGCTCTATGTGAATCGTAGTGGGTAAATAATAAAAAATACCGATAGTTGCAGTTCTTATAAACAGCTCAAAACGTTCAAGCCGTCATCTAGGCATGAACCGCCAAAATCCAGTTGCCATGGATGGCAATTACAAAGCATACAATTGAATTAAAGCTTCTGTTTTAATAAATACCATGAATGTAGATGAGTACATCCTTGTACACTGGATCCCGGCGGTTCATGCCGGAATGACGGATCTTGGTGTTGTGGTAATAGCAATTCATCTTATGACCCGTTTACATTTTTAAGGCTTCCAAAGTTATAGACGGGAAAAAGCAGTCGTGCAAGCTTTGCTTGCACGCCGACTGTCATAAACTATTCACACTGTCCTGGCTTAAGTTGATAGCCCGTGGAAACTATACGAGCCAAGATTGTATTTTTTCGGGCTACCTAATCTACAAAAAGCGTTATTGAACCCTGAATTAATTAAGTACGTAGGGCGTGCCGTGCGTGCCTTATTTTTCGAGGTACGCACGGCACGCCCTACAGAAAATAATGTCACTTAATCAACGAAAGTCTCTATATTGAGCCAATAAAAATCAATGACGCTGTCTTATGGCTTATAGTATAGCTATTAATCTTTAATTGGTGGCGGTGCAAGTACAACTCTTGAGCCATTAGACTCTGCGGCACTCACAATGCCGGCCGCTTCCATATCTTCAATCATGGTGGCGGCACGGTTGTATCCCACTTTAAAACGCCGCTGGACACTGGATATTGATGCCTTACGGGAGTCGGTAACAAACGCTACGGCTTCATCGTATAAAGCATCTGTTTCAGCGTTACTGCTGCTGTCACCATTCATGCTGTAACCGTCATTAGAATCAGTATATTCGCGGGTAATATCTTCCAGATAATCAGGCGGTGCAGTTTGTTTTAAAAACTCAACCACGCGATGCACTTCATGATCATCGACAAATGCACCATGCGCACGAATGGGAATACTGGTACCTGAAGGCAAAAACAGCATATCGCCATTACCCAGCAAGGTTTCCGCGCCACCTTGATCAAGAATGGTACGCGAATCAATGCGCGATGAAACCTGAAAGGATATGCGGGTGGGCACGTTGGCTTTAATCAGTCCGGTTAAAACATCAACCGAGGGGCGCTGCGTTGCCAAAATTAAATGAATACCGGCTGCTCTGGCTTTTTGCGCCAAGCGGGCAATCAATTCTTCAACCTTTTTACCGACAATCATCATCATGTCAGCTAATTCATCGATAACGATGACAATGCTGGGTAATTTATTTAGAACGGGATAATATTCGCCCTCTTCCAGCGGATTTAGCATTTGAAACATGGGATCCCTGATAGACTCGCCTCTTGCCGTTGCTTCATCAATTAAATGATTAAACCCTGTCAGATTTCTGACCCCCATTTTAGACATTAACTTGTAACGTCTTTCCATTTCAGCAACCGCCCAGCGCAAGGCGTTACTGGCCTCTTTCATATCGGTAACAACCGGGGTCAATAAATGCGGTATACCTTCATAAACCGAAAGCTCCAGCATTTTAGGGTCGATCATAATCATCCGCACTTCATCGGGTGTGGCTTTGTAAAGCAAACTGAGGATCATGGTATTAATGGCGACTGACTTTCCTGATCCGGTAGTACCTGCAACCAGAGCATGAGGCATTTTGCCCAGATCAGCCATTAAAGGCGCACCGGCAATATCTTTGCCCATAGCCAATGTCAGTAAGGATTTTGCTTTATTAAATCCAGTTGATGCCAATAGTTCGCGCAGCGTTACCATTTCCCGTTCCCGGTTGGGAATTTCAAGGCCGACTACTGATTTACCGGGGATAATTTCGACAATACGTACACTGGTGACCGACAAAGCCCTGGCCAAGTCTTTGGACAAACTGCTAATACGGCTGACTTTTACACCGGCTGCCGGCTGTAATTCAAAACGGGTAATAACAGGGCCGGGGTGAAAACCTACCACGGCCACTGCGACGTTAAAGTCAGCAAGAATATCTTCTACCAGTCGGGACATTTCTTCTAAATCGGTTTGCGAATAACCGATTACCCGCGTATCTCTTTCATCCAATAATGCTAAAGAAGGCAATATATCTTCACCGGCTTTATATTTAGGCGAGGGTTGTTTTTGCAGTTGCCTGCCATTTTTTTCACCTTGCACTACATTTATTCCGACACTGGTATTACTATTGGCTAGTGCTTTAATAATCGGCTTTCTCCGATTCTCGGGCTTGTCAGTCATACTATCAAACGACTGAGCAGGGTTGTACATACGCTCATGTCGTAAGTTGACGGCCGTATGACATACGATACGACAAACAAATACGGTATATTTGCCAATAAGGTCAATAAAAGTGACCCATGATAACTCGGTTGCAAGGGTAATGCCTGACAATAACAAAACGATTAAAAATAAAGTGGCCCCTGAATTGCCAAATAAATGCAGTACCGCATCCCCTGTTTCCTGGCCTAAAATCCCCCCCGTGCCACCAGGCAACTCGACGTCAACTCTTAATACATATAAATAAAATAATGCCGCACCGGCAACAATGGTTCCCAAAGAGCCTAACCACTGTAAAGCAATCGTCATGTTTTGTTGTTTTTGTCTTGCCTGACCATATAACATATAGCCATGCCAAGAGAGAATAACCGGAAACAGATACGCGATTAAACCAAAAAAGCTAAGCGTAAAATCAGCAATCCACGCACCCAAAACACCGCAGGCATTAGTCACTGTTCGTGCCGTGCCACTGTGTGTCCAGCCCGCATCCTCGTTACTAAAGGTAACCAAGGCAATTAAAAAAAACAAGGCAATTGCGAATAGGCCCAAGACTGCAATTTCACGTAAACCTCGAAACGTTTTTTCTTCCATTACAGCAGACATAAATTATGACTCGACATATATTAATACTAATAAAACAAGATTATAGATCTATAATCATCCATTCTACATTAATATCTGTTACAAAAAAAACAGCTTGTTTTTAGACCGGTCCCGATAGCTTATACACAATAACATTTACGAAACACCGTTTCACCTGCATAATTCTTATATTTATGCTGATTTAGCTCCCATAGAGGTTTTTTAATGAATGATTTCAGGCACTGCCGTCTTTTAATTCTTGGTTCTGGTCCCGCAGGTTATACGGCAGCTATTTATGCCGCACGCGCTAATTTAAAGCCGGTGATTATTACTGGCATGCAACAAGGTGGACAATTAACCACTACCACAGAAGTTGATAACTGGCCCGGTGACGTTGAAGGTTTGCAAGGCCCGGATCTTATGGAAAGAATGCGTCTGCACGCAGAACGGTTTGAAACAGAGATTATTTTTGACCATATCCATACTGCTGATTTATCGGTCAGACCCTTTACCTTGACGGGCGACTCAGGCACTTACACCTGTGATGCGCTGATTATTGCAACCGGTGCCTCTGCACGTTATTTAGGTCTTGAGTCTGAAGAATCATTTAAGGGTCGTGGTGTTTCTGCTTGTGCGACCTGTGACGGATTTTTTTATCGAAATAAACCGATAGCCGTTATTGGCGGTGGCAATACGGCCGTCGAAGAAGCGCTTTATTTGGCTAATATCGCCTCTAAAGTGACTGTCGTGCATCGCCGTGACAAATTTCGTTCTGAAAAAATTCTCTCTGATAAGCTGATTGAAAAATCAGAAAACGCTAATGTTGAGATTGAATGGAATTACGCGCTGGATGAAGTATTGGGTGACGATATGGGTGTTACCGGTATCAGAATTAAAAACACCCTGGATAACTCAACTAAAGAACTGGATGTGCATGGTGTTTTTATTGCCATTGGTCATACCCCTAACACAGGCATTTTTGAAGGTCAGTTGGCTATGGATCATGGCTATATTAAAGTAAATAGCGGCATTGCCGGAAACGCTACGGCAACCAGTGTTGAAGGTGTTTTTGCCGCCGGTGACGTGATGGACTCTGTTTATAAACAAGCCATAACTTCAGCGGGTTCTGGCTGCATGGCGGCACTGGATGCTGAAAAGTTTCTTGATGAATTAGGTTAGACCAGGTTCAAGGTGAAAGGGGAAAGGGGAAAGGGGAAAGGGGAAAGGGGAAGGGGGAAAGTTTTTACGCCTTGAACCTTTAGCCTTTTAAAAATATGCAACTAACCATTCTTGATCCGCAACAACCAGAGCAGGATTTTCCTGCTTTAAGCAAAGCATTACGCGAACCTGACGGGTTACTTGCGATTGGCGGTTGTCTGTCTAAAATCCGGCTGTTAAATGCCTATCGACGGGGCATTTTTCCTTGGTATAATCATGACGAACCCATTCTGTGGTGGTCGCCCAATCCCCGGTTGGTGTTATTTCCGGACAAATTAATTGTATCCCGAAGTTTGCGTAAGACGCTGCGTAAAAACGGCTTTTCTGTGACCTATGACCAAGCTTTTAACGAGGTTATCGCGGGTTGCGCAGAACCTCGAAATGAAAGTTCGGGCACCTGGATAACAGAGGACATAGCGCAGGCTTATAACGAACTCCATAAAAGTGGTTATGCACATTCTGCGGAAGCCTGGCTGGATGGTGAGCTGGTCGGCGGATTATACGGTGTTGCTTTGGGATGCGTTTTTTTTGGCGAATCCATGTTTCATACCAAAACTGATGCCTCAAAAGTGGTCTTTGTCAGCTTGGTTGAGCAACTTAAAGCCTGGGGCTACCAACTCATTGACTGTCAGGTACACACAACGCACTTGGCAAGCTTTGGCGCGGAAAGCTGTGACCGCAAGCAATTTGCAAAGTTACTCAATCAATATTGTGACCTTCCTGCCAACCAAGCCGCCTGGGAGTCAACATGACATCCATTCCCTTATTTTTAAGCCAGGAACATCCCTGCGGTTATCTTGATGACGAAAAAGCGCAATCGCTTTTTATTCACCCAGGCTACCCGGTCAGTTCATCCATTTATGCCCAACTGATAGAGCAGGGTTTTCGTCGTAGCGGGGATGAGGTGTATGCGCCGCATTGTCCACATTGCTCTTCCTGTATTTCGGTAAGACTGCCTGTCAAAAAATTTAAACCCAGCAGAAGCCAAAAACGTTGCCTAAGTAAAAACACGTCTACCCAAGCCATCGTTAAACCGGCGGTTTTTGAGCAGGCTCATTACGATATGTATTTGCGCTATCAGGCGGTCAGGCACAGCGACAGTTCCATGGCTACCGCAAGCTCTGATGAGTACATCAATTTTCTCGGCAGTTCGTGGTGCAATACCAAATTTGTCGAGTTTTCTATTAACAATGAACTGGCTGGAGTTGCGGTTATTGACCAATTTGAACAGGCATGGTCAGCCGTTTATACCTTTTTTGAGCCCAAGTTTAACGATTACAGTCTGGGTGTTTATGCCGTTTTATGGCAAATTGAACAACTAGTCCGGCAACAAAAAGAATTCTTATATTTGGGGTTTTGGATACAAGCCTGTAAAAAAATGGCTTATAAAAGTGATTACCAACCGCTGCAATTATTAATTGATAAGCAATGGCTTGAAATGAGCATCTAAAAAAAACAAATACCCACACTCTTCTGTTGTTAGAAATCAGCTTGTGCTATA
>JBAXXH010000055.1:0-23136 GCA_037127995.1 Methylococcaceae bacterium | reverse complement strand
GCTTAAAGCTGGATGCAAATTCTTCATAACCAATGACACCGGTATTCGTTCCACTGCTGAACTTGAAGTTATTTTGCTTAAAGACCTGCTTAATTAGGGAGTGCGGCAACCCGTAGGAGCATTATATCCATCCATCCCAACCCCTTTCCCGCAGGGGGGGGGGGGGCGAGCAAGCGCAGGGCATTATTCTGGATATAGGCTGTGCTGATCAATACATTAAACACTAGGAGGCTGTCCGAGAACTAACATGCTTGTCAGTTGCTATCAATATGTAGTGCTTTTTAATGCTTTCAAGACACTATATATAGTAGGCGAATTAGTTACACGTTAGTTCTCGGACAAGCTCCTAGGTAACGCGCAATCAAGGCTATATCGGACTGGACTATTAGTTATTGATCCCCTCTTTTTTTCATTTAATTAAATGACACATCAACATACATTGCTCATTAAGGCAGGCCAAACGGAGCGGCATTACTGGAAGGACTTATGGCGCTACCGCGAGCTGTTTTTCTTTTTGGCCTGGCGCGATATTCTGGTGCGCTACAAACAGACCGCCATAGGTATTGCCTGGGCGCTGTTGCGTCCGTTTCTTACTATGGTGGTATTTACCTTGGTTTTCAGCAAGCTGGCAAAATTGCCATCCGATGGCGTGCCTTACCCGATTTTGGTTTTCGCCGCATTATTGCCATGGCAATTTTTTTCCAATGCTTTTACCGAAGCGGGAAACAGCTTGATCAGCAATGCCAATATGATTTCTAAGGTTTACTTTCCCCGGTTGGTAATCCCTGCCAGCGCGGTCATCGTTAGTTTTGTGGATTTCCTGTTGTCTGGAATTATCCTGGTCGGCTTGATGCTTTGGTATGGCTTTTACCCGAATTGGCGGATTCTTACCTTGCCGCTGTTCATCTTTATTGCTTTTGCGGCAGCAATGGGTTCTGGTCTTTGGATTGCTGCCCTGAATGTCAAATATCGGGATTTTCGCTACATCATTCCTTTCGTGGTGCAGTTAGGGCTATATGTTTCACCAGTCGGGTTTAGCAGCGCTATTGTGCCCCAGCAGTGGCGCCTGCTGTATTCACTCAACCCCATGGTAGGGGTGATAGACGGTTTTCGTTGGGCGATTCTGGGTGGCAATACTCAGCTTTATTGGGATGGCTTCATCCTTTCATCGAGTCTAATATTGCTTTTGTTGATCACAGGTATCTTCTATTTCCGTAAAACGGAACGAAGATTTGCCGATTTAATATAGTCCCTCCATGACACCAGTTATTTCCGTTCAAAATTTAGGGAAAAAATACATCCTCAGTCATCAATCTCCCGAGCGTTATACCGCTTTAAGGGATGTAATAGCCAATGGTGCTAAACGAACACTTAAAAAGTTCCGTCATCCTTTTGCCGCCCCTGAAAACGATGAGGCACACGAGGAATTCTGGGCGCTCAAAGATATCAACTTTGATATTCAGCAAGGCGACCGGGTAGGTATCATTGGTCGCAATGGTGCCGGCAAGTCTACGCTGCTGAAAATTCTTTCACGTATTACCGAGCCGACTGTAGGGCAGATAAGTATTAAAGGCCGCGTTGCCAGCCTCTTAGAAGTCGGCACCGGTTTCCATCCGGAATTATCCGGCCGGGAAAATATCTATTTAAACGGTGCCATACTCGGCATGCGAAAAGCCGAAATCATAAGAAAGTTTGATGAAATCGTCGATTTTGCAGAGGTGGAAAAGTTTCTCGACACCCCGGTCAAGCGTTATTCCAGCGGCATGTATGTGAGACTGGCCTTTGCGGTGGCCGCCCATCTGGATCCTGAGATATTGATTGTCGATGAGGTTCTGGCGGTTGGTGACGCGCAGTTTCAGAAGAAGTGTTTGGGGAAGATGGAAGAAGTATCGCAAGAAGGACGGACGATTTTGTTTGTGAGCCACAATATGGCCGCAGTCACAAAATTATGCGAGAGAGGAATGTATTTAAGCAGTGGAATGCTAAGTTCAACCGGCGAAGCAGAAAATGTAGTCAAGACTTATCTTCAAGACTCCGCGAGGAAAGCGGATATTCAATTGTCCGAACGGAAAGATAGGCAAGGTTCTGGGTTAGCAAAATTTTCATCAGTAAATATTCTTGATTCGACCCAACGCACAACCGAAAGCGTAATGTGCGGACAAGATATAACGATTCGCATCAAGTTATCATCACAAACCAAAGGATTGACCATAAAGAATCCAATCATTGCTATTGGAATCGATGATTCGAAAGGCTTACGCGTTTGGCATTTAAGCAATGAATCAACTGGGCAATATTTCTCCGGAATTGATGTATCAAACGAATGTCTAGATTTTCGAATACCTAAACTTCCACTTGTTTCTGGCACCTATACTATGGTGCTATTCTTAGCATCGAACAACACCATTATTGACTGGATTCAGGATGCTGCAAGTTTTAACGTCGAACAAGGCGATTTTTATGGAACAGGGAAGCTACCCCCTCCTGGACAAGGTTGCTTTTTGGCAGATTATTCAGTAAGAATGATAGCTGGGCATGCTTAAACTTGAGATAAAATTCATAAGGGAGCTATTTTTCAATAAATGTGGTGCGAATACATTCGCAATCAATAGATACTTTAATCAGTGGAAAAAATCACAACATAGAGAGCACTCACCGGTATCTGACAGAATACCATGGATGACATTCCAATCAATATCTTTTATAGAAGAAAAACTAGAAAATGGTAGTTGTGTTTTTGAATATGGGGGCGGTGGATCAACTCTATTCTTTTTGGACAGAGGAGCAAGGGTAATCACAGTTGAACATGATAAAGAATGGTTTGAAAAGCTATTCGGAATTATCAACCATGATGATCTGAGTAAATTTTGGACTGGAATTTATGAAGCACCAGAATATGAAATTCGTCCAAGTGGTTTGCACCATTCTAATCCAACATCATACAAGTCTAGTTCTCAACATTTTATCGGAAAAATATTTAAGAAATATGCCAACAAAATAAATGAATTCCCTAATGATTATTTTGACTTTGTAATTATTGATGGACGCGCTCGTCCATCATGTGTAAAACAATCAGTAGCTAAAGTAAAAATAGGCGGCTATCTTGTTCTGGACAATACTGAAAGAGAATATTATTTAACACCAGAAACCTTATATTTTTTAAAAAACTTTGAGTTAGAACTTGATAAAACCGGGCCTTCGCCATATGTAAACTTTTTTACAAAAACAAATATTTGGAGAAGGTTATATTGAAAATTGACAAAGCCACAACATTAGGGAAATTTAGCTTAATTATTGACCGCATCTCAAAAAAATTTAAAAGCAGCCAAAACCATATTGCTATCTTCAAGAAAAAACTCACACTGAAGCGGGAATTAAAGCAATGTACAAAAAAAAGAATCATCGTTGGCGCGGGTGGCACGCAATATGAGGGATGGTTATCTACTGACGAAACAATTCTGAACCTGTTGTTTGACGAAGATTGGGCGAGTCTTTTTAGGCCAGATTCACTGGATGCGATTTTAGCTGAACACGTGTGGGAACATTTGACACCCGAACAGGCGGTTATCGCAGCATCCAATTGCTTTAAATATCTGAAACTAGGAGGCTACTTGCGTGTTGCTGTGCCCGATGGATTACATCCAGGCGAGGATTACATAAGTTGGGTAATGCCTGAAGGTATAGGTCCAGGCTCAGACGACCATAAGGTTTTATACACACATAAGACATTTGGTAGTCTTTTTTCGTCCGTAGGTTTTACCGTGTCATTGCTTGAGTATTTTGATCAGCGTGGATTTTTTCATGAATTTGCCTGGAATCCAGTCGATGGGATGGTTCGCCGTTCCAAACGTTTTGATAAGAGAAATGCTGATGGAGTGCTGCGTTACACTTCGATCATTATTGATGCAAAAAAATCACAATCTGCTGATCGAACTGAATGCGCATCGCACATCATTACTTATCCTATTTTCAATAGTCTAATGCCACAACACCCCAAAAACTTTGCGGGCAGTCGAGCGTGCACTTGCGAATCGGATAAATAATGACAGTTCCTATCGTCCTATTTGTCTTCGCCCGCCCCGAACATACTCGCCGCACCGTGGAAGCACTCGCCGCAAATCCACTGGCAGAGCAAAGTGATTTGATTATTTATGCGGATGCAGCACGAAAGCCTGAAGAGGAGGCGAAAGTTGATGAAGTACGAACCTTGGTACGCAATATCAGCGGTTTTCGCAGTGTGTCAATAATTGAACGTGTAACCAATTATGGATTGTCTCGCAACATTATTGACGGTGTCACTACGGTTTGTAATGAATACGGACGAGTTATTGTTCTGGAGGACGATATTGTCACTAGCCCATATTTCTTAACCTTCACGAATACAGCGCTGGATAAATACGCCGATGAAAAAAAAGTCTGGCACATTAGTGGCTGGAATTATCCGATTGATCCCGAAGGGCTGGATGATGCTTTTTTCTGGCGAGTAATGAATTGTTGGGGCTGGGCAACCTGGGCGGACCGTTGGCAACATTTCGACAAAGCGCCTGAAAAACTAATTAAAACATGGGACACAAGTAAAATAGCGCGTTTCAATTTGGATGGAACTTACGATTTTTGGGCACAAGTTAAATTAAACCATTTGAGAAAATTGAACACTTGGGCTATTTTTTGGTACGCAACTATTTTTGAAAATAATGGACTATGCTTAAATCCAGTGCGGAGTTTGGTGCAAAACATTGGGCATGACGGCACAGGTGTAAATTGCGGTAATAGCGACCCTTATGTACATACTCAATTGTCACCACGCATAGAACGTTTTCCATCCGATATTTTCGAGTCAGCATTAGCAGTTAATAAGGTCAAGCGCGACCACAAGCATCCTAAAAGCATATGGTTAAAATCATTTTTTTCATTTCTTGCAAGGCGCGTAAAAAGCTAACATGGATATGACGCAAGTTTGGGGATATCCCATCAATAATACTTTGTTAACCAAAGATGAAATTGAATATTTAAATAATTTGCCCGACAAACTTCCCGCAGTTGAATGGGTATGGCAAGAAATGGATCGGATATGGCGCGCCCAAAAACTTGACTACAATTGCCCGCTAAGTCAACAATCAATTTCTGATTATTATGCACACCCCGTTTGGCTGATGAATGGAATTTTTACCGTATTAGATCCTGTATCTACATCGCATCGTAAAGCAATAGCAACTTATTTAAATAATAATAGGATTAAATCAATTGCTGATTATGGGGGTGGTTTTGGCGCATTGGCTCAGGCAATAGTAAAAATAATACCGGATGCCTCGATTTCAATTATCGAACCTTATCCTTCAAAAATCGGCCTTGAACAGATTATCAATTTTCCGAAAATAGAATTCGTCTCTCATCTTATTTCTGAGAATTACGAAGCAGTTATTGCCCAAGATGTACTCGAACATATTGAAGATCCAATTTTGCTAGCCTTTCAGATGGCCAATGCAACCCGAATGGGAGGTAAAGTGATTTTCGCGAACTGTTTTTATCCGGTAATTCAGTGTCACTTACCGTCAACATTTCATTTACGAGACACTTTTCCTTGGGTCATGAAAGCTCTTGGACTTCGTTATATTGGCACGGTAGAAGGTGCGGTACATGCACAGATTTATGAAAAAACTAATGAGTTAAATCTTAGCAAAGCACGCAGCGCGGAAACTATTTCACGGTTGATTAGCCCAATTATCAACGTAAGGCGTAAAGCAAAACAGCTTATCAAGCGCGTAGCAGGCAAACATTGAAAATCCTTCAACTTAATTACTCCGATAGTCAGGGCGGCGCTGCCCGTGCAGCCTACCGAATTCATCAAGCCTTACTGCAGCAAGGCATAGACTCGAGCATGTGGGTAAAACACACCCAAACGGGAGATCCAACCGTCCAAGTCCCACAGTCGTCATGGCATCAAACCTTTAATCGTATACGTATCTCGCAAAGCAATAAACTAACCAAAACACTGAAAACCGGCAATCCCGTACTTCATTCACCCGCTTTGTTCCCTTCGAGATGGCCGCAACGAATCAACGCATCCGATGCTGACATTATCAATTTACACTGGATCAATTTCGAGATGCTGTCAATCGAAGACATAGCCCGCATCGTAAAACCTATTGTCTGGACGCTGCACGACATGTGGGCATTTTGCGGGGCCGAGCATTACACGGATGAACATCGCTTTCGGGACGGCTACTCGCCAGATAACAGGCCATTCCACGAGTCCGGGCTCGACCTCAGCCGCTGGGTTTGGAACCGAAAGCTGAAAGCCTGGAAACACCCTATCCAGATTGTCACCCCGAGCCGCTGGTTGGCTGAGTGTGTAAAACAGAGCGTTTTGATGCACGACTGGCCCGTAAACGTCGTTCCTAATGCATTGGATACGGCAGTTTGGCAACCTATTGAACGTCATATTGCAAGGCGTCTGCTCGGATTGCATGAGGATGGCCCTATACTAATTTTTGGCGCAATGGGCGGCGGAAACGATCCTCGTAAAGGTGCCGACTTATTGTTCGACGCTTTAAACCATTTACGAGGACAGATACTTGGTTTGCAATTACTGATATTTGGCGAAAGACGCCCTGAAAAAGTGCCTGATATCAGTTTTCCGATGCATTATTTGGGACATCTGCATGACGATCTCAGCCTTAACATTGCTTACAGCGCTGCCGACGCCATGATCGTACCATCAAGACAAGATAATTTACCGACAACCGGCGTCGAAGCGTTGGCATGCGGTACGCCCGTTATCGCTTTCGATACCTGCGGCTTGCCCGACATCGTCACGCATAAACAAAACGGCTGGCTGGCAAAGGCATTTGATACCGAGGATCTGGCTACGGGTATACAGTGGGTATTGGAAAACGATGATCGAAGAGCTGCATTATCAAAACAAGCTCGCGCCGATGCCGTCGCTAAATTTTCCTATCCTGTGGTTGCCAAGGCTTATCAAACAGTCTACGAACAATTGTTAAGCCAGAGTGCATCTTCACGGCCAGAAGTATATACTTCACGTTAATACATCATCTTAATGGAGAGTCACAATGCCTTACGCGCGAATTTTTCAGTCTGGCAATAGCCAAGCAGTGCGTTTGCCCAAAGAATTTCGTTTCAACACTGATCAGGTAGAAATTTTTCGACGGGGCGACGAAATCTTGCTCCGGGAAACGCCGGCCAATGGTACGGCGATTTTCGACACGCTGGCATCGCTGCCCGATGATTTCATGGTGGATGGCCGCGAAGATGCCCTCCCCCAAGAACGCGAGGCGTTTTGATGGGCGTCCGCTATTTGCTCGATACCAATATCTGTATTTATATCGCCAAACATAACCCGCCCGCAGTACGCGAACGTTTTTCCCGGCATGCTGTCCACGAACTTGCCATGTCTGTAATTACCCTGGGTGAGCTACGGTTTGGCACCGAAAAAAGTCAAGCCAGGGAACGTGCCTTAACCACAATCAACAACCTTGCCGGTTTGATTCCGTTATATACTTTACCTGAAGCTGTAGCCGGACATTAAGGACAAATACGTGCCGAATTGCAAAAAAATGGTCAACCTATCGGTAATAACGATTTGTGGCTAGCGGCACACGCGAGAGCCGAAGGCTGGATTTTGGTGACCAATAACGAACGCGAATTTAACCGAGTATCCGGCCTGCAAGTTGAAAATTGGGCGTCGAGTCCGACCGTAAAATGAGTTTATTGAATAAGCTTCCATCACCACCCAAGGGTAAAAAAGGTTGGCCGTGGACAGAAGAATCCCCGCCACTTCCACCATTAATGCCAAACGGAAAATCATGGCCAAAGATCAGCATTGTGACCCCTTCTTTTAATCAGGGGCAATTTATCGAAGATAACCATACGATCGGTATTGTTGCAAAACTATCCGAATCTGGAATATGTCATCATCGATGGCGGCAGCACCGATAATTCCGTTGAAATTATAAAAAAATATGAACCTTGGCTGACTTATTGGGTAAGCGAAAAAGATCAAGGACAAAGCCATGCCCTCAATAAAGGTTTGAGTATGTGTACCGGCGAAATAATCTCATGGTTAAACCCTGATGATCTACTTAAAAAGAATGCATTAAATTGTGTAGCCACCAATTTATCTTTGGAAAAACCTCAATGGTTAATAGGCGCATGCCAACTCGTGGATTACAAAAGAAATGCTACAAACATTCGCAACCCGCCCAATGATATAAACAAACAAATTTTTCTATACTGGATTGAAAATTGGTTTTCACAACTATCAACATTTTGGAACAGAAAATTATTTGATCTTGTCGGCTATTTAGACGTGTCCTTGGTTTATGTGATGGATGTTGATTTATGGTGGAGAATGGCCGCGCATGGAGAACCAGTAATTGTAAAGCAAGTATTATCCGAGTATCGCGTTCACGATGAAGCAAAAACAATTTCTTCCTTGGAAAAATACAATTCGGAACTTATCGCTTGGTCGTGTAAAAATCTTATACAAAACTCGTACGATTCATATGCTAATTTTGAACATGAATTTACAAAATTACGAGTTTAAAGAGAAAGATATTTTGTTATCGATAATAACTACGGTTTTGAATGGAGACAGATTCATTGAAGACTGTATACAAAATGTCATTGAGCAGGGATTTGCTCATATTGAACACATTATTATTGATGGTGGCTCGACAGATAAAACAGTTGATATTATCAAATCATACGCAGAAAAATATGCTCATATTCGTTGGATATCAGAAAAAGATAAAGGCCAGTCGAATGCAATGAATAAGGGGATCCAAATGGCTGCCGGATCTATTCTCGGATTCCTCAATGTAGACGATTATTACGAGCCTGGAGCACTATGCGAAGCATTTGACCTTATCAAAAATCTTCCTGAGCCTTCGCTGCTTGTTGGCAACTGCAAAGTGTGGGATAAGGAGCATAAGCTTTGGTTCGTAAGTATGCCGAAAATGATAAATCTAAGAAATCTGTTGCTGGAAAGATATGCGGAGTCTTTTCCCGTGAATCCATCTGCCTACTTCTACCACAAATCTTTACATCAATGTATCGGGATGTATGAAGAAGACGAACATTACGGAATGGATTTACATTTTATTTTTAAATCGGTTCAAAAAGCTAACGTTATTTACATCGATAGGATTTGGGGGAATTACAGATACTTTGAAGGTACAAAAACTTATGAGGATAACAAAAGTGGCTGTAATTTGATTCGAGTTAAAGGGATTAATCAATTTTACTTAAAGCAGCAGCCATTACATTATCGTCTCTACTTGGTATTTATCAAAGCATGGGGCCAAGTCATAAAACGCATCCATAATGTCATAAAAGGTTGCCATAATTTTATTATGTACTTAATTATTTGAATACGATATGGTTTACTACATAGAAATTTGTCTAATCGTTCGAATCAGCTAAGCAATCGGCGCGGTAGAATGGGCAACGAATTAAAAATTTTACCTTTTCGGTAAACCCATCGGCTTATTTTTATCACAAGTCGTTGCATAACATCATAGGCCTGTTTGACCCTGTGATTCACAATGTGATGGATCTTGATTTTGTGATCAAAGCCATTATGAACAGCCATGCCGAATATGTGGATGTCGCTTTGGGTGATTTCCGTTTTATCCGAGGAACAAAGACGTTTGATGATCTCATGAATGGAACCGGGATGGCGAGATACAGGGCTTTTATAGCTAAAAACAGGAAGCTTCTTAGTCTGGCGGATAGATTGACTTTAGCTGGTGGGGAGCTTAGCTCAATCAAAATCCAAACAAAATTGTCATCGCCCCACAGCATTGGTTTCGTGATACTTCTATAAAGACAGATGATTTGATACCTGAATCTTGGATACGAATATGAAAGCCCCTATAGTTTCGGTTGTAATGCCTGTCTACAATGGTGAAAAGTATTTATTAGAAGCTATAAGCAGCATTTTAAATCAAACCTTTACTAACTTTGAGTTTTTGATTATCGATGATGGCTCTACGGATAATACTCCAGATATCATTAAAAAATACGCCAACAGCGATCATCGTATACGAGTGATTCAGAATAAAAAAAATATTGGAGTTGCTTCATCATTGAATATTGGCTTGGCACACTCTGAATCGTCATTAATAGCCCGCATGGATGCCGATGATATTGCATATCCTGAACGACTAAAACGTCAGTACGAATTTATGCAATCTCACCCGGATGTATCTGTTTGCGGAAGTGCTTTACGTCTATATGAACAACCGAAATGCATTTGGCACCCACCGTCTACGCATGATGAAATCAACACAACTCTGTTGTTTGAATGTTGTCTTTATCATCCAACCATTATATTCAGAAAAGAAATAGTGTTTGGTCAACATGGGGGGTATCAGTCTCAATTTTCGGGAGCCGAGGATTTCGAGCTTTGGCAACGGTTGAGTGAATGCACCGGTATTAAGTTTGCCAATATTTCTGAACCTTTACTATGTTATAGAACTCACCAATCAGTAGACCGTAAAGTATATAAAACAAAGCAACAAGGACTGGCTAATTTGGTACGACGCAAACAACTCAAACGATTAGGACTTGAGCCTAGTAATGGTGAGTTCATCCTTCATGAAACGTTATCCAACCCTCAAAAATACTCTTTTCGACTGCATAATCTGAAAAATTTTCGAGATTGGCTAGACCGACTTGTTGAATCAAATGAAAATCATCAAGTTTTTTCGCCAATTTATTTAAAAAATGAACTAAAAGGACGGTGGCTTAACTTATGCCTGCATGTAGCATATGAGTCGCCCAACGCTACGCTTGAATATTTAAAAGGCCGTCATTCATCAAATCCATTAGAAAATGCGTATCAACTGAGCCGCATGATCTGGCATTCTCGTAAACATTGGAAAATCCGAAATGCCTGATAAAAACCCGCTAATTAGCGTTATTATGCCGGCATACAATGTTGAACTTTACATTAATGACGCGATACTTTCGATACTCATCCAGACTTATCGAGCCTACGAATTAATCATTATTGATGACGGATCGACAGACTCTTCGCACTCTATTGTACAATATAATGCGAAATTAGATAATCGCATTAAAGTAATATCACAGAAAAACAATGGATTAAGCGCTGCAAGAAACACAGGATTAAAATACGCAAAAGGTAAATATATTTATTTTTTCGATAGCGACGACATATTAAAATCGGATACGTTTTCCCTTTGCATTGAATACATAAACCACTTCCAATTAGATTTAATAGTATTTTCTGGGGCTGCTTTTTCGGAAAATAAAGAAGAAATTGAAGAACATCCGTTTTTTTTAAAGCCCGACATCCTTACTCCCTTACTAGGGCAAGATTTACTAACTAGGCTTGTATCGCTCGACTCATATTCTTCCTCGGCATGCCTATATTTATTTTCCAAGGAATTAGTCGAACAAAATAATTTGTTTTTCGACGAAGGCTTTCTACATGAGGACGAGGGATTTACCCCGATATTATATTGCTCAGCCAAGCGAGCTATTTCGTTGAAAACTTGTTTTTTTATGCGCCGTATTCGACGTAATTCTATTATGACTACCCTGGCAAGCTGGAAAAATATAGAAGGGTGTATTCAAGCGGTTTATAAAATAGAGAGCTTCAATAATAGGTACGCTTATCTTACAACACAAACAAAACGCACCTTAAGACAGATCCAGCGCCAGCTATTAAGACGATCTATTAGGCTATCAGACGAATTAAAGCATTCAAATACATTCATAGAAACAGTTCTAAAAAAATTCGGCGCAAAACATCTATTTGTTATCGACTCAGCTGCGTTTTTTTATGCCAAATTTCACAATTTATTTGTCGCTGCTCGTTCACTTAAAAGATGGCTTATCCCAAAAACTTTATGCTGGTTTCAATAATAATTCCAATTCATAATGCAGAAAATTTTATTGCCGAAACCATAGAAAGCGTAACAAATCAATCCTACCCCAATATTGAGATTGTATGCATCAATGACGGCTCCACCGATGGATCGGCTGATATTCTTAAGGCTCATCAGTCAGAAGACAAAAGAATTCGTGTAATTAATCAGGATAAACAGGGCGTAAGCAGCGCGAGAAACAACGGTCTTGATCACGCTAAAGGTGACTATATATTTTTTTTAGACGCCGACGATATTATATCAAGCGAATGCATTATCAATTTATTAAATATCGCTTGTCGCTTTAACATCATTCCCTGCGCCAGGATATATAAATTTAAAAAAAATCATCATGAAATACATGCTAAAACAAGTACGCCAGAGTCGGCAAAACCACATAAAATTTCTGGTGAAGATTACCTAAAATCTATTTTATTAATGAAACGTACTGCATATGTTTGTGGAAAGCTTTTTCCTGCATCAATCTTATCAAATATTCAATTTCCTACAGCCCTTAGCCATGGCGAAGACTTAATATTTAACGCCCTTATATTATCAAAGGAAAAATTGACATTAGTAGAGGTTGACAATGCTGCCTATTTTTATAGGCAACATGAAAGCTCCATAACAGCTGATTTTACAATCAACACAATTCATTCAAACATCAAAAAAATTGCTTTATTACGCTCTGAACTTGATGATTGCAAATACGGCGCTTTTATTTCATGCTTGCAAATTAGTGAACTATGGACTCTCACAAAAAGGGCCATAATAAGCAAAAAAGCACATCATCTCCCCGCAATAAACTTAATCCTAACTGAAATTTATCTTAGCTATTCAGCATTACCAACCATCAAATTTACGCATTATTTAAAGATTATGTTTTTATCGCCGCTTTTATTGATAATGCGTTTTGCAAACTTAGCTATCATGTCAAAAATATTGCCGTTAAGATATCTCATGATTAATTTGCTCAGATTGTATACAAAAAGGCTTTAGTAAGTTAAAAGTGTATATAACGACCAGGCTTTAGAGATATATTTTATTTACTGCCCCTTAACAAAGTAAGATATTCTTTTGCTGCGCGAGATTCTGTATATAATTGCGCTCGTTTTATTAATAAATCGGAATCAACCTTAAACTCGCCTGTTAAACTATTCAGTAGCGCTTTAGACAATTCTTCGCAGTCATCCACTGGAACAAGCTGGCCGAACTGTCCTCCATCAAGAATCTCCGATGGACCGCTCGGACAATCCGTGGCAACAACTTGAGTCCCGCACGCCATCGCTTCGATTAATACATTACCTAAGCCTTCATGCCGCGAAGGCAGCACCACTACATCGGCTTTTTGCATCCAAGGTAGGGGATTTACTTGGAAGCCGACTAGATGGATGCGTGGAGTGAGGCCAATTCTTGCAATCTGTTTTTCGATATCGTCTTGTAAAGGCCCGGATCCCATCAGCACTAAATGGGCGTTGGCAGATTGAGAGATTTTCTGAAAGGCATTGATAAGCAGATCAACTCCTTTAGCCTGCGTCAAGCGCCCCACATAGAGAATCCAAGGTGTGCCTTGAGGAACTGGGCAATTTAGTAGAGGAATAGCAATCTGCCGGTAAGTCTCAGGCGAGATGACCGGATTATAAACAACATGTAATTGCCCTGGTTTCAATGGTAAATGATGCGCCAGATCATCGGCAACTCCTTGTGAAACGGCAATCACCGCTCCTGAGCGATGGATCATGTGCTTTAACAACCAGACGACAATTCGTAATTTAACCAGCTCCCCACCTTTAGCCAGTTGCAATTCGCTCGATAAGTGATTATGCACACTAATGACAATAGGAACCCTAAGCATTAACAAACCGGCAATGAATAGCGTTATGGCATTAAGATCATTTGCTGAAGATAAAATATGAGTGGGTTTACGCGCTTTAAGGTAACGAAAAAGGCCAATGGGAAACAAATAAGGCTGGCTACCCGCTAATTCGAAGACCGATGATCCAGCAGGTATTAAATTGCTTAATGGGCCATGCAAGCGACTTACAACCAAATCAATTTCGATCCCTTGTCTCACCCATTCCTTAACAAGGTTTATTTGCACTCGCTCCAAACCGCCGCCAGCAAGGGACGGAAGAATCACTGCCAACCGCATTACAGATAGATGTTGTTGACTTAACTTATCACAATCATTCATAGTATTCTTAAGTGATACATTTACTAGCAAGGTTTCCAGGTTTAGATGATTTTCAGCCCAATGGCCACAGGCAATGGTGCCTATGTTGTTCACAAAACACTAGAGCGCTACTTGCCCCATTACAAAGTCGCACCTTATCACCCTTATCGCACGCTTTGCCCTGTATCGTTGTTACCATTAGGGCGTTTTTCGCGGGCTGATTTGATTCATACCACGCCTGACTACGCGATTTTCCATAAACGTTTAGGCATTCCGCTTGTCATTACCTTTCATAATTATGTACTCGATTCATTTATGACGCCTTACAGTAGCTCATTGCAGAACATTCACTATCGTATCGATCTGCGTTGGTTTACGTCATTAGCGGTTAATAAGGCTCATACAATCACGGCTGTAAGTCACTTTACCGCCAATCTGGCCAAACATGATCTTGGATTAGAAAAAGATATTCGTGTAATTTACAACGGAGTGGATGAGCAGGTTTTTTTTCCTGCGAATCGTTCAAGAGCAAACTCAGACACGATCAAAGTCTTATTTTGCGGAAACCTGACTCGACGAAAAGGGGTTCAATGGCTGCTTCCCATCGCCAATAAACTTAATACCGGCATCGAAATACATTATACAGCGGGCTTGCGAACGAATGATAGCTTGGCAGACCATCCACGCATACGTTGTCTGGGAAAAATTGCTTATGCGGACATGCCTGACGTTTATCGGCAAGCCGACCTTCTGTTGTTCCCGACAGTTAGAGAAGGTTTAAGTTTGGCTGCTTTGGAAGCCATGGCTTGCGGATTGCCTTTAGTTGCCTCGAATTGCTCTTCTTTGTCAGAATTGCTTGACCACGATCAAGGCGGTTTTTTATGCCCCTTGGGTGATGTACAGGTATTTGCCGATAAGATCAATCAATTGGCTGATGATGCGCACTTGCGTAGGGAAATGGGCGAATATAATCGCGCCAAGGTTGAAAAGGCGTTCACGCTGGAGCGCATGGTAAAAGAATATCAATACTTGTTTGATGAAGTGTTGGATACCAGATAGAGCGATAAATTAACGGATGAATTGATTGTAAAGCGCCGAGAATTTTGTACCAATTTGTTTCCAGTCATAAGCTTGCGCATTGTTTGTTGCTGCTTCGGCCAGCGTATTGCGCAAAGCGCTATTATTCAATAGTTGTTCAATGGCATTTTTAAGTTCCTCCGGGTGCTTGGGGGTAACCAATAAGCCGGTTTTGCCGTGAGTCACGATTTCACCAATTCCGCCGGTTCTTGTTGATATTACCGCCGTTCCACTGGCCATCGCTTCCAGTAAAATCACGCCTTGTCCTTCGGTATCACCCGATGCATCGGTAACAGAAGGGGCGATAAATAGATCGGCGGCTGCATAGTAGTCCGGCAGTTGCTGGTTAGGCAGTCTGCCATAAAAAATCACTTTATCAGCAAGGTTCAGTGCGTGTGTCAGCGCTTCTAATGCTTTACGTTCCGCGCCGTCACCCACAATCCATAGCTCGGTTTTGTTGCGTAATACTTCTGGCAGTAAAGAAAAAGCGGTGATGAGATCAGCTACGCCTTTCTTTTCAACCAAGCGGCCCACAAAAAGAAAAACAAACGTGTCCGGTGATTTTTTTGCAGATTGTCCGCAACTGAAGCGTTGGTAATCAATGCCCATGGGGATAATTACCGGCTGGGGTAATTCATTGCCAACGGCTTTCGAAGTCGCAGCCGTATTGCTGGTCCATGCGCTACAGTTTTGGATTGTCCAGCGTTTGATTTTTGCCAATAGAGCGCCTTGCAAGGCGAAAGCGTCGCCGCCATGCGCAGTAACGATAACAGGAATATCCGAAAACTTGCCTAGCAAGACGGCAATGGTGCCTAGCGGGACTATCCAATGGGCATGGACCAAATCAGGTTTAAGTTGACGGATTAACCGCCAACTTGAAAAAAACAGGGCTTTCAGAAAGAAAGGCACCTGCAAAAACAGCCAGGGATTAGCGCGTAAATTCGGAAGAATACCGGAGCCATAGGCGAGTTTTTGTTGACTTCCAGGGAAGGCATAGCGAAAGTGATGGCTGTTAATCGCGCTTTCTGGAAATGTATGATCCACGGAGTCATGATCCGGTGACAAAATATGTATTTCAAAGTCCTGTTCATTCAGGGTTTCGGCTAAGTGATGCAAAAATATGGAGGCGCTGTCATCTTTAAAGCGGGGATAACTGGATGTTAGCCATAATATCTTTTTTGTAGCGATGTCTTTTTGCAACATGAAAATAAACGTCGGCATGAACCAGTGGACAGCGGCAAATAGGGCCATAGGCGTTATGTTCAATATCCGGTTTAACCATTCAGCTACATTTAATTGATAATGTCTGGGCTGTCGGCAAATCTGTTCACTGATCGAGTAAATTCGAGAGAATTTGCGGCAAAGCGATTTAAGCTGCCAAGCAGTTTGCAGCGCAATATCTTCATGGTATTTTCCGGTTTTTTGCATTAACCAATGGAAAGCCTTATGGGGCAAGTAGTGAGCTAAAGGAACTCGGTAATGAACTTCCCAAGGCCATAATCGATTAGGCGTTGCCAGATAAAACCAGCCTTGTGGCTTCAGGACGCGGTGAATCTCAGCAACATGCCGTTTCGGGTTTTTAACATGTTCAATAACATGATTCGATATCACTATATCGAAGGTATTGGCGGCAAAAGGCAAGGCTTCATTAGCAATTAAAAAACTGAAATTATCAGTAATTGAACGATGGTCATTTATGTCAACACTGGTTACACAAAAAAAATCACTGAGGTAATGCGCAATTTCACCGTTGCCAGTGCCAATATCCAGTACAAGCAGTCGAGGGTCTGGGGAGGTTTTTAAATGTTCATCCAGAATTATTTTAATTTTTTCGGCTTTGGTTCGTCGATTCTGGTTTGTTGAAAACCCATGTGATTTTTCAATTGATGGCTTGTCTGTGGTTGTATTAAACCAGCGCAGGCTGTTACTGTTGGTTGTCATCACTGTTTTTGTAATGTAATGATGATACTTGTTCAGAAATAATGCCCATCAAAAAGGTCAATATAGATGTGCTGAACAATAAGGCGCTCATATTGGTAAAGCGATGCTCAAAGTAGTAAGTGTAACCATAATAGCTCAGGCCGGTTAGAAAAAGAAACAAACTAATGGGCAAAAACAGGCGCATGGGTGAAAAAAAAGCGCCTATTTTCAGGATGATCATAAAAAAACGGGGGCCGTCTTTAATAAGACTGATATGGCTTTTGCCGCCACGTTTGCCGGCATGGATGGGTATGTAAGCGACCGGAAAGCCGGAGCGGAAGAAGGCCATGGTGCTGGTGGTCGGGTAAGAAAAACCGTTAGGCAGCAAATACAGGAATTTACGGAATTTATCAGCCTTGACCGCCCGAAAGCCGGAGGTTAAATCTTCAATTTTATGCCCGGTCATTGAGGAGGCCAGTCGGTTAAAAAAACTATTGCCGCAGAACCTTAAAAAGGTTGCATGGGTACGCTTGCTTCTGGCACCGACAACCATGTCGTAGCCGTGCTTGAGTTGTTCAAGCAGAGCAGCGATGTCGGCCGGATCATGCTGGCCGTCTGCATCCATAAAAACCAGCAGTTCGCCCGTTGCATTTCTTGCCCCGGTTTTAATGGCAGCGCCATTGCCTTGATTATAAGGATGAGAAATGACCTTTACACCGGCATCAATGGCGACTTGCGCAGTATTATCGGTTGAGCCGTCGTTGATGACCAGAATTTCGGCTAGAGGATAAAGTGACTTTAACTGCGGTAATAAGTCGACCAGATTTCCCGCTTCATTTTTGGCGGGGAGGATGATGCTGATTGAGTCCGGGTTATTCACGACTTGATCCTTATATTATTTTTAGCTAGCTTGATAAAGTGTTACTCGATACTCAAGTTTTTATTCTTGATTTTGGGGTATTCAGCGATAACAAGCATTAGGCGTAGGCCGGAATAAGACCACTCAAGCGTAGCGCGTGGTGGCGTTTCCGGCATCCTCGTACCGGATGCCGGAAACGCTTGTTCTCGCTTACGCTTGAAAAGCCTTATTCCGGCCTACATCTATTGGCCGTTATGTTACTGGTTATCTGGAATCTATAAAGTCAAGGTAAGAAAACTTGAAGATCGAGTGTTATGCAATTTTTAGCCTTGGTTTTACTGAGGCGTGACCGGGTTGCAAACTCCGTTACGCGTTCGTTTTCCATTGACTTTTGATTTTTTTAGACAATATTAAGCAGCCAGCTCATCCATTAATTCAGGATGATCATGCATCAGTTTTAATAAACATATTACGCCACCGGGCGGATTAAAACGGCCCTGCTCCCAGTCGCGTAATGTCGCCACGGGGGTTTTAATCAAATCAGCAAATGCTTGTTGCGATAAGCCGGTTTGCTGCCGTACCGAACGCAATAAAATTTGCTCAGGGCTATGCGATTGCCCGAGACCGTCTTGCATTTCGGCTAAGCCTTGCCGTAAGTCAGTCAACGTCATCCCCGCATCAGCTTCAATTGCTTGCGCTATTTTTTCAATGTCCATCTTACACCGCCTTTTTAATGTCACTGGTCTTAATATTTACCTGATTGGATTTTGGATACAACGTGATTAGCATAATCACGTCTTTCTCTACCAAATTAAAGTAAATTACCCGTACACCGCCTCGCTTACCTTTGCCGACTATTGATCAGCGCACTTTTTGGGTACCTTCTGCACCTGGAATCACATCACCTGCTAATGGATTTTGAGAAATCCAGCTGATAAACCTCAGACGCATCTAAAATGGCATGGATAAAAACCTGTTGCTATTCAATTTGGTAAATAATTTGGTAACTAAAACAGATGACTTGTATCTTGCAATACCGCTTTTGCTTGTCCATTTTGAGTCACTATGACGGGCTGATGATTTTTTTCCAAATCAGCCAGAATAATACTGGCATCTGTTTGTAAGTAGCTTATAGGCTTGACTGCTTGACTTAATTTCATGGCCTTTCCTTATGATTGATTGGTTGATAAGTAATATGAAATCAGTATTTTTTTCACGCCGTTTTTCCCTCTCGCACAATGTATTAAATTTATTCTGACCCTGGTTATTTTGTAAGCGACCGGAAAGCCGGAGCGGAAGAAGGCCATGGTGCTGGTGGTCGGGTAAGAAAAACCGTTGGGCAGCAAATACAGGAATTTATTGGCGCGAACAACCCGAAAGCCGGAGGTTAAATTTTCAATTTTATGCCCGGTCATTAAAGCGCACCCAATGCACCACCCATGGCAATCAGGAAAGCACAAAACAGACTCAGCGCTGTTCTCAATGTATTCAAAGACTCTTTTATCTCATCAATTTTTGCCGTAATTTATCTCTGTCAAAACCACAACTCAATTCTACCACCAAATAATTTGTTTCTCTCCGCATAGTTTTTTTTATGGCATAAAGATAACAGCATCAAAAGTTTGGTGCGGGGTTGCAAATCCCGCCCCGCGTTCGGGTTTGATGAGGGGGCAGGCGCAAGCCTGTTCTCTACTCTACCCATTGATTTGTTTGATTTAGTGACTTAGTGGTGAATATTTTTGTTCTTGCTCTTTAATCTCAATACAAACTATACTGAATTTGTGGCAACTTGAGACAGGAGAAAATAATGAGTATTTCCATCCGCATCGACGATGCGCTTTACGAAACAGCCAAGGCGCGTGCCAAAGCAGAGATGCGTTCGATTCCGCAACAAGTAGGTTACTGGGCCAAAATTGGGCGTGCTGCATTGGATAACCCGGACCTGCCTATCGAATTCATACGCGATACGCTATTAGCAATGGAAGAGGATTCTGAACCTTTCGATCTGCCTGACCAATGAGTGTGCAGCTTGAGCAAAAACCTGCCTTCAAAAGAACTTACCGGAAATTGCATAACAATCAGCGAGAAGCTGTACACTTGGCAATCCGTGCAGTAATTACCGATCCAAAGCTTGGCGAAGAGAAGAAAGGTGATCTGGCCGGTATCTTCGTATACAAGTTCGACTGCGTCAATCAACAGTACCTGCTGGCCTATCAATGGGATGAACCCAAGCGTGTATTGCTGGCGCTTGGCCCGCACGAAAATTTCTACCGTGATCTGAAATATTAAGGGGCAGGATGGGTAGAGCGGCGCGAAACCCATCGCATAAGGAAGCAATTATGATGGGTTTCGGCTATCGCCTCTACCCATCCTACGCGCTAACCTCATTGGTTATAAGGACAGTTCCAGGCGCTTTTCAATGCGGTCTATACGATCATTCAATCGATCATACCTCAAATGTTGGTCTGCAATACTGGCCGCAAAATCACCGCCATCTCTTCGCAAACTGGCGATACCACTTTCTACGATTATTAAACGTGATTTAATCTCCCGAGTATCCTCTTTTACGGAGGCTATCTCAGCTCTGATAGCGCGTAGTTGCTCTAGCACAAGGTTTTCTATATCAGCGGCCATTTTCTTACTCCTTTTATAGGATTTATTCGATTACCGAATAATAGCATACTGCAAGCTTTGGGTCGCCTAACATGCAGATTGCGAACCAACGGGTCTGAGCGGGGCTGGGTTTCAAAGCCCGTCCCGCATGGTGGTTCATTGGTGCCCAAGAATAAATGGAGACCGCAAAGCCTTGGCGCGTGACGGGGTTTGTAACCCCGTCACTCACGTTTTTACTATGCCTGAACTAAACGGCTACACGTCTTCAACGCAAAACTTTTTGAATGACTGTAACATCAAACGTTTGGAACGGGGTTGCAAACCCCGTCCTGCGTTCGTGCTTAAATCAAAGGCATTGAGTCTGACCCCATTGATTCCATGTATTTAAACTGGAAAAAATACCTTTAGAACTAATGCCATGACTCCGCCAAGCATAATTCCCAGCATCCATTTTATTAGCGTTAATTCGCCCTTAACCTGCTCAAACCGGGATTCTATTTTTAGTTCCAGTTCGCGAATATCACGCTTGCTGGCAAGCTCTGCTTCACCCGAGGCGTCACGAAAAGCATCCGCAACCGCTTCAGCTTGATCCATAGAAAATCCTGCCGATTCCAATTTACGGACAAATTTTAAGGTATCAAAAGTAATAGTTGCCATAAAACGCCCCATCTGATTTAGTATTTAAGTCATTTTAACAGAGTCACTAAAAATACCCCAATGACAGATACAAAAAACCACCCAACCCTGTGGAGGATTGGGTGGTTGATGTTCAAATGTGTTCCTGTGATGCGCGTGGGTTTGTTGAATCAGGTCAAATCAATCGAGTCTGACCCCATTGATTCTCGGTAAATATCAAAAATTTGGTGCGGGGTTGCAAACCCCGCCCCGCGTTCGTAGCATTAGAGGTTAATTGCTATAATAATTTAACCAAAGTCGCAACAGCGCTAACAGCTATGACCATCAATGCACCTAATTTAATAGTCATGCGCTGTTCTAGTTGAATAAATTTACTATCGATCCGCTCTTCAAGGTGTTTAATATCTTCCTTGGTCGCAACTTCCTTAAGGTTGATTTCAAATATATCGGCTAGTGCTTCCGCCTCCGCTTCTGCATGCTCAGGAACCACACCGGCAGATTTTAATTTATTGGCAAACTTCAACGTATCAAATGTAATCGTTGCCATAATCACTCCATTTAATTAAAAATTGAAGACAGTCTAACATAGACATAAAAACACCGCCACGGGTTTCCCCGAGGCGGTTTGTTTAATCAGGTCGAATTAATCGAGTCTGACCCCATTGATTTGATTCGCCATTGATTCGGCTCACAGCGTTAAGTTTGTGACGCTGTATCTTTCTTAACGATGTCTTTGATGTAATCGTTTAGGCTTTTCCCCATATTTTCCGCTTTTCTTGTCGCCTTTTGATGAAGCTCGCAACCGATTCTAACGTTAAATGAACCCTTAAAGGTTTTGTCGGGTGATTTCCCTACTTCCTTGCAATGCATTAAGTAATCATCGACAGCTAACTCGAATTCCTTGTTTAATTCTTCAGTTGTTTGTGCTTCGTAGTTCACCAGGTCGTTGATGAACTCTATTTTCCCATGTAAGCACTTATCTTCAATGCTTACCTTACAGCTGCCTAAGTAGCCTTTATATTCAAAATGCTTCATTGATAAATCCTGCCTTTTTTAACTTATCGATTATGTCTTTTTTAGTATAAGTCTTGATTGTATTCGTCGGGTGCGGCTTGTGTAGCAAAATCGAACTGCCTTTTTCCTCGTGCCAGAACTCTAACCTTGAACCTCTCCTTTCCTTTTTTGCATACCCCGGCTTCTTCTTAAAGTTAGAACCTCGCTCCACTGTGGAAACGGTGTATTGATAAATTGCTCTAAAAGTTTTTCTAACTGGCTCATGTTCTGAATTAATGACTAAAGTTTGGTTGCAACTGTATCATTTATTGGATTTTTTATATATAAAAAAACCATCCAACCCCGTGCAGGATTGGATGGTTTATGTTGTGTGTTCCGGTTGTTCGGGTGGGTTTGTTGAATTAGATAAAATCAATCGAGTCTGACCCCATTGATTCACTCTACGCGCTCAATGGTTATGGGAATGATGTTTAATGTACCAAATCAAACTCAGACCGATTAAATTAACCACCACAAGCGTGATTAACAAAGCCATTAATGATGTTGACATATTTAATCTCCTTCGTTACTAATATAAGACAAAACCCAGATAGCCAAACATTCTATATTCAAAAAACCCAATGCAGAAAAACCAATTTGCAACCATTGCACCGGTTGGGCCGTCAAAGCCGTATAGCCAAACACAGCAAAAAGTCCAACGGCCATAGTATGGAGGACAGTTACAATATGTTTCAATTGGTCATTGTTCATGGTTGAATTATAACATCACGGAAAACCAATAGAAAATAAATTAACGGGGTCTGACTTCCAATGACAGATACAAAAAACCATCTAGCCCCGTGGAGGATTGGATGGTTTATGTTATGTGTTCCGGTTGTTCGGGTAGGTTTTTTGAATTAGATAAAATCAATCGAGTCTGACCCCCA
>JBAXXH010000054.1:0-23174 GCA_037127995.1 Methylococcaceae bacterium | reverse complement strand
ACTACAGCTTTGAAAACATCATCGGCCATTCATCGCCCATGTTAAAGGTGTTTGATTTAATCCGTCAGGTTGCTAAATGGAATACCACGGTATTGATTCGAGGCGAATCAGGCACCGGTAAAGAAGTCGTGGCTAATGCCATTCATTTTAATTCAGGCTGTGCCAGCGGCCCCTTTTTAAAACTGAATTGCGCCGCCCTGCCCGACACCTTATTGGAATCTGAATTGTTTGGTCATGAAAAAGGGGCATTTAGCGGCGCTATCAATCAACGCAAAGGCCGCTTTGAATTAGCTGATAACGGCACCCTGTTCCTTGATGAAATTGGGGAAATTTCTGCCTCGTTTCAGGCCAAATTACTCCGCGTCTTACAGGAAGGAGAATTTGAACGGGTCGGCGGAACCCATACGATAAAAGTAAATGTGCGCATTATTGCTGCCACTAATCGCAATCTTGAAGAAGAAGTTACCGAAGGCAAGTTTAGGGAAGATTTATATTATCGACTTAATGTGATGCCTATTCTGATGCCGGCCTTACGCGACAGAACCGAAGATATTCCCGAATTATCAGAATTCCTGCTCGGCAGAATATCAGACCAGCAAGGTGGGCGGCCTCTGGAAATCAAGGAAAGCGCCATTCGAATATTAATGAAGCACGACTGGCCCGGCAATGTCCGCGAACTGGCAAACCGTCTGGAACGCGCGGCCATCATGAGCCCTAACGGTATCATCGATCGCGATGTAATGGTGAGTACCGGACTTGAAGATGTCGTAGCGCAAGCCGGACTGCATAGCAAACCCTTAAAAACGCTGGCGATTGATTTTACTGATGACAACATGGATGACCGTGAACGCGTCATTGCCGCACTGGAACAAAGCGGTTGGGTACAAGCCAAAGCCGCTCGCTTGCTTAATATGACCCCGAGACAAATCGCCTATCGTATTTTAACCCTGGATATCACCATGAAGCAGATTTAGGTGATTTTCAATTTATTCACCACGAAGCCACGAAGAGCACGAAGAGAAAAAATAAACTTCGTGTCCTTCGTGTCTTCGTGGTGAATAAAAATGTTTAAAGACTTTTCATCAACCAGTTTGGAGTAATAATGACTATTCTATACGTGCAACATGATTACGCCGTTTTCGGCTTTGGTGAAACCCGGCAAGATGCCATCGTTATGGCAGCGCAATGGCTAAAAGATGAAACCGGCAAAGAAGGCTGTTCCGTTGATTATGCCGAAAGTTTACTGGTAACCTCGCCCAAACCCGGACAAATGACGCTCTACGAAACCGATGAAACCATCCCCGCCGATGCCGAAAATTGGGGTGGTGAAGAGCTATTGGACTGGTATTATGATGTCGCTTGAGGTTGGTTATTATCACATTCATTAACCAACGCTATATAATACGGTTAAACCAAACTCCAGTGAGCACCCAGTCATGACTATTGATTATCATAATATGATCACCATTGAACCCGGCAAACGTAGCGGCAAGCCGTGCATTAGAGGGTTACGGATTACCGTTTATGATGTGCTTTCCTGGCTGGCCGATGGCATGAGCCGTAGTGAAATCATTGAAGACTTCCCGGAATTAACAGATGATGGCATTATCGCCTGTCTGCAATTTGCCGCCGATAGGGAGCGGCAATCTGTAACCATCAAATCCTCATGAAACTATTGCTTGATGAAAACTTGTAACGACGAATTGTGCCATTCATCCAAGACAGCTACCCCGGTTCAACCCAGGTAACTTTGATAGATCTGAAACATGTCAATGATAGTGTGATTCGTCAATATGCCATTGAAAATGACTACGTGATCATCACCCAGGATGTTGATTTTTACGAAATGGGCCTGATTCATGCACAACCACCCAAGATAGTTTGGCTAAAGTTGGGCAATCATTCGAAAGCGACGACTATTAAAACCTTACTCGACAATCAGCAAGCCATTGAACAAGTGTTACTTATCGACAATAAAGCTTGTATTGAGATTGTATAATTGTAGTCGGGTAACAGTTTTTTGTTGACCAATGTTCCTCGCTCATCGTTATACACAACTATTCAAGTAAGCCGTCATACTCGCCGGGAAGCGGGTTCCCGCTACCACTCATACGGGCTTATTCCGTTCTACTTTACATCACAAACAAAAAATCACGCCATTACCCTTATGAACAGCACAAAGTGATTGTGCTATTAATTACAAAGCCTAAAAAAATGACTGTTGCATTTACGACAATCACCCCTTCAAAAAAACTAATAACCATAAAAATCAATAGGATAAAATAAATACTGACATTGGCACGACCTGTGCTTTTACTTATTGTAAACACACTTACGAGGTCAAGACCATGCAATTGCCAGTATTAAATGATTCCCCTTCCCACGCAGAGCATGGCACCAAGGGCGGTTGTGCAGCCAGTTCTTGTGGTACAACAGAAAACCAAATGGATACCCTGCCTGATGCTATCCGGGAAAAAGTACAGAATCATCCCTGTTATTCAGAAGACGCGCATCATTATTTTGCCCGTATGCACGTTGCCGTTGCGCCAGCCTGTAATATCCAATGCCATTATTGTAACCGCAAATATGATTGCGCCAATGAGTCACGTCCCGGCGTGGTTTCAGAATTGTTGACGCCCGACCAAGCGGTTAAAAAGACCATGGCGGTAGCGGCCAATATTCCGCAAATGACGGTATTGGGCATTGCCGGGCCCGGTGACCCGCTCGCAAATCCCGAACGTACTTTTGAAACTTTCAGGCGTTTAAGTCAAGAAGCGCCGGATATTAAATTGTGCGTCTCAACTAACGGTTTGGCTCTGCCAGATGCCGTAGACGAGTTATCCAAGCACAATATCGATCATGTCACTATTACCATTAACTGCGTTGATCCTGAAATTGGCGCGAAAATTTATCCGTGGATATTCTGGAAAAACAAACGCATTAAAGGCATAAAAGGCGCAAAAATCCTTATTGAACAACAGCAAAAAGGCCTGGAAATGCTGATTGCCAAAGGCATTTTGGTTAAGGTCAATTCAGTGATGATTCCCGGTGTCAATGACCAGCATTTGGCAGAAGTCAGTAAAGTGGTTAAATCCAAAGGTGCGTTTTTGCATAACGTGATGCCGCTGATCGCCGAAGCCGAACACGGTACTTTTTATGGCGTGATGGGGCAACGCGGCCCTACTCCCGATGAACTCCAAGACCTGCAAGACAGTTGTTCCGGCGATATGAACATGATGCGCCATTGTCGCCAATGCCGTGCCGATGCTGTGGGTATGTTGGGCGAAGATCGTGGTGATGAATTTACGCTGGATAAAATTGAAGATATGGAAATTGATTATGCAGCGGCAATGGAAAAACGCAAAGTGATTCATCAAGCAATACAAGCAGAAATGGACAGCAAACGTTTGGAAAAAGCTGAAAAGGCACAGCAACATAAACAAGAACCCAAACTAACCACACGTCCGGTATTAATGGCCGTAGCCACCAGTGGCCAAGGCGTGATCAACCTGCACTTTGGTCATGCCAAAGAATTCCTGATTTATGAAGCCTCGCCGGATGGTGTACGTTTTATCAGCCATCGCAAAGCCGATCAATATTGTGGTGGCGACAGCACTTGCGGCGACGGTGAAACGACCTTGCAAATAACCATCCGTGCCCTGGCCGGCTGCGAAGTGGTACTGTGCTCCAAAGTCGGTTATGAACCTTGGGAACAACTGGAAGCAGCGGGCATAGCACCCAACGGAGAACATGCCATGGAACCCATCGAAGAAGCCGTTCTGGCAGTTTACAAAGAAATGGCGGCAGCGGGCAAGTTGGATGCCATACCTGAAGCCATCAGGGCGAGTGCATAATTAAGGTGGGCAACGCATTTTTGCCCACCTTATTTACAATTAAATGGTGGGCAGATAAAGCGTTGCCCACCCTACTTCAGGAGTCTGTTATGGCAGTAAAAATTATTGAGTCTTGCGTTAATTGTTTTGCCTGTGAACCGGTTTGTCCCAGTCATGCAATCTATGAGGCCAAACCGCATTTTTTGGTGGATGCCAAAAAATGCACAGAATGCGAAGGTGATTTTCCGGTCTTTCAATGTGCCAGTATTTGCCCGATAGAAGGCGCAATTCTGGATTCGTTTGGGCTGGCGATTAACCCACCCGGCTCTTTAACGGGCATTCCGCCGGAAAAAATGGCTGAAGCCATGGCTGAATTACAGTCCCACTAATACAGGACATCACTGATGGCTACTGTCACTTTCTACGAAAAACCAGGTTGCGCAAACAATACCCGGCAAAAGAAACTGTTGGCGGCAGCGGGTCATCAGGTTATTGCCAAAAATTTATTGACTGAAAACTGGCAGGCTGAACACCTGCGGGCCTTCTTTGGTGCAATGGCAGTAAGGGATTGGTTTAATTACAGTGCACCCGCCATCAAACACGGCGAGATTGATTCTGAAGCTATAAGCGAACAAGAAGCCTTAACACTGATGCTGGAAAATCCGTTGTTAATTCGTCGCCCGTTAATGCAAGTCGGCGATAGCTTGATGGCAGGATTTGATCAGCAAGCGGTTGACAACTGGATAGGCTTATCTGAATCGGGAACCACTTCAGATTTGGAAAGTTGCCCTCGAACCCATGACCAAGCAAGTTGCGGTCATGAGTAAGTTACCCGTATTAACGCTGGATGGCTTGCCACAAGCCGTTGCGTTATCTGAACGGGTGCATTGGATAGGTGCGCTGGATCCTAATTTACGCAACTTTGACATCATCTTAAAAACCGCCAATGGCACCACTTACAACGCCTACATTGTTAGAGGCAGCGAAGGTGTCGCAGTGATTGATACCGTAAAAGAAAACTTTGCCAATGATTTTTTTGCCCGCTTGGAATCGGTAGCGCGTTATGACGAAATTAAAGTGATCGTCTTAAATCATTTGGAGCCCGACCACACCGGCGCGTTACCTGAACTGATGCGCCGTGCGCCACAAGCCCACGTGTATATTTCCCAGAAAGCACAATCCATGCTTAAAGCCTTGTTAAAGCAAGATGCTTTTGATTTTACCCCGGTTATCACGGGTGACACCGTGTCCTTAGGCGACAGAAACCTGACATTTTTTCACACTCCGTATTTACATTGGCCCGATACGCAATGCACCTATTTGGTCGAAGAAAAAACCTTGTTTTCAGGCGATGTGTTTGGCTGCCATTTTTGTGATGGTCGATTATTTAACGATGTCGTCGGCGATTTTCGTTTTTCGTTTGAATATTACTATGCCCACATCATGCGGCCCTTTAAAGACTATGTTAATCGGGCACTGGTGTTGCTTGAGCCGCTACCGTTGACGGCTATATTGCCTGCCCATGGCCCGTTATTGCGTGACCAACCACAACGTTATGTGCAGCGCTATCACGAATTATCGCGCTCTGCCATGCAAAGTGAAATCAGCGCAGGCGAAAAAACCCTGCTGATTTTTTATATCAGTTCTTATGGCAACACCCGGCGTATGGCCGAAGCGATTTATGAAGGCGCGATGCTGGTTGAGCATGTCCGCGTCTCTTTATATGACCTGGAAGGCAGTGAAATATCCCCGTTTGTCGATTTGATAGAAGGCGCTGACGGCATCCTGTTTGGCACACCCACCATCAACGGCGATGCGGTTAAACCGGTATGGGATTTATTATCCTCTTTAGTGGTTATCAATCTAAAGTCAAAGCTGGGGGGTGTTTTTGGCTCGTATGGTTGGACGGGCGAAGGGGTAAAAATGGTTGAGGATCGCTTACGCGGACTCAAGTTGCGTGTGCCCATTCCGGGCATACGCATCAAGTTAATTCCGACAGAGGAAGAAATTCAGACCTGTCGAGAATTCGGGCATGAAATGGCCCAGGATCTAATGGGTTTAAGGCAAGCTAAAGTAATAGATATCGCTGATCTTGCTTAACAATTTTTAACACAACAGGAGAATAGAAATGGCGAAAGCGTCAATTACCTTTGAAGATATAAACGTTACCGTTAACGCACCGGCAGGCACCCGGCTGATTGAAATTTCAGAAAAAGTGGGCTCAGGTATTGTTTACGGTTGCCGTGAAGGCGAATGTGGGACTTGTATTACCAAAGTTACTGAAGGTTGGGACAATCTGACCGAAGCGTCGGTACTGGAAGATAAAATCCTGCGCGAAAATATGGCCGGAAAACATAACCGATTGGCCTGTCAGGCTCAAGTTCTGGGCGGGACTATCAGAGTCAAACCGGTTTAAAAAATGGCATCAGTTATTCACTTCCCCCTTTAAAAAAGGGGGATTGATGAGGAGGGGTTGATTTAAAAAATCTCCCCACCCCCCTCTTTTTAAAAGCGGGGAACTATGCGACGACACATCAACTATAAGGAGCAAATCATGGCTTTAGTTACTTTTTCAAGTCCCGAATACCGGGATAAAACCGTCTATGCCGTAGCGGGTAGTCATACAGAAACACTACTGAAACTGGCTCGGGAAAACAAAATCCCCATCAGTTATGAATGCCAAGATGGAGAATGTGGCACCTGCTTGGTAAAAGTCAGCAGCGTTGACCAAAAGCATCAGCGCATGGGCGGCCCTTTAACAGAAAAGGAAAAAGACGTCTTGCGCGTCAGCGGCAAAATCAGCAAAGAAGAAATGGAACAAATGATTGTCGATGATCTGCCCTCACCCTGGCGTTTGGCTTGCCAGATGATCGTCAGAGACGAAGATATTCTGGTCGAATATTAATCATGTCCAAGGCACTCCAACTTCTGAATAACCGGGAACCCGTCTATTCCCGGTTATCGCCAGCCCTCATAAAATCACCTAATGAGGAATGGTTGGCCTGTATGGTCGCCAGTTGGTGTGCCGGGCAAGGCGTTTTGCCCGACTATCTGGGACTGGAGCCTAATCAGTTTAAAGATTTAAAAGCGGCTTATTTTCAGGACGTTAACCTTCCGGAACAAGCAGTATCAGGCAGTCAACTGGACTTTAGCCGAATTCTGGAAAAAGAAGACCTGGTTAATCTGCTAAGGCAATACAGCAAACCGGATACCCTTGAAATGGAGTGGATCATTGCCATTATCGTTGCCGGTTGTCTGGGTAGCGACCACTTATGGCAGGATTTAGGCCTCTGGACACGCAACCAATTAAGTGCGATGTTGTACTACAATTTTCCTGAACTGGCGGCAAAAAATACCCAAGATATGAAATGGAAAAAGTTTTTATATAAACAGCTGTGTGAGGCAGAAGGCTTGTATTTATGTCGCGCACCTTCTTGTAATGTTTGTATTGATTACCCCAAATGTTATGGCTCTGAGGAATAGGGTTTAAACGTTCACCTTTAGTCTTTGACCGTTCAGTAGGATGTATCGAGGAACGAGGAGCATCAATCACAAATGATGGCTTCCTTCGCCAGCCAAACCTATGCACTGGTGCAAAGGAACAAGCCTAAATATGATTTTTCAAGACTTGACGCTATTTTCCGGCACGAATCCACTTTACAGCTTTGAAAATCCCCAGAACCCACTTAAAGAGAACACAACAATGAACAACGAATATAAATCAATCGTAGACGAATTTCAGATTAAACTTAAAAAATTGCAGGAAGATAGTCAGACAGATAGCGATCATCCAGAATTATTAAGCAAACATGAGAAGACGTGTCTTTTTGAGAAGTGGCAAAAAATAGGTCAGTTGTTGATGGATTTTGAAGATATAGATAACGAACCAGAAATGACAGACGTGAACCAATTAGCGAAAAACAGGAAACTTTTTGAAAGTTTGAAACGTAAACAGGAAAAAGATCATTAAAATGATCCAGGAACCTGCCAGTCTTAAGGTTCAGACTGGCTTTTGAACGCCATAAAAACACAAAAATAAGCAGAACGTTTTTAGACTCATTCCCAAGCTCCAACTTGGGAATGCAGCCTTGGAAGCACCCGCTTTCAGTCTGGCGAAGCCAGGTTCCCAATCAATGAATTTGCGGCAGTTTATTTTTTGCACATCATTTTTAAGAACGCACTATTCAGTCAATAAATATAAAACGTGAACCCGCATTATTTTTGTATATACTAAGGATGTACTTTAACGACATTACAGGAGGTCAACATGCAAACTGCGCGTATTTTTAACAATGGCAACAGTCAGGCCGTGCGCTTACCTAAGGAATTTCGTTTCGACGAGGATGAGGTCATCATCAAAAAAATCGGTGACATGGTTATCCTGTTACCCAAAAAATACAAGGCTGAAACCTTATTGGCCATGTTCGAAGAGATAGGGCCGATGGAGCTCGAAAGGGAGCAACCCAAGGAACAGCAAGAGCGGGATTTCGAATGAGTTTTTATCTACTCGATACCAACATCTGTATTTTTCTACTCAATCAGCGACAGGGCTTCGAGCGGATTGTGCAGCGAATGGACGGACTGGAACGCGGGCAGATTGCACTTTCCGCCATCACCGTTGCGGAACTTGAATTCGGAATCGCTGCCAGCAAACGGCAAGGGAATAATTTCCAGCGCTTGGAACGATTTCTGGTGGATTTCGAGGTGTTACCGTTCGACAAGGATGCAGCGAAACCTTATGGTTCGCTACGCAAAGTCTTGCAATCCCAGGGAACGCCAATCGGACCTCTGGATTTCCTCATTGCCGCCCATGCACTTGCCCTAAAAGCGACGCTGGTCACCAATAACACCGGCGAGTTTCTGCGCGTTCCCGGCCTTGCCGTGGAAGATTGGTCAGCGCAGTCTTGAATTTTAATAACGTTTAAATTATGGATCACGCGCCTTTTCTGAGATTTTTTAGCAGCGAGTGGCATGCGAAATATAAAAGACGATTTATATCTTCTGCGTCAAAAGTCGGTCGGAATCGAAAGATTGCTCGCCAAGAAAGTAGGCGATTCACAAACTCGCCCCAAGGCATCTTTTGCGTCACAGAGTAAGTACACTTTGTCTTCTGTGACTTGAGATAATAAAGGCGGCAGAAGACAGTAACCTTGGGGTGCCAGAAAATTGGAAAGCCTAATTCTCCTAAAGAGATGTCCAAGCAGTCACCGGACTGAAATGATGGAATAAAAACATCCAACGCTAGATCGGTAGATGTAGGAGCGTTTACCTCGCTGGCAGAGGGCAGTAAAAATATCTCTTGCAAGGCGGTTCGAAGATGCTTATCAAAATCCTCGTTCCGGAACATTCCCCACTGATCAAAATATCGCTTCATGTCTGTCCTGGGCACAACAGCCAGCGTTCCCAGAAATACTTTTGGCTTCTCGCGTTTTAGGAATCTACGGAACACGTAAACCTCATGAATGATTCATAACGATTGAATTAAAGTGCACGCTTTAGCGCATCTCTCTTGAATAAGGGTTAGGCTTAAACTAGCACATAGTTTTGGAGCGATAACGCTTGATTCCATAAATTATGGAGAGAAGCATAACCCAAAACAACCACCAAAATATTGCCGTCAATTGCCAACCAAGTGCAGTTGGAATTGGCCATCCGTCGGGAGAACCTTTGAGAGTTTGCAAACCAACGGATTCTTCTTATATAGACAGAAAAATCACTGAAGGAATGTAAAAAATACTGCCTACGATTGGAGCTAAATGGGCTAGTACAATTTGCCCTATCACTATTAATATGCTGAAGTTTCCCAGTTTTTAAACAAAGCCAATCACTCTGCCTATGCGGGATAGAGATTTAATGCAGGGTTTGCGTAATTTATAGCAAACCCCGCTTTAACTTGGTTTCCCTATATACGCCACAAGCAGAAAAACTGGGAAACTTTAGTTAATATGCTCATAAAGCAGATTGCAAAAATCTTACGAAGCACTATTCACCCTAACGTAAAATATACGACAACAATTGTCTTATAAAAAACCTGATTTGTCGTGTATTTTTCATAAGCTCACCGTGTTATTGTTAATGGCAGATTACCATAAACTAACTGGACAGGATAAACAAACAAAAACGACACTCGTTTTTTTCAAAAAATAGCGCACTTCGCTTACTTGTGATGTCTGTTCCAGTACTACAACTACTCATTCAAATGCCCATAAGCCGGTAAGGTTTCCAGCCGCTTATCTTCCAGCGGTTTGCCTACCGTAAAATGATACAGGCTTTGAAATTGTTCATCTTTAAAGCCTAAAAGCTCATGTACGCTGTCATCAAAGTAACAGCCGATTCCGGTGCCGCGAACGCCTGCGGCTTCTGCTTCCAGATAGAGCACCTGCCCTATCAAGCCGCATTCCCGGAATAAACGGCGGTATTGCCACGGTGTGTTGTCGATGGTTTCACTGAATTCTGCGACCATGCCCAAACTAAAAGCACTGTCGCTGGCGATAGGTTGATGGCAGGAAATATTTTTGGCGGTTAATCTAAAGTCCCCGGAATACAGATGGTATAGCGGTATGTCGTCAGCTACTTTTTGCCAGTCAAAATCAGCCAGGGTTGCAGCTTGTAATTTTTTCAGGGCATCATGATCTCTTGGCAGTGCGTATAAACCGGGTTCTAAACCTTCAACGCGATGCACAAAAATAAACAGGTGTATTTTGGGCGACCAACGCCAGTGTTCAAAGGCAGCTGTGGTCGGTAACACGGCAGCCAGCATCCGGTAAAAGTCAGCTTGTGGTAGTGGCGACATTTTGCCGTCAAACTGTTGGGCGCTGCGGCGTTGACGGATAATGGCCGTGGCTGTTTTTGTGCAGGATGACTTGATGGAGTGTTGGTCGCACCGGTTCCCTACCGATTGCGACACTTCCGCCATCCTTGGCGGTCGCCGGACGGCTTGCCAATCAGGTTCTACTGTTCGTGGTTTGCTGGCGGCCAATGCGACCTCATCAATGATTGGCCATTTATATAAATGATAGGCACGAAGGCTATCGGCTTTGCCAGACCAAATGCCTGCTTGGGCTGCGTCTATCAGCGCCTTACCAGCCAATGGCTTGCCGTAAGAATGGGGTGTAATCCGGCAAATAATATCCGGTGTTTCCTGTTCCAGCGCTTTAAAATCATTGGTACGATTAAGCCCTAATAGCGTGGCGATGTCGTCATCTGAGGCTTCAGCCAGTAATTCGATTGACCAGCCCAGTGTCGCTGCCGCGTAACGCAGTGCTCCCAAGGCATGACCGATATCATGCTGGCAATAACGAAACGCTCTTTCACCGTATTTCCAGGCTTCCCGCCAATGGACTGACGATAAGCCGATTAGCAGGCCGGACTCATGAACCCTGTCGGAAAACTGACAACGTTGTTCAAGCGTATGGTCATGACTGACATAATGGTAAACCCCGGATTGAATAAAATCATTGCCGGTACTGATCAGATAAGCTTCGGTCGGGTGCAGGTTGCCACTGGAAGGATTACAACGCAATGCCCAGCGACTGGGACCGAATTGTTTCCAGGCCGACAGACCAAAAGCCAGTTCCAGCAACAAACCGGCATTAGCCAGGTTTACCGGTTTTGGCGGGATTATTTTAGGGGTATCCAGATCGGTAAACAACGGCTCCAAATCTGTTCCCGGTTTGGGCAAGGTTACAATCTCACATCCGGAAAAGTGCCGAAATTGATCGGGTTGATCGTCCCAGTCCAGAGATTCTGGGCCTTTGGCGTAGCGCTCCGTCCGGTGTTTGGTGCGATTGTGATAGTTTAAAACAGTTTCGGTTTGCTGGTTCATAATGCGTTAAGTTTAAGTAGGATCGGCTATCATCTGTGATTTTATTCTTCAATAGATTTCAAAACATGAAGATTGATTGTCAGAACCCCCGTAGGCCGGAATAAGACTTTTCGAGCGCAAGCGAGAACAAGCGTTTCCGGCACTCGCTACGAATGTGCCGGAAACGCCACCACGCGCTACGCTTGGGTGGTCTTATTCCGGCCTACGACTGTGACGCATCTCGTAAGAACCAGAAACACTATCTTTTTCTTCGTGTCCTTCGTGTCTTCGTGGTGAATATTTCTTCGGGGTGAAAATCTTTAGCAATCATGAACAAGCTTGGGTTCCATAACCAAATCTTCAACCCAGCAGCCAACCGGATTACCCAGATTCAACTCTTTGTCTTCAAAGCGTACCAGAAAAACGCTACGATTGGGTTCTTCTTCTACATGTCCAATTAGGGTAATAACTCCACGGGTTCCTGCTTCGGCTAATATTTCGCCTTCGAGGCCATCGGGAATGGAACCATCATCAGTAATAGTAGTGGCGGCATAGACGACATCGCCTAAATCTAAATCTTCTATCTTCATTTCATATCCCCTTGGTTTTTGTAGCAAAGCTTACATTGTTAGCTGATTGTATGATTAAAACCTGCCCTACAATCGTTTCATATTTTACTAAGGCTTTATTAAAACTCTATTAAACAAGCTCTTAGCCTATAAAAAATAAAATGGCATACAGGTTGCTATAAGTATTAACAAGAACGATGCCACACTTTCAGGAGCGCTTAAAAATGATTACATTAACAGAAAAAGCCATTACTGCGGTCGGCCGGTTTATTGCCGGTTCGGAAACGCCTTTGGCCGGTTTACGAATAGAAGTGACTGACGGTGGTTGTTCCGGTTATCAATACGGATTAAAACTCGAAGGTAGCCACACGCAGGAAGATACGGTTATTGATTGCGGTGAAGTAAAAGTGTTTATTGATCCGGTGAGTCTGCCGATGCTTGACGGCATGTCTATCGATTTTCTTGATAGTATCGAAGGGTCGGGGTTTAAGTTTACCAACCCTAATGCCGCTAAAAGTTGTGCCTGTGGAACTTCTTTTAATACCAGTACCGAAGGTGCCGGAAAACCCTGTTCTTAATTAATTAAGTCGGTTGGGTCGCCTAAAGCGCCATCTTTTGGTAGCGATAGCGTAACCCGACATTTACCGATCAAATCAGTTGGGTTAAGGCGTGCGCCTAACCCAACCTACAACCAACTCCGAGGATAAAGCCATGTGGGACTATTCAGACAAAGTAAAAGAGCATTTTTTTAATCCTAAAAATGCAGGTGCCGTTGTTGATGCCAATGCAACCGGCGAAGTCGGTTCAATCAGTTGCGGCGATGCCTTGCGACTGACTTTGAAGGTTGATGATGACAGTGAAATTATCCTTGAAGCGGGTTTTCAAACATTTGGTTGCGGCTCAGCGATTGCCTCATCTTCAGTGCTGACTGAAATTATTAAAGGCATGACACTGGATGAAGCTGCAAAGGTGACCAATCAGGATATTGCCGATCAACTGGAAGGCTTGCCGCCTGAAAAAATGCACTGCTCCGTGATGGGTCGTGAAGCGCTGCAAGCGGCGATAGCAAATTATCGCGGCGAAGTCTGGAAAGATGATCATGAAGAAGGCGCGTTAATCTGCAAATGTTTTGCGATTGATGCAGTAATGATTGAGGAAATGGTCTGGGCCAATAAATTGCGCACGGTTGAAGACGTGACCAATTTTACCAAAGCCGGCGGTGGTTGCGCGGCTTGTCACGAAGACATTGAAGCCATTCTGGAAAAAGTATTGGCCGAAAAAGGCGAAAAATTTGACCCAACAGCGGCTCCCGTAGAAGCGCCTGCAAAAATCGCTGCCGTTAAAGTACCGCTAACCAACTTGCAACGCATCAAAAAAATCGAGATGGTTTTAGACTCGTTAAGACCGGCACTGATGGCGGATGGCGGTGATGTAGAACTGGTTGAAGTTATAGGCAATACCGCTTATGTCAATATGACCGGTGCCTGTAACGGTTGCCAAATGGCGGCGATGACCATTGCCGGTATACAACAACGTTTGATGGAAGTGATGGGTGAATTTATTAAAGTTGTACCCGCCTCCGAAATGAAAAAATTAGTCAATATTGAGGTAGCATGATGAAAGATATTTACCTGGATAATAATGCCACCACCAAGGTTGATCATGCCGTTGTTGATGTGATGATTCCTTATTTTTTGGAGCAATACGGCAATCCCTCGTCTATCCATAAATTTGCAGATGGTGTGGCAAAAGGTCTTAAACATGCCCGCCAACAAGTTCAGGCGCTGATCGGTTGCGAGCATGATTCTGAAATCATCTTTACCTCCTGCGGGACTGAATCCAATTCAACCGCCATTCTTTCTGCGATTAAAGCTCAGCCGAACAAGAAAGAAATCATCACCACCACCGTGGAACATCCAGCCATTTTAAGCGTGTGTGACATGCTTGAAAAAGAGGGTTACACCATTCATAGAATGCCGGTTGATAAAGCCGGCCGCTTGAACCTGGCTGCCTATCAAAAATTATTATCCGATCAAGTCGCGCTAGTCTCCGTGATGTGGGCGAACAATGAAACCGGCACTATTTTTCCGGTTGCCGAAATGGCGGACATGGCCAACGCAGCGGGCGTGATGTTTCATACCGATGCCGTGCAGGCGGTCGGCAAGATCCCCATGATGCTGCAAGATACCAAAATCGATATGCTGTCAATATCCGGACACAAACTTCACGCGCCCAAAGGCATCGGTGTCTTGTACTTGCGCCGGGGCACCCGTTATCGTCCTTTGTTGCGCGGCGGTCATCAAGAACGTGGCCGACGGGCGGGCACAGAAAACAGTGCATCCATTGTCGGTTTGGGGAAAGCTTGTGAGCTGGCGTTAGAGTACATCGAGTATGAAAACACCATTGTTAAAGCCATGCGTGATCGTTTGGAACGCGGCCTCACTGAACAGATTCCGCATTGTTTTGTCACCGGCGATATGTACAACCGTTTACCCAACACGACCGACATTGCCTTTGAATATATCGAAGGCGAATCGATTTTGATGTTGTTAAACAAGGCCGGCATTGCTGCTTCCAGCGGGTCTGCGTGTACGTCAGGATCATTGGAACCTTCGCATGTGATGCGGGCCATGGACATTCCTTACACGGCAGCACACGGCACCATTCGTTTTTCTTTCTCACGCTACAACTCTATGTCGGATGTCGATGAAGTGTTAAAAGTGGTGCCGGGAATCGTTGCCAAGTTGCGTAAATTATCACCGTATTGGGAAGGTGATGCTCCGGTGGCTGATCCTGAAAAAGCGTTTGCTCCGACTTATGCGTAAGGCACGCCTTACGAGCCGTTTTAAACCAAACCCATAAATCCTGCGCAGCCTACTCCACGGTGAGTTATGAAATCTCAAAACCGCACCATTATCATTGACGACACGACCCTTCGGGATGGTGAGCAATCCGCTGGCGTTGCCTTTTCCCTAACCGAAAAACTGGTGATTGCAACACAACTGGCGGGCTTGGGTGTGCAGGAATTGGAGATAGGCATTCCGGCAATGGGTGCCATTGAACGGGATGAAATTAAAGCCATTGCCGCCTTGGGATTGCCTGCAACCTTGCTTGTCTGGTCAAGAATGCGCCGTGATGATTTACATGCCTGTTTGAATTTAAATGTGCATAAAATCGATTTATCGATTTCCGCGTCCGACCAGCATATTCAACATAAGCTTAAGCAAAGTCGGCAGTGGGTATTAAACACGATTAATAGCTGTGTACAGGAAGCGCGAAGCTTGGGGTTGGAGGTGTGCGTAGGCATGGAAGATGCCTCGCGAGCGGATGTGGATTTTTTGGTACGCATGGCTGAAACGGCGCAACAGGCAGGCGCTAGCAGAATTCGTTTCGCTGATACCGTGGGCATTATGGAACCGTTTGGGGTGTTTGAAACCATCAAAAAATTACGTGCAGCAACGGATCTGGAAATTGAAATGCACGCCCATGATGATTTGGGGCTTGCTACCGCCAATACGCTGGCGGCGGCGTTGGCCGGTGCAACGCATGTTAATACAACCGTTAATGGCTTGGGTGAACGCGCGGGTAATGCCGCCTTGGAAGAAGTGGTAGTCGGTTTAAAACAATTGTATGGCTTTGAAACGGGCATCTCGCTACAGAATTTTCCTTTGCTGTCCGAACAAGTTGCCCGAGCCTCCGGTGATGCCATTGGCAGTCGAAAAAGTTTGATTGGTAAAAATGTATTTAGCCATGAAGCTGGTATTCATGTCGATGGCCTGTTAAAAGACCCGAATAATTATCAAGGGGTTGATCCGGCAATTGTCGGGCGTTGTCATCAACTGGTGTTGGGCAAACATTCGGGTACTCAAGGCGTGATTCATGCTTATAAACAAATAGGCATAGCGGTTAATCGCTTACAAGCACAAAAATTATTGGCTCAAGTCCGGCTGTTTGTCAGTAATACAAAACGGTCACCCAAAACTGAAGATTTAACTCTTTTTCATCAAAACCTTTAACAGGACAATTCAACATGAACGAACAGATCGAACTAGAGTCATGCCAACCGGAAGTCAAAGAATTGATGGAAATACCGGATCAAGACGATCGCTTTCCGGGGTCTTTTTTTAGAATACCCGGCCCACCGACACTTGGAAACGCGGGTTGGAGCTTAAGTTAACTTTGCAAACCAAAACACCCGCACGCTTAACGGGAGCATAAAAATGGTTATGGTCATGTCAGATAAGGTAACAAACCAGACAGAAGCGCAGCAAAGTTTTTTAGCCCAATGGCATGAAGATGTCTACTGTGTTTTTGGTCGTGATCCCGCTGCACACAATGTCTGGGAAATATTACTCACCTATTCGGGTGTCCATGCGGTGCTGATGCATCGAATCAGTCACCGGTTTTGGAAAGCAAACTGGAAATTGACCGCCAGGATTTTAGCTGCGTTTACCCGGCTATTAACGAATGTTGAAATTCATCCCGGCGCTACCATTGGCAGACGTTTGTTTATTGACCACGCACTGGGCGTGGTCATTGGCGAAACCACCGAGATTGGCAATGATGTGACTTTATATCATGGCGTAACCTTGGGCGGCACCACCTGGAACAAAGAAAAACGGCATCCAACACTGGGTAATAATGTGCTGGTGGGGTCGGGTGCCAAAGTGCTTGGAGCAATTACTTTAGGTAATAACGTACGGGTCGGCGCTAATTCAGTGGTGGTTAAAGATGTGCCGCCCTGCTGTACGGTGGTGGGTATTCCCGGACGTGTTGTTCAAAGTAAAGGGACGCAAATACAAAACTCAAAGGGTATTGATCTGAATCATCATTTAATTTCTGACCCCGTTGGCAAAGCCATTTCTTGTCTGATTGAACGAATTGATGAATTGGAAGCCAAGCAAAACCAGTTCAACAAAACATCGATTGATGAAAACTGTGATAATTGTGAAGCGGAAAGTGTGTGTGCTCCCCGAAATGAAAGTCCGGTAAAACTGGCAATGAGGATTTAAATGGATCTCTTGGATTTTGAAGCGCAAGGTTTGTATTTTGATGAACCGGATACCGAAGGCGTTAAAGAAATGATAGCCACTGCCGCAGAAAATTATGCGACGGGCGAAGCCGAACTACCGTTACTAAAAGCGTATTTTCTTGCGCCTGAATCGTTGAACGTATTGGTTGCCTTAAACCGTTTTTACTATTACCAACATCGACTGGAAGAAGCGTTGTGTGCAACCCTTAAAGCCCTGGCAGTCATCAGGCCGTTGATAGCATTTCCGGATGATTGGCGGGAGTTGCAGCCAAGCCATATTACAAATACTCCGGCCGATTTATTAACACAAGTCAGGTTGTATTTGTTTACCTTAAAAGCTGTCGGTTTTTTAAACATGCGTTTGAATAACCTGGATGTGAGCCAGCACATTTTTGAAAAACTGGTGGGTTTGGACAGTAAAGACCGGATCGGTGCAAAGGGATTGCTGGAATTGGTTGTTAAACGTCAGTGTAAATAATACATCTTGGGAGCAAGATCATGTTGAAAGATAAAAACGTATCAATACCGGGAATGGTGAGCTTGGTTCTATTTATCATGCTGGTAATCTACCTGTTAACTCAGGATGTCTCTTTAGTTGGTCCCCTTTAAATATAACCGGAGAAAGCCTATGAATTTTGAAGACGAGATGGAAGAACTGGAGTCCGCTGAAGACTTTTTGCAGTATTTTCAACTGGACTATGAACCCAGTGTCGTGCATGTCAACCGCTTGCATATCCTGCAACGTTTTCATGATTATTTACAAAATGCCGCTGCTGACATGCCCGAAAATGAACCGGCAAAACGAGCGATTTACACTAAACTGCTACAGCGTGCCTATCAGGATTTTGTAGAATCCAATGCACAAACAGAAAAAGTGTTTAAGGTATTTTCCATGGGCGAACCGCAAACGGCGTTCGTTTCTTTGGGCGATATAAAAACATGAAACCCGATCGTTTCGACGAGGGCCGGTTTGACTATGGTGAATCGGTTCGGGTCACCCGAAACATCCGCAATGACGGCACTTATCCCGGCATGGATGTGGGCACCCTGTTAATTCGCCGGGGTAGTGTGGGCAACGTTGTTGAGGTGGGCACTTTTCTGCAGGATCAGGTTATTTTTACCGTGCATTTTTTAAATCATGGCCGCATGGTCGGCTGTCGACTGGAAGAGTTGATCGGTGAAGATGAACCCTGGAATCCCAGTCGTTTTGAGTTTAGGGATCGGGTTGTTTGTGCTATTGATTTAGGCATACAGGGCACCATTTTGTTTAAAAAAGGCACTGAAGGCGAGGTTTTTAAAGTGCTCAGAGACAATGAACAGATTCAATACCATGTTGCTTTTCAGGGTAGAACTTTGCAAATACCTGAATCAGCGCTGGCACCTGCACACCCTGAATCGTTTAATGAACCGGAGGCGTAATATGAATCCGTCTATCAATCCGGTACAAGCTGATCCATATGCCTTATTAAGGGCAGCTCTGGCGCTGTTCAAAAAAAAACCTGATGAATTGCAAGCCGCTGAATTAAGGCAAGCAGAAATTCAAGCCGCTAACGAGTTTTCCATTGAAACCCGCATCCTGAATGCACCGGAAGCGGGAGCCGTGATTATTTCCGACCGGGAATTACAGGCCGCTTACCAGGAAATCCGCGATAGATACGAAGATGATGAGTCATTTATTAGTGACCTTGAAAAAAATCATCTGGACAAACCCAGCCTGGAAGCGGCGCTTTATCGTCAATGCCGGGTCAATGTGGTGATGGAACTGATAGCCTCACGCTCACCCGATATCAACGAGGTAGAGATAGGCATTTATTACCATTTACATAAAGAACAATTTAATCGCCCTGAACTGCGGGAAGCCTGCCATATTTATATGAGTATAAATCCGGATTATCCGGAAAATACCCGTGAAGCCGCTTTTTTAAGGATGCAGGAAATCAGGGAAAAACTGCAAAAGAAACCCTATAAATTTGCCGAGTTTGCATTACAACATTCTGAATGTCCAACTGCCCTGCAAGGCGGTGTTTTGGGTTTGGTGCCGCGCGGCAAGCTTTATCCGGAATTGGACGCTGTGCTTTTTAGCATAAAAGCAGGCGAAGTGAGCAAGATTGTCGAATCGGAAATAGGTTTTCACCTCGTTTTGTGCAAGCAGATACAAAAAGCGGAAACCTTATCGTTGCAAAAAGCGACACCAAAAATACGCCAGATAATGAGTGATCGTTCGCGGCGAACTTGCCAGCGTGTCTGGTTGGCGAGTTTATCTGACTGACGAAAACATCTTGATTTATCCGGGATTGCCGCAGGCGTAGGCCGGAATAAGACCACCCAAGCGTAGCGCGTGGTGGCGTTTCCGGCACTCTCGTTAAGCATGCCGGAAACGCTTGTTCTCGCTTACGCTTGAAAAGCCTTATTCCGGCCTACATCTATAGTCGCGACGTGGGCGTCGCTCCCACCGCAGGAGCGACGCCCACGTCGCGACTAACGAAAACATCTCGATTTATCCGGGATTGCCGCAGTCAAGCTAAAAAAACTGGAACAACGAGTAATAGACGTTTTTTCACAAGGCATAACACCAGTTATCCCTGTAACCTTAAGGAGTTATCCATGAGCGATAAAGAAATCAAACACTGTTCCTTTTGCGGTATAGCTCAATCCCCTGCCGTACCTTTGATTGCGGGTAGTGATGGTTACATTTGTGGCGAGTGCGTGTTGTTGGCCAATCAGGTTGTCAGTAATTGGAGCCGGAAAAAAGAACTCTCTGAAATGCAGGGGCCGTTGCCTATTCCGGCAAAAATAAAAGAGTATCTTGATCAATACATTATTGGTCAGGATTTGGCGAAAGAAATCCTGTCTGTTGCTGTTTATAATCATTACAAACGACTCAAACATGAAAGCGGTGATGCCGGACTGGGCGTGTTTGATAAGGATGTGGAAATCGGTAAATCCAACATTCTGTTGATTGGCCCGTCCGGTACCGGCAAGACCTTATTAGCCAGTACCTTGGCTAAAATTGTTGGCGTTCCTTTTGTGATTGCAGATGCAACAACCCTGACTCAGGCGGGTTATGTGGGTGATGATGTTGAAAACATCCTGGTCAGGTTACTGGATGTTGCCGAAGGCAATTTAGCCAATGCCGAATGGGGTATTGTGTATTTGGATGAAGTGGACAAAATTGCCCGCAGTCCGGAACAACAAACCGGCACGCGTGATGTGTCCGGCGAAGGCGTCCAACAAGCGTTACTTAGATTAGTTGAAGGCTCTCACGTTAAAGTGTCCGGAAAAGGTCAACGCAACAAGGATGGCGAAACGACTATCGATACCCGCAATATTTTGTTTATTGCCGGCGGTTCATTTCCCGGACTGGAAAAATACGTTGAAAAACGCTTGGTGCCGACTAATTCCGCTATCGGTTTCCATGCTGAAGTCAATGATCCTGCTGATAAACCCGCACTGGAAGCCTTGCTTAATGCCACACAACCCAGCGACTTACGTAAATTTGGCTTGATTCCCGAGTTTATTGGCCGTTTTCCGGTGTTGGCACCGCTGGAACCTCTGGATATAGACTCGTTGATTAAAGTGTTAACCGAACCCAAAAATGCCTTGGTTCGCCAATATCAACAATTGTTTGCCTACGAAGGTGTAGAGCTAACATTTGAACCCGATGCCCTGGTTGAAATCGCCAAAAAAGCCATCGAACGTGAAACCGGAGCACGCGGATTGCGGAGCATTATGGAACAAATACTCAGAAGAACCATGTTTGACATTCCTTCCTGTAATGATGTTGAGCAATGCATTGTCGATGCGGCAGTTATCACCGGAGAAGGTGACGTTAGATTGATTAAAAAAGACGCAATAAAACTCCGGCAACAGGCGGGGTAGAGCTAAAGCAAAACGCATAGTGACGACTCGATTTACTATAGGGAACAATGCCTATCGGGGTTTGCAACCCCGACCGAAACGTTTGAAGACTTCAATAGCTTTAAAAACGTGAGTAACGGGGTTGCAAACCCCGTCACGCTTGAGATGACAACTTAACGCATAACACCACGAAGACACGAAGTTTTTACCTTGGTTTTTTCTTCGTGCCCTTCGTGTCTTCGTGGTGATTATTTAACTTCTTACATTTTTAGATTAACAAAAAACGGGAACCTTATGAAAACCGAAGACAAAATTCACCACCAACTGGCAACCAACCCCATCATACTTTATATGAAAGGCATACCAGCCAATCCACAATGTGGATTTTCAGCCAAATCGGTAGGTATTCTAAACGCGACCAACATTCCTTATGCTTATGTCAATGTGCTGGAAGCGCCCTTCATTCGGGAAAAGTTACCGAGCATTTCACACTGGCCGACTTATCCGCAACTGTTTGTTAACGGCGAACTGGTCGGTGGTTGTGACATCATAGAAGAGCTGTCAAACAACGGGAGTTTGTTGCCCCTGTTAAAAACCGCAACACCCAAAAAAGAAGAAATCGAAAAAGACACATTATCCATCCGCGATATTGAACAACTGGTACAGCAAGGTATGCCTGATGCAAAAGTGCTGGTCGACGGTGAAGGGTGTGATTTATTGATTAATGTTGTCAGTGAACAATTCATTGACTTGGCTTTGGTTAAAAAACAGCAATTGGTTATGGCAACGTTAAAAGAACCGCTGGCGTCAGGAAAGCTCCATGCCGTCAGCGTAAAAGCTTATACCCCGGATGAATGGCAGGCTTTACAGACCAACAAAGAAACCGGACTGCTGCAAATAAAACTTTAACAACCTTAAGAGCAATCACCACGAAGACACGAAGAACACGAAGATTTAAAAAATAAAAAGCTGTCGATGATGCATGCTTACAGTTATACCGAAAGCAGGAATGCTTGGAAATAAGTACACTATCATTACGACGCGCAATCCGGAACAGATCAGTTTCTTCTTGTTCTTCGTGCCTTCGTGGTGATGAAGTGCTTGAAAGGCTAACATTCTATTAACCTGCCCTGAAATCAAAACGTCAGGCGTTTATTTTATTATGCGAGGAAGTCATGGCCAAAGTAGGTGTTTTTTTTGGGACTGATACCGGTAATACCCGACGTATTGCCAAAGATATTACCACGATATTGGGTTCGGCGATTGCCGCTAAACCGGTGAATATACGCAATGCCAGCGTGACCGATTTGCTGGCGTATGACACCCTGATTTTAGGCACACCCACCTATGGCGAAGGGTTGTTACCCGGTCTGTCCACCGGTAATGCCACAGAAAGTTGGGAAGAATTTTTACCGACGCTGGCAGGACAGGATTTTAACGGTAAAAAAGTCGCTATTTATGGGTTGGGTAATCAAAAAAGCTATCCTACCGAATTCGTTGATGCGGTCTTTTATTTATACGAACAATTTAAACAATGTGGTGCAACCATCATTGGTGAATGGGCTACCGAGGGTTATAAATTCCAATCCTCCAAAGCAGTTATTGATGGTCACTTTGTCGGTTTGGCCTTGGATCAGGAAAATCAAAAAGACCTGACACCAGACCGACTGGATACCTGGTTAAAAATGCTGGTAAAGGCTTGGGATTAGATTTCGTAGGTTGTGTTAAGCGGTAGCCGTAACCCAACAGATCAAAGCAGCCAATGATTAAAACAGGATTAACTATGGCAATCGACAACAAAAAACCAGCCTGCACGCGTGATGAACTACAACAAGCACGTTTTTTAATTCGTCATGTTGTTTATAAAAAACAGCCTGTTTCGGTCATCATTTTCGCTTTTGAAGAATCGACTTACGCCTACATCAATCATTGTATGCACATGCACCGCCCCTTAAACTGCGAGCAGGATGCCATTTTTGACAAAACCGGAAAATTTCTGCGCTGCTCCATGCACGGCTTTATTTTTGATCCCAAAACGGGTGAATGCCAAAGTCCGGTTTGTTTTGGGCAACGCTTGC
>JBAXXH010000053.1:0-23353 GCA_037127995.1 Methylococcaceae bacterium | reverse complement strand
TGTTCCAAGCAATGGAAGAAGAACGTAATCGCCAGGAAGATCACATTGAACTGATTGCCTCGGAAAATTACGCCAGTCCACGCGTTATGGAAGCCCAAGGCTCTCAGTTAACCAATAAATATGCCGAAGGCTATCCCGGCAAACGTTATTATGGCGGCTGTGAATTTGTTGATAAAGTCGAGCAATTAGCCATCGACCGCGCCAAATGGTTATTTGGTGCTGATTATGCGAACGTACAGGCACACTCTGGCTCTCAGGCCAACATGGCCGTCTTCATGGCATTAATTCAACCGGGCGATACCATCCTGGGCTTAAGTCTGGCTGATGGCGGTCACTTGACACACGGTGCCAAACCCAATTTCTCCGGCAAAATTTACAATGCCATTCAATACGGTTTAAACCCTGACACCGGTGAAATTAATTACGAACAAGTTGAAGCCTTGGCACTGGAACATAAACCAAAAATGATCATTGCGGGCTTTTCCGCTTACTCACGCGTTTGGGATTGGCAACATTTCCGCGACATTGCTGATAAAGTGGGTGCTTATTTTGTCGTCGATATGGCGCACGTCGCCGGTTTAATTGCAGCAGGTTTATACCCTAACCCCGTTCCTTTTGCAGACGTTGTCACCAGCACCACGCACAAATCCCTGCGCGGCCCGCGCGGCGGCCTTATTTTGTGCAAAAGCAACCCTGAAATAGAGAAAAAAATCGATTCCAGTATTTTTCCGGGCATACAAGGCGGCCCTTCCATGCACATTATTGCCGCCAAAGCCGTTGCCTTTAAAGAAGCCATGCAGCCTGAATTCCGCATTTATCAGCAACAAGTGATCAAAAACGCCCGGGCCATGGCCTCCGTTTTTATCGAGCGAGGCTTTGACGTCGTGTCAGGCGGCACCGATGATCATTTAATGCTGGTTTCCCTGATTGCCAAAGGCATCACCGGCAAAGCAGCCGATGCCGCGTTAAGCAGAGCACATATCACTGTCAATAAAAACGCCGTGCCTAACGATCCGCAATCGCCTTTTGTCACCAGCGGCATTCGCGTCGGCACACCTGCGCCAACCACACGCGGCTTTAAAGAAGCCGAAGTCAGCGAAGTAGCGCATTGGATGTGTGATGTAATGGAAAACATTGATGATGAAGAAGTCAGTGCTAATGTAAGGGAAAAAGTCGGCAATCTTTGTGCACGGTTTCCGGTTTATAGTTGATTGGATTGAAGATTGGGATGATATAAGTAATCCTTTATAGTCTTTGGGTATTTATGTCCGTCAGGTACAACCAAACCGAAGCTCCTTATTGTTGGGGGAGCTTCTTACGTCAGCACTAACTTACAAAATACCCAATATACGAGATATAATGAAGTATTGGGCATTAGGCATTGGGCATTGGGCATTGGGAATTCGCAATAGCAAATAACTCGAACGATACGCTTGGTTCTTCAGCGCATCATACAAAGGCTTATATTTTATGACTAAAAAATCTATCCCTAAACCTTCGATATTAGATAACTGTCGAGTTGTTGGAATAGAAGCCGGAAGAAAAGTCTATAAAAATTCTGAAGAGGATATTTACTACACTTGGGATTCTTTGCACGGTGAAATAGAGGTGTTCAATAAAAGTGGATTTCATTTCGGCGTTGTTTGTCCAATCACGGGTGTTGTTATCAAACCAGCCGTTCGCGGCAGACGAATAAGTAAACAAAACTAAAGTGAGGGAGTTATGACTTTTATTTCAAAGTGTTTAGCAGGCGAAGCCTTTATGGATGAAATAGATGACTATATTGCACAATGGCATTCAGGATTAGCCGGTAAAAATCAAGAACTACATGAATTTCTTGGTATGTCATGGGAAGAATATTCATTGTGGGCGACACGACCTAGTATTCTCGCTGCCATTCTTAATAGCAAATTACGGCATATTAGTTTGAATGAAGAGTTAGATTTTGAACGCATAGCGCTAGCAGCTAGGGCAAAGAATAATCAGGAAGCAGCTAAAATGGAAGAATGGCTTAAGAGGATAGGTAAAATTTGATCAGGCCAGAAGAAAGATTAGCTCAAAGACTCTTGGCTCGCCATAAAATAACAAAGCCTCCTTTCGACTTAGAAGCCCTTGTACAAAACTATGCTACTTTGGAATACATAGAATTTCCAACTGATGCAGATGGGCTTGTTGTAGGCATAGGCTCTAAGAAAAAACCAGAAATACTAATCAATAGCAAGCCTTATGAGAACAGAAAAAAGTTCACTCTGGCTCATGAACTTGGACATATAATCATAAAGGCAGCTGCGAGTGATAACACAGATAGCATTTAGCGACCACATTAACCAAGGCAAGTTTGCTGCACTGATAGAGCAAGCCGGACGTTTAGGCGCGATCCGCTCAGAAGTGTGGGAGCGCTTCGGTTCCATTAATGGAATCGGCTTACGCGATAGAACCATCCGGGATAACTGGCTTAAACAAGGCAAGCAGTTCAACGTCGGCGCAACGCACTGGAAACAAACCTTGTGCGACGCGATAAGCAACATTAAAGCCTGTCGTGAAGCCGCAAAGTTTGACGTAAAGCAAGCCATCCGTCGGCATACTCAAGAAAAACTCGAACAAAAGCGCCTGTACACGGTGTTAAAATCTGACAAATATCTGGATGACCGCTATTTATCACGCACTATGCGTAAACAGTTTAAGCGCGGACATAATCATACCCATAATCAAATCATCGTTCGTTCTGATGATTACACCGTGTTTACCTTGGGCGGCAGAGTCTGGATTAAAATCCCCAGCTTGATTAAAGGCAAACGCCTCGCCATCCCGTTAAGCACCACCGTAGCGCCTAAAGGTAATCTGCGGATTATCCTACGCAACGGCAAAGTCGAAATTCACTATGCAGCCGAAGCAGTTAAAACCAACGATTGCGGCACTCAAACCATCGGCGTGGACAAAGGTTATACCGAAGTGTTGACCGATTCCGATGGCGTGCATCATGGCGTTACGCTGGGCGCGGTGCTGACGAAAGAATCAGATCGGTTAAAGAAGAAATATCAGCGCAGAAACAAGTTAAAGTCTATTGCCAAAAAGAAACCCTGGGTGACAAAACACAACTTGGGACGCAAAAAACTGGACAAGCAAGCGATCAAACACCAATCGGGTGTAAGATCGATTGTGCATGAAGCCGTCAATCAAGTTATTGATAAGGCAGCGGTGATTGTCACCGAAGATTTAACCTCACCGATTGCAGGAAATAAGTTCGGTAAAAACGTGAGCCGCCGCTTGTCCGCTTGGACGAAAGGCGTTATTGCCAGCGCAATAGAAAATGGTTCTCGCCGTAGAGGTTCTACGGTCATTTACGTCAATGCTGCCTACACTTCACAAATGGATTCTTGCGACGGTTCCCTTTCGGGGAAGCGGTGCGGGGAGAAGTTTTATCGTGAAAACGGGGAGGTGTTGCAGGCAGATGTAAATGCCGCGCGAAACGTGTTAGCAAGATTACACGACTCAGAGATAGGTCGATGGCTACCCTATAAACAGGTTAAGGCCATATTGCTACAACGGAACAGTGCCAATCGGTTGAAACTGCTCAACCAGGACTCCAGTTGCAGGTTGACTTACCTATCAACGGAGAGCGAATTACTTAATGCGTATATTTGCGTACAAAATTAAGAGCAGAAGCCAATAGATTTGCAGCCGAATTACTGATGCCATCAAAATGGCTAAATAATTACTATACCAACAAACAGGAAATTCAGAATCTAATCTTGAAAACTTTGGAGCTCTGTGAAACAGAGCTATATTCCGCTCTGATAAAAATATTTAATTCGATAACTAAACCAGTTATATGTTTTGAATTATATGGCGTTAATCAAATATCATCTTCTCAGGTTCGTGCATCAACCTACGCTTGAGCCGTCGAACCCCCATTATATTAAACACATACAAATTATTAACTTTAAATAAAACATGTCAGACATAGAAATCGCCCAACAAGCCACGATGCAACCGATCATCGCATTGGCAAAAGAACACTACGGCATAGAGTCCGAACACCTTGACCCCTTCGGTCATTACAAAGCCAAAATATCACTGGAATACATCAACAGCCTGACCGACAAAAAAGACGGCAAACTGATTCTGGTAACCGCCATTAGTCCAACGCCGGCAGGCGAAGGCAAGACGACCACGACAGTCGGTTTGGGCGATGCCATGAACCTAATAGATAAGAAAACCATCATCTGCCTGCGTGAACCTTCCTTGGGACCCTGTTTTGGCGTAAAAGGCGGCGCTGCGGGTGGCGGTCACTCACAAGTTGTTCCGATGGAAGATATTAACCTGCACTTTACCGGTGACTTTCATGCTGTCGGCGTGGCGCATAATCTGTTATCGGCGTTGATAGACAACCATATCAATCACGGTAACGCGCTGGATATTGACCCCAGACGCATTCAGTGGAAACGTGTTGTTGATATGAATGACCGTGCCCTGCGTCACATCGTCGTTGGCATGGGTGGCCCGGCAAACGGCTACTTGCGTGAAGATGGATACGACATTGTGGTCGCTTCTGAAGTGATGGCGATACTTTGCCTGGCCACCGGCCGTGCTGATCTTAAAGAACGTCTGGGTCGCATTGTCATCGGCTATAAATCCGACAGGGTAACACCCGTTTATGCTCGCGATTTAAATGCGCAAGGTGCCATGGCCGCTTTATTAAAAGATGCCATCAAACCCAATCTGGTACAAACACTGGAAAACAACATCGCTATTATTCATGGCGGCCCGTTTGCCAATATTGCGCACGGTTGTAACACGGTAACAGCCACCAAAACCGCGTTAAAACTGGCTGATTATGTCGTGACTGAAGCCGGTTTTGGAGCTGATTTGGGCGCTGAAAAGTTTATTGATATTAAATGTCGCATGTCAGGATTAAAACCCTCGGCAGTAGTTTTGGTTGCCACTATCAGAGCGCTTAAATTTCATGGCAACGTGGCTAAAGAAGATTTAAACACCGAAAATCTGGCGGCACTGGAACAAGGTTTTGTTAATCTTGAGCGTCATTACCACAACATTACCCGGCATTATGGCCTGCCTTGTGTCGTGTGTATCAACCATTTTACCTTTGATACGGAAGCAGAAGTCGCTTTACTCCAACAAAAATGTGCCGACTTAGGCGCAACCTGCATTGTTTCAACGCATTGGGCAACCGGTGGCGCAGGCGCAGAAACGCTGGCACAAGCGGTTATTAATGTTGTTGACGACCATGAGCCTGCGTTTACTTACGTCTATGATGAAAACCTCAGCTTGTGGGAAAAAATTGAAACGATTGCTGCCAAGCTATACGGTGCTTCCAACGTGACTGCCAATGCCAAAGTAAAAGCCCAACTTGCCGAATGGGATACGGATTACGGAAAATTTCCGATTTGTATGGCAAAAACACAAATGTCATTTTCAACCAACCCCAATGCCAAAGGCGCACCTTCCGGACATACCGTAGAAATTCGGGAAGTCAAACTGGCCAATGGCGCAGGTTTTATTGTCGCCATTGCGGGCGACATAATGACCATGCCCGGTTTACCCAAAGTACCCGCCGCTGAAAGAATTGATATTGATAATAATGGCCGGATAACGGGCTTGTTTTAGGATTTAATTCCAACGCAGGGGCAATCCCTTGCGGTTGCCCCATTCGCAAAAGGGCAACCGTAAGGAATTGCCCCTACATTTGCATCCATTTTTTGTGTCAAATTCAGGCTATGAATATCCCACTACTCTCTGTTGAAAATCTCAGTGTTACTTTCAATCATCAGCAGACGGTTGTTGATGACATCAGCTTTGCAATTTATCCCGGTGAAACCTTTGCCTTGGTCGGCGAATCCGGCTCCGGCAAATCCATCACCGCCTTATCCGTACTCAGATTATTGCCCAACAATGCCCGAATCAAAGCCCATGCCATCAATTTGCAAGGCGATAACCTGATAAAACGGGCAGAATTTGAGCTGTGCAAAATTCGCGGCAGACGTATCGGTTTGATTTTTCAAGACCCCATGTCCTCGCTAAATCCGGTGATGACCATTGGCAGCCAAATCGAAGAAGTCATAAAAATTCATTTCTCTTTATCCAAAAAAGTAGTCAAAGAACGGGTACTGCAATTATTACAGCAAGTTGAAATACCCGAACCGGAACAGCGCCTTAAAGACTATCCCCATCAACTTTCCGGCGGCCAACGGCAACGGGTGATGATTGCCATTGCCTTGGCAGGTCAACCGGACTTGTTGATTGCCGACGAACCCACCACCTCGCTGGATGTCACCATTCAGGCGCAAATATTGGCGTTACTCAAAAACATCCAGCAACAAACCGGCATGGCGATGTGGTTGATTAGCCATGATTTGGCGCTGGTATCAACCATGGCAGACCGCGTTGCCGTGATGCAGCAAGGTAAAATTGTCGAAACCGGATTAACCAAAACTATTTTTAATCACCCCCAACATCCCTATACCAGCAAGTTACTGAAAGCCTTGCCTTCCATGCAAAGCTGTTTGGCACACCTTCCCCAAGAAAAACCGCCCTTATTACAGGTTAACGACTTTTATTGTTACTACCCGATTCGCAAAGGTCTTTTTAAACGTATCGTTGATTATGTACGCGCCGTCGATGGTGTGAGTTTTAGTATCCAGCAAGGAAAAACACTGGCTCTGGTCGGTGAATCCGGTTGTGGTAAAACCACCTTGGGCAAAAGCTTGTTAAACCTGATCCCGGGCGGCAGTGGACAGGTCACCCTTGATGGTATCAATCTTAATGCCTTAACCGGCGAAACCTTAAGACAGCAACGCGCCAATATCCAGATTGTTTTTCAAGACCCTTTTTCCTCGATGAATCCCAGAATGTTGGTCGGCGACATCATCGCCGAAGGCATCCGTGCCTTGCATCCCGACATCAGCTCTGCCGAGCGCAAGACCCGCGTAAAACAATTATTGCAACAAGTCGATTTACCAACCGATTCGGCATTACGTTATCCGCATGAATTTTCCGGCGGTCAGCGGCAACGGATATGTATAGCCCGCGCCTTGGCAGTTAATCCCAAGCTAATTGTCTGTGATGAACCGACCAGTGCGCTGGATGTCTCCGTGCAAGCGCAAATTATTCAATTACTCAAAACCTTGCAGCAGGAAAAAGGCTTAAGCTATTTATTTATCACCCATGACCTGGGCGTGGTTGCAGAAATAGCCGATGAAGTTGCCGTGATGTATAAAGGCAAAATTGTAGAACACGGCAATGTAGAGCAAGTACTGACACAACCTGAACATGCCTATACCAAAAAGCTGTTGGCCGCTATTCCGGTTTTGGCTGTAGAGTAATACAGTTTAAAAGCCAGTCTTGGCGGGTCATTGAAGGGCTGCGAGATATAAAAAAACAGCTTAACGTTTTACGCTGGGCGCAGAAAGATTGCCCTAAATTACTTGGCTGACAGGTACACAACGACAAAATTCATTACTGGAGCTGTGGTCTTTCTACCTTAATTGGGGAAATTGGTTTGTGCTAATGGATTGATACTTGGGATGGAAGGTGCGCAGGCCTGATTAATTCATGCCGGACATAGAGATATTTTTAACCTGCGATTAGCTGAAAAAATGAATGATGTTGACAATGACAACCGTCAAAAAGGCCATTGAAGTCCTGTTTGATCCTGACAAGCTAACGCGTGATGTCGATTTGAAATCACCCTTTTCAATTGTTGAAAATAAAAACTTAAAATAAGAATAAGTAAAACAATTTTTCAAAAAAAATCAAAGTCGGTTTAGTCAATACAAAGAAATACGGTAAGTGCAAATAGCTTGCACCTGCCGATATAGCCGGACAGTTGTCTGCCCGACTACAGTACAAATTATTTCTTTTTAGCGTTGTTACGTTCGTTAACTTCTTTGATAACTTCTTCTGCTACGTTTTTAGGACATGGCATATAGTGCGAAAACTCCATAGAGAACTGACCGCGACCAGAAGTCATGGTGCGCAAGTCACCAATGTAGCCGAACATTTCGCTCAACGGTACATCTGATTTGATACGCACGCCACTTACACCGGCATCTTGAGATTTGATCATGCCACGGCGACGGTTAAGGTCACCAATAACATCACCCACATGATCTGATGGCGTAAAAGTATCTACCGCCATGATAGGCTCAATCAATTGTGGACCGGCTTTTGGAATTGACTGACGGAATGCCGCTTTCGCAGCAATTTCAAAGGCAATCGCAGAGGAGTCAACCGCATGGAAAGCACCATCAGTTAAGATAACTTTAAAGTCCAAACAAGGGAAACCGGCCAAAACACCTTTATCCAACATGCTTTTAAAGCCTTTTTCAACAGCTGGCCAGTATTCGCGTGGTACGTTACCACCCGTAACCGCTGATTGAAACACAAAGCCTGAACCGGGTTCACCGGGTTCAATAATGTAGTTGATCTTGCCATATTGGCCTGATCCACCTGATTGTTTCTTGTGGGTGTATTCGTCTTCAACCGACTTGGTAATGGTTTCGCGATACGCCACTTGAGGTTTACCAACAACAACATCAACACCGTGGGTACGTCTTAAGATATCAACTTTAATGTCAAGATGTAACTCGCCCATGCCTTTTAGAATGGTTTCGCCGCTGTCTTCATCAGTTTCAACGTGGAAAGAAGGATCTTCCTGAATCATTTTACCCAGTGCGATACCCATTTTTTCAGAAGCGGCTTTATCTTTTGGTGAAATAGCCAGCGAAATGACGGGATCAGGGAAAACCATCGGTTCCAGAGTTGCAGGGAATTTCGGATCACACAGGGTGTGGCCGGTTTGCACATTCTTCATGCCCAGAACCGCAACAATATCGCCTGCTTGTGCAGATTCAAGCTCGGCACGGACATCGGCATGCATTTCCACGATACGGCCAATACGCTCGGTTTTACCGGTGAAAGTATTTAATACCGAGGTACCTTTTTCCAACTTACCGGAATAAATACGCAAGAAGGTCAACGCGCCAAAACGGTCATCCATGATTTTAAATGCCAATGCACGTAACGGTTTATCCGCATCAACGATAGCAAATTTGCCCGTTGGGACGCCTTCCAGATCCACTTCAGGCTGTGGTTTAACTTCTGTTGGACAAGGCAAGTAATCTACAACGCCATCAAGAACCAACTGTACACCTTTGTTTTTGAAAGATGAGCCGCAGAAAGTCGGGAAGAAATCAAGATTAATAGTACCTTTACGGATACAACGCTTAATGGTGTCAATGTCAGGTTCTTCACCATCAAGGTATTTTTCCATAACATCGTCGAATTGATCAGACACTTCATCAATCAATTTTTCGCGCCATTTTTCAGTATCCGCCACCATATCGGCCGGAACATCCTGAATGGTGTAATTCATTGGGTCGCCGGAATCATCCCATATCCATGCCTTACGGGTTAATACATCAACCACACCAGAGAACTGGTCTTCAGTACCGATAGGCAGTGTCATAACCAACGGATGAGCACCCAGCACTTCTTCAACCTGCTTAACTACACGGTAGAAGTCTGCACCAATACGATCCAGCTTGTTAATATAGATAACCCGCGCAACTTCAGAGTCATTCGCATAACGCCAGTTGGTTTCTGATTGGGGTTCTACACCGCCTGATCCACAGAAAACGCCGATACCACCGTCCAGCACTTTAAGAGAGCGATAAACTTCGATAGTAAAATCAACGTGACCCGGGGTGTCGATAATATTAAAACGATAATCTTTCCAGAAACAAGTGGTTGCCGCTGACTGAATGGTAATGCCACGCTCACGTTCTTGATCCATGAAGTCGGTAGTGGTTTCGCCATCATGCACTTCACCGATTTTGTGAATTTTACCGGTCAATTTTAAAATTCGCTCGGTAGTCGTTGTTTTACCGGCATCAACGTGTGCGAAGATGCCAATATTTCTGTAATGCGCTAAATCTGTCATGTTTTTACTCTAAAGTTGGGCATAAAAAACTTTTTTGGTGACCACTCTTGAGCATCAACTCAGGAGGGTTCGTACTGGGGCATTGTGACAACATACCGTAAACTACAGTCATAATAACCTAAGACCGTAGCGGCAAGGCATGGATGAAACGTGTTGAATACTTGCAGGAAGCTCAAGCCAAGTGAGGTGGCACTTTAAAAGTCACCATTGCCACTCACTCGTCCAGCTTTGAAAGCCGACTATTTTAACCTGGAAACGGGTAAAAAATACAGGAAAACCCAAGTCTTATATTAGGATGCCATAAAAAAGGGTGGCAATTTTGCTTTTAGTGGTGTTTTTGCCGGCAAATAAAAACAATTTATTCGTCATAATCCGCGCGGTCATGTTTGCGGAATTTATGATCAAGTCACTTTATTCGAGAGCAAGGCGCGAAAACAGACGCATAGCTGACTATGTAACTGTTTTTGCAACCCCGCTATCGAATAAAATGGCCGATCAGAAAACCGGGTTGTGACCGCGCGGAGTATATACACAAACCCTGTGGATAACTCTGTGCATTAACTGTTATATCGCACTCTTACCACCCGTTTTTAATACATTTTTGTTAGATTGTACAAAAAATAGACAATCTATTATTCCTGGTTGGTCGCTATTATTTATGACATTTAAAGAAATTTTTATGCTTTGAATAAAAGCAGCGCCAAGTCATTGATTTTTTCTGTGTACCCATAAACATCCCTTTTAACGCTTGACAAACCTGATGGCGCTATAAACCTGCCAGGTCTGCCCGCGTTTTTTTTATGCCGTCAAAAGCGTCGCTGTACAAATGCTCTTGAACAAAAACACAAGTTATATTTTTCATGGCGACTTCCGGATAAACAAGAAAAATACTGATTTATGGTTTAAAACAAGCTATTCAGAAGTTACCCACAGAGCCTGTGGATAACTCTGTGTATAAATTGTTCTATCCGGCTCTTAACTACAGTTTTTATTACAGTTTTGTTAAATCGTATAAAAACACGACAATCTAACAGTTATTTCTAAATATCAATAAGTTACTGCACTATATAATAAGATTTCATAAATATTGGGCCGCACGGTAAAAATTAGTTTTAAAACGCAGGCAGGCATAAATTCACGCAGCCATTGCCTAAAACTCAACGAAGGAAAGACCTGACTAGTTTTACAAACGGCCAAGCCTGACATTAATCTTTCTGTCAACCTAAATTAGGTAGCGATTTGCACGTAACCCCTACCAAAAAACTATCTTCTTCGGGCATTATGACTTTTAGGCTCTGGTTTGGTTTTGGTCATTTCCGGTTCGTTTCTATCCAAACCGGCAAATTCAAATAACAAATCCAGTTCTTTATCCGTCAGTTCATAAAACGTACACGCTTTTAGACGCTCTGGTAAAACCACCGGCCCGTAGCGAACCCGCATTAAGCGACTAACGATAACTTCCTGCGATTCCCATAAGCGCCTGACCAGTCTGTTACGGCCTTCGCTAACGATAACGTGATACCATTTATTGGCACCCTCCCCCCCGAAAAACCGAATCGCATCGAATTTGGCTTTACCGTCCTCAAGCTCTACACCTTGCTTGAGTTTTTCCAGCGTTGCCTCCGCAACATCACCCAATATACGCACTGCGTATTCACGTTCAACTTGAGTGGACGGATGCATTAATTTATTGGCGAGTTCGCCATTATTGGTAACCAATAATAAACCGGAGGTATTAATATCCAGCCTGCCGACCGAAATCCAGCGGGCGGTAGTCAGCGTTGGCAATTGCGTAAACACCACCGGACGACCTTCAGGATCACGGCGTGTTACCACTTCCCCCGTCGGTTTGTGATAAAGCAGTACCCTGGTAGGTTGTACCGCAAATTTTTCCCAATGAACGACCCTCTCATTGAGCTGCAAATAATCATGTGCTTTTAAACGATCCCCCAACTTAACAGGTTCACCGTTTAGTTTTAATCGACCTTCCGCTATCCAGCGCTCAATTTCTCTTCTGGAACCCACGCCGCCACGCGCCAGCACTTTTTGAATGCGCTCGCCTTCCTCCGGCTGATTTTTAACCGCTTTTTTTACGACCCTGATTTCATCAGGCTGTTTCGGTGAAGAACTGGCCGGTTTGTAACCCCCTTCTTTCTGTGTATTTCTGTCCTTATTTTTACGCTGTTGTTTGGGTGATCTTTTTATCGTCGGCGATTTGCCCGGCTGCTTCGATGAATTGTTGGTTGGTTTCTTGCTTTTCACTCGTTACCTGCATAAGTTGTTGCGTATTATCTATCAACTCATCAAGATGTTTTATATCCTGTAAAGTCGGCAGTTGATTTAATGATGTAATATTAAAATAATCCAAAAATTGTTTGGTCGTGCCATATAAGCCAGGTCTGCCTGGCACTTCCTTGTGCGCCACCACCCTCACCCACTCACGCTCAAGTAAAGTCTGAATAATACTTGAACTGACACTGACTCCGCGAATATCTTCAATATCAGCGCGTGTTACCGGTTGTCTGTAAGCAATAATTGCCAATGTTTCCAATAACGCGCGTGAATATTTTGGCGGTTTTTCTTCCAATAAACGTGACACCCAGTGCGATAAATCCTGCTTGATTTGAAATCGATAGCCACTAGCCACCTGTTTTAATTCAATCGGGCGAGAGTGATAATCTTCAATAATAGTCTCTATTGCCGCTTGTACATCCTGTAGTTCCGGCTGTTCCAGCTCGGGAAAAACCTGCTGTATCTGTTTGGCGGTCATCGGACGCTTGGCCACAAACAAAATAGCCTCAACTATGCGCTTTATTTTCAAATTGATTTCAAGGTGTTCAGTGATTGGAATGGATGCGTTCATGGTTACTGATTTTAACTGCTCCGTACGCTTTCTAAACTTGCCGAAGGGACGCAGCCTGATCGGTGCCAACACGTTCTCTTCGAAAAGGCTCAGCGGCGCACAGTCGAAGGCTTCATGAGCTACAGCCGGTGTTAAATCAACAATCGTGGGTTGCTCCCGTCGTTTAGTAACCTTCTTCGGCGGCGGAGGCGAAACCACTGACGCTTCTGACACGGATTTCGGTAAAGGGTTCAGACTGGCTGATGTCGATGAGTCCTTCTTTACCAAGTTCGAGGATGGCCAGAAACGAGACAACGACGCCGGATCGACCTTCTTTTCGGATAAATAATTGCGAGAAAAGGAGACTATCTTTTCCTTTAAGGTTTGCCAAAATGGTTGCCATTCGTTCACGGACAGATAAAGCTTCTTTGGTAATTTGGTGGTGACTAAGTTGGTCAACGCGTTTAAGGACATCCTGAAATGCCAAAAGCATATCTTTTAACTGAATATCCGGTAACTGCTGCGCAACGTCTAATGCTGATATATCGACATCTACGGCAAATATATCACGTTCAACCCTCGGTAAAAAATCGATCTCTTCAGCGGCGGCCTTAATACATTCATATTCCTGTAATCTGCGAATTAACGTGGCCCGTGGATCTTCCTCGTCATCCTCTTGCTCAGACTGTCTGGGCAGCAGCATTCTTGACTTTATTTCTGCCAATAGCGCGGCCATAACCAAATATTCCGCCGCCAACTCAAGATTGAGCTCACCCATCAATTGAATATAGCTGATGTATTGATGCGTAATCTGGGCGATAGGAATATTGACAATGTCCAGATTTTGCCTTCTGATCAAATACAGCAATAGATCCAGCGGCCCTTCAAACAAGTCAAGAAACACTTCCAGTGCATCCGGAGGAATATAAAGATCATCCGGTAATTGACTAAAAGGTGCACCGTTGACTATGGCAATGGCTGGCGTTGTTTCCGTAACAACAGCCGTTTCGCTAACGGTCATTTTGTAGTGACTGATAACGGGTTAATTCGGACAATTGCGCCTGCATCCACTGAATGGCAACCCGATTTACAGTATCATCCAAAGTAGAATATCCAATCTCAACCATCAGGATTTTAAAAAAATCACAAACCTGCAATTGAAAAAAACACTTTCTGGAAAAAAAACAAAGGGTATTCCAAAATCAGGTTCAAAATTTTAGTGTAGAGCAACAAAATTAAAATAATAAAGCCAAAACGTTCCAAACGATTATATTGCCATGCCCAGTAATTCGGTAAAATACCGGTCAAAATGCGGCTGCCATCCAGCGGTGGGATCGGCAATAAGTTAATCAACGCCAATACCAGATTAATTGAAATACCGGCAACGCCTGAATAAATCAACGGATGTGATATTGCTTCAGTGCCTGCACCGATAGTAACACCCAAGCGTGCCACTAAAGCCCAGGCGACCGCCATTAATATATTTGAAACAGGCCCGGCCAATGCCACTACGGCCATATCTTGCAAGGGATTTTTAAAATTTCGGGGATCAACAGGAACCGGTTTGGCCCAGCCAAAAATAAAACCGGTGCCGGTGATAAGTAACAGTCCGGGAAGAATGATGGTTCCAAATAAATCGATGTGCTTAAGCGGATTCAAGGTCAACCGACCCAAGCTGGAGGCGGTATTATCACCGTATTTTTTGGCTACCCAGCCATGCGCCACTTCATGTACGGTAATCGCAAAAATCACCGGCAATACCCAAACCACTATGCGTTGAATTAAGCTTAATTGATCCATTAATATATCCCTTTATTAATTTAACATGGGGGCAAGACCTTTGCCCTGCCTGATGATCTCTGCACCATTACTGGAGAATTCAATCATGGTTGTCTCTCCACCTTCAATAATACCGGCATCAATAATCAAATCCAGCTCATGTTCAAGCGTGTCTCTAATCTCGTAAGGATCGGTCATGACCTCACTCTCGCCTGGTAATATCAGCGTTGAACTAAATAACGCTTCGCCCAATTCCTGAAGTAATAATTGCGCAACAGCATGATCGGGAATACGCACGCCGATGGTTTTTTTCTTGGGATGTTGCAGCCTGCGCGGAACTTCACGGGTCGCATCCAGAATAAACGTAAAGGGTCCCGGCGTTAACGCTTTAATCAATCGATAGGCATCATTACCGATTTTAGTAAAGGTTGATACTTGCGTCAGATCCTTACACACGAGGGTAAAGTTGTGCTTGTCATCCAACTGTCTGATACGCCGTATCCTGTCCAGAGCCTGTTTATCATCAAGATGGCAGGCAAGCGCGTAAGATGAATCGGTCGGATAGACAATAACCCCGCCATTGCGGATAATTTCCACAGCACGGTGAATCAATCGCAACTGCGGATTTTCCGGATGTATTTCAAAAAACTGAGACATCATTAACGACTAAATTCAAAAATTATAAACCGGCATTATACCCCACATCCGCACAAGCTTGCAGTATGAATAAGGATTATGCGTTTTAAGGTATTGTACCTATAGATTCTCAGATAAATAATTTCTATGCTAACAGATACCATCCCTTGAAGGGATGGTATCTGTTAGATTTACAGTGATGTGAATTGGAAATTTAATTTCTGAAAGTCTATATTGGCTGTTAAGGCTTTTGCTAAAAAATTGGGTACAATACCCATTTGTGCCATTAAAAAACACCCGTTGCCATTTTGATTGTTAGAATTGCCCTACTCTTGTTACTCGCTGCATTTGCCGTATTAACATCGGCAGACCTGTTGCTATGGCTGGCGATACCGGGACTGCCAGGACTCATGACGCAACTGGGTTTAGCCACACTATTAAGCGCATTTGCCTTGTTACTGATAACCGGCTTATTGCTTATAGGTAAACTTGTCGTCACGGCTTGCCGCGATTACTTTTCCACCCGACAACGCCTGCAACGACGACTATTGTTTGTTCAGGCCAAGCAGGAGCAGTTTAAGCAACTGTTTTATTTTAAAAAATTGCAAATCAATTACTTTAATGAGGTCAAGAGAAAACGTTTGTTAATGGCCGATAATCGTCAGCAACTACAGGCGTTGTCCCAGGCTATCGATAAAGACTTGCTGATGATTAAACCACAACTTTCCAAAACCACTTATCTGCAATTACAACAAGAAAAAACCCGATATCGAAACCAACAGGATATTGAGGCTTTACTCACCTTGCAGCAAAAAATAGCCACGCTTGTTTAGCTTATGATAACGTTAAAAAATCGGGTTCTTGCTTTGCTTAAGCTTTTTCATACCATTAAAGATGAAAACCTGCACTGGAGAACCGCCAACCAGGGTCAGCAAGCGCAACTTAAACACCGTCGCGTGCTTGCTGAAAAAAACCTGGAAGCAGAATTAAAGAAGAAAAGTGTCCAGTTAACGCATGAAATCGCCCTGTTGCGCACTAAAAACGAGACCGAGTTATCCATGTTTAAAACCCGCTGCAAACAGGATATTAAAGATTACAAGCAATATTTAGCCGCACTGGATCAGCTTAAGCGTTCAATACAGGCCAGTTACACTCACCTGCCCGAAGCCGTTGCTTTCAGCATTCATCATCATGCGAAACATTTATTAAATCAAATGTGGGAAGCCGAAGACTTTGAAAAAAAAATGCACCACGAAATTCAGTTGATAAACTTTATGACCACGGTACATGAAGATGCCCGCCTGCATCTGGAAGACGCAAGCACCGAAAAATTACCGGAAAGAACCTTAAGTTTGATTCAACGAAAGTGATTTTTTTAAACAAGTAAAATCTTAAAGAACTCTCACCACGAAGACACGAAGAGCACGAAGAAAAACTTAAGCGTGACGGGGTTTGCAGCCTCGTCACTCGCGTTTTTAAAACTATAGATTTTGAGATAAATAATGTCGATGCTAACGGATACCATCCCTTTAAGGGATGTTATCCGTATGAACTTACAGCGACGTGAACCGGAAATTTAATTTCTGAAAGTCTATCAAGTAATCCGGACAAATGAAACATCATCGTTTTGATAAAACTCTGTTATTAGCGCCACTTTATTTCTCAATATCAGTTGAATTTGTCGGTTGGTGCAGTTGCCGCGTTTTATTAAAATTACTTTGGGTGGATGTCCGTATAAAATGCTTTTTTCGTAAAAGTCAGAATCTTTGCTCACGATCATAAAGTCGTTTTCTTTGGCATAACGCCAAACGTCATCATCGGAACCACCGCCTAATCCAATCCGGTCAACATGAGCGGAATCAGGAAAAATATCAGCTAAAACCATCACCATTTTAGGTGACAGGTTTTCATCAAATAATAATTTCATCCGGTAATAACTCGGGTATGACGCTCTCTATCGGCTGCATAAGAAAAACACGCCCTAATATCATCTTGAGTTAAATAATCGTAATCCTCTAAAACCTCTTGTTCAGTCATGCCAGCAGCAAAACAATCAAGAATATCATCAACGGTAATACGCAAACCTCTAATACAGGGTTTCCCGCTACGTTTGCCGGGTTCAATGGTAATAATGGTGTGATAGTCGATGTTCATGGCTGTTCCTTAGTGGGTAGCTGATTTTAAAATTTTGCTTCGGGGTTGATATAGCCATCAGTTTTAGTTTTTAATGCGCTCCTGAGTAAAGCCAATTTTTCTGCCATTTTTTTCTCCTAAAACCCGAGTCATGTTTTAAACCGTGTTTAGAGCATTTTAGAAAATAGTAGAGCAATGTCAAGTAATGCCATAAACCCGCCAATAACAAGGTGTTAATGAGCAGAATGTAGATAACTCGAGAGCTGCAAAAAGGCTATGTTGGGCAACTACCAATTACCATGCTTACCATGCTCTTCAATAAATTTTCCTGCCCCCGTTAATTCACTGGTTATTTCAAAATAGAACATTTCACTGTGATCATCAGTTGATTCAAATCGGTCAACTTCAACTTCAAATTCTGTGGCTTCAGTGATTAACTCACCGGCTTCATCATACTCGGCATTAATACCGTAGCAATCACCGTAAACGCCCATAATCAGGTTGTCGTAAACAGTCAAATAACGTTCATCCTCTGACAGATAATCCTTTTCAGGCGTCCAGAGAGCAAACGGGGCTTTATGCAGTTCAGCAAAATTTTTGGCTATTTGTATTTTTTGACTATCACTATTCATTTTTACTTATCGTTGATTATTTGTAAATTAAGACGATTTAATTAAGTCGGGACAAAAATATCGGCATTAAATCTGGCCGGTTTATCCTGTATTAGAAGGATAGTCTGGATTGACGAACACCATCAGGTCTTAATTGGAATCCGGCTTATTGAGTTCCGGGGTTAACGCTTGCGTCTGACCCAGACTCTTCAGTAGTTGCGACAACTCATCAGGCGCTTGCACGACCGCTTGTGGCCCGGTTATTTTTTCTTCTGTCCAATCGACCATTTCCCCTGAACCCCATGACACAAAAGAAGCGAATATAAACACCAATAAGCCGCGTGTCATGCCGCCAGGCAAGCCTTGCGCTTCCAGATAACGCTGACAATAGCGGGCGGCCACAATGAACACAAGGGAAGAAATAACCAGGTTCCAAACTGAAGGTAGGGTAAACATTAGCGGATCTTCTCTTGAGCGGAACGGTTATTTTTCAAGGTGTTTGTCAAGCTCGGTTTCCAGTGTCAAGAACTGATCCTTCCAGTAGGCCGCAGCCTTAACGGCCTCATCCTTTTCAGTCGTCAAGCCGGTGATGCGCTCGTTTAAAACCCGATTCAATTCGGTTAATGCCTTAACCTCTTCAAACGAAGCAAAAACCCTGTCGTCCGACTCAAACACTTTCCGCATGGCGGTGTTATCGGCTTCCAAGGTTTTTATAACACCTTGCTGTTCCTCAATAATACTGCTCAACTGCTCTTTATGATCCTCTTCGAGTTGTTGCCCAACAACCGGAACCGGCTCAGGTTTGGGCGTTACCGGCTTGGGAGGCGATATTTCTTTAATGGCTTTAGTCAGACTTTTTTTGCCGTCTATCACTTCCTTTACCAACTCTGCCGGTGCTTCCTTAACCAGCTTGTCAGCCATTTGTTGCGTACGCTGCCCGACCCCGGATTGTTTAGCCCTGGATTCTGCCGTGTTTAACGGCGCAGAATTGGCTAATTTTTCATGATCGGCGACCTGGGCTTTTACCCAACTTTGAGATGCCGATACAATAGCCGCCGCTTGGCCTTGCGTTAAATGCCTGCGATGTAAGTTTGACGACAAAATAAATTGAGTCGGATTAGAACCTGTGTACTCAATCATCACCGGCTTGATACCCAGCTCACAAAGCGCACGATAGCGATTGCCGCCATCCAGAATCATGCCGTCAAGTGTGTAAATTGGGTGGGTTTGTCCGATATCCTGAATGCTGGCTTTAAGTGAAATAAACTCGGCATCCGACATTCTCGGAAAGTAAGTACAAAGCGGATGTAGTTGTATTGCTTGAATATTTTGATCAGTCATTGATTAACCTTAATTTAGAACGGCCATTATATCATGACTACAAACAATAGTTTTTGGCAGATAAACTGACAAGTTGATCGCGCAAAGCCAAATATCTTAAGGAATTATGCTAATTGTTTAAGGTATTAACAAGATACCTCAAGGAATTATGCTAATTGCTTAAGGAATTAACAAAATACCTCAAGGAATTATGCTAATTGCTTAAGGTGTTAACAAGATACCTCAAGGAATTATGCTAATTGTTTAAGGTATTAACAAGATTCCTCAAGGAATCAGCCCGATTTTTTAAGCGATAAAAACAAAATAATGCACCTTAAACAGGAGTGCTTAAGCACTATTGACACACACGCCAAGTGAAGGAGATCAGGCTTTACCTGACTATTAACGTGCTTGTCAGGCTCGTTGAATAACGTTTGCAAGAAATAATCCAAGGCGACTATCGGATGAAATGTAGCCGATATCAATTGTTACCCGCTCTTTATCAAGTAGAATACTGCAAATCTGCGACGTAGCCATCCCTTTGAAAAATAAATCCCATGACGGTAACCACCACGCTTTATAACCAGCTCAAACAAGCCCACAGCGAAGAAGATGTTAAAGATATTTACATCAAAGCCTTGGGGCTAAAAAGTTACACCAAAGGTTTGATTGACATTCGCACCGATGAAATCTGGTTTGAAGCGAAAGACACCGGCAAGCATTCGAGTTATGCCATGTTTACCCAGCTCTTGCATTACGTCCAGGACGGCCTTAACAAAGGTGAGATTATCCCGCCGTTTTTAGCGGTGATTGACACCGAAAAAGCCGCCTTTATGAAAACGGCTGATGTGTTGCCGTTCTTAAAAAAGAAGACGGTCAAGTGGGGAAAATCAGCCAGCCAATATCCCAAAGAAGCGTTAGACGAAGTGTCTGCCCACATCGGCACCCATTTTGTTTCGTTTAAGATGTCCACGCACGAAGACGAATTTATCAGCACGGTTAAAGCAGCGATAAAATCCGGCGACATTATCCGCACCCCGATTACGCCGGATAATCTTAAACAAGTATTCGATAAATGGGTGATTATGATCGGGCGCGAAATCAACGGCGTCACTGAGGATGATTACGCGCTGCTGTTTTTTGCCGACATTATGCACGATGGCACCGTGTCCACTCATGCCAATCTGCCGGCCGAATTACTGCATAAAAATAATGCACCGGTATTTAGCTTGGGCGGCAAGCTCTATGATCTGGGTAACAAAGAAGGTTACCGCCAGTTTTGGGCGATTTATCACAAGCCGCCCAAAGCCGAATACCGCGATTATTTGCTGGAACGCCGCGACAGTTTGATTCCACTGGACGAACGCAGTTTTAAAGGCGCGTATTACACGCCGCTGGCCGTTGTTGATAAAGCCTACGACAAACTAACGGAAACCTTGGGCAAGAACTGGCAAAAAGATTACATCGTCTGGGATATGTGTTGCGGTGTCGGTAATCTGGAAGTTAAACACAGTAATCCGCGCAACATTTATATGAGCACATTGGATCAAGCCGACGTCGATGTGATGAAAGCCACCAAAACCTGCGTGGCGGCGCAACGTTTTCAATATGATTATTTGAACGACGATATTACCGATCCTTCGACAGACTCAGGACAGGCTGGGCAGATTGATTATAGCCTGACCAACAAAGTGCCGGAAGGTCTACGCAAAGCCATTGCCGAGGGTAAGAAGATTTTGGTGTTGATTAATCCACCGTATGCGGAGGCGGCGAATTCTCAAGGTAACGAAGGCAAAACAGATGTGGCTGCTACAAAAATCGGATTGCTAATGAACCATGAAGATTATGGTTATGCCGCGCGTGAACTATTCGTGCAGTTTATGGCAAGAATAGCTAAAGAGATTCCAACCGCAACACTGGCAATGTTCAGCACGTTGAAATATGTTAACGCGCCTAACTTTGAAAAATTTCGTGACGTATGGAACGCGAAATATTTGGGTGGCTTCGTGGTTCACAGCAAAGCGTTCGATGGGTTGAATGGTAATTTTCCGATTGGATTTCTAGTATGGAAAACAGACCAACTTACAGCTAGCAAAACGCCGTTAATTGAAATTGCCACTGAAGTGTTGAATAAGAGCGCACAAGCGATGGGCGAGAAGTCGTTTTATAACTTGCCTAAAAGCACCTATTTGAATAACTGGATGCCACGGTTAAAAACTGATAACATCAGCATTCCATTAAAAAATGCAATACACCATCAAACAGCTCATGCAAAAGTCACTTCGTGGCGCATTGATGCCATTGGCTACATGTTGAGTAACAGCAATGACTTGCAAAATTCCGGCACGCTCACCGCACTTTTTTCGTCTATTTACAGCGCAGGCAATGGCTTCCACATTACCTCCGAAAATCTCTCTAAGGCCGCCGTCGTTTTTGCTGTGCGTCGTTTAATTAAGTCCACATGGCTTAACGACCGGGATCAATTCCTACAACCCACAGCACCGTTATCTGACGAGTTCAAAAATGACTGCCTGATCTGGATGCTGTTTAACGGTAGTAATCTCACCGCCAGTGCCAACGACCTCGAATGGAACGGTAAAAAGTGGAGTATCGTCAATCACTTCATCCCCTTTACCGAAACCGAAGTCAACGCCCCAGACCGCTTTGAATCCGATTTTATGGTGCAGTATTTAGCCGAAAAGAAACTTTCCAGAGAAGCAAAAGCGGTATTGGATGTAGGCAGAACATTGTGGCAAGCCTATTTTGCCGAAACCGACGTGCGCAATGTTCGTGATGATTTAAAGTTGAATCGCCCGGATGTCGGTTGGTATCAAATACGCAACGCCCTAAAAGCCCGCAATACCAACAACGATGCTGCACCCGTAGATTTCAGCTTGTTTGAAACAGCCTATAAAACCTTAAGCGAAAAACTGCAACCGCAAGTCTTTGAGTTAGGTTTTTTACGTGCCTAAAATTGGCTATAAACTTTCAGCTATAGTCTTTCAGAAATTAAACTTCCATTACATGAAGATTTAGTTCACACGGATAACATCCCTTAAAGGGATGGTATCCGTTAGCATCGAAATTATTGGCATCCTTTATAGAAGCCAAAAAGTAGTTGACACTTTTTTTATCACAAAAATGCTAACAATCACTGTAGATACCGGGTTAGGCGCTAGCCGTAACCCGACACAGTCGATTTGTCGGGTTACGCTGTCGCTAACCCGACGCGATGATAATTGCAAAAAGTGTAAACAGAGGAATGAAGGATGCCAAATTATTTATCTGAAAATCTATAGTAGCCTTGATATAACGTAGTGAAATCGAGGTATTAAGCGTTAATAAATCCTCGATTCCGCTTTGCTGCATTGAGGCTACTTGCTTCATTCCAAAAAGTTAAGTTAAATAAGCACATAATTAACTTGGTATTTAATTAAGCGGCTTTCAACTCCATATGAACGCGTTGGCCTAAGGCCGACGCTATATTCACCAAAGCATCCAATGAAAACCGTGATACACGTCCACGCAACAGATCATTGATTCGCGGTTGGGTAACCCCACAATGAACGGCTGCATCGGCTTGCTTCCAATCGTTGGCTTTGATGATAATGGTGATTTGCTGAATTAATTCGGCTCGTGCTTGAAGATTGGCAGCCTGTTCCGGGGTGTCGGCAATTGCATCCCATACGCTATTAAAAGTGTTTGTTTCGATCATATTAAGAACCTCTCATTAGTTCGGCGTATCTTTTATTGACAATCTCAATATCGCGTTTGGACGTATAGACTTTCAGAAATTAAATTTCCAATTCGCATCGATGTAAGCTTATACAGATAACATCCCTTGAAGGGATGGTATCTGTCGACAGAGAAATTATTTATCTGAAAATGTATAGCTTGTGTTTTCTTCTGGAAAGCTTGCAGTACGTATACCGCCTCAATCAGCCTGGCAGTGTAAACCTCAACTATCAACACAATTCAGAGGGAGCTTGCTCATAACTGCCCGTCTTTTTTAATGTCCCCCTAAATAATATCGTCTTGCATCACACGCCAAGCCAAAGCCAACACTTGATA
>JBAXXH010000052.1:0-24545 GCA_037127995.1 Methylococcaceae bacterium | reverse complement strand
TTTTAAAAGCAAAGTCTGTTTTTATATCGAGAAATTTCATTTAATTAAGCTTAATCTGATCAAGGGTTATAGGGTGAAATCAATTAATTAAGGAATAACAATGAGGCAGAGCCAATGCCGCCATGCTCATGCGAAGTGCGCCAGTACAACTTGATGTGGCAATGGCAAACTTGACGCCCAGATGGGCTTTAAAAGCTTTTTCAAAACGATTGATGTAGTCGTAACAATGCTCACCCCAGCCATTAGCGGCGGCATCGGTGGCGTAGCGAACTTCTAGTTCTGTTATGGACGGCTTGGTGTAATGGATACGGGGCTTCATCAGTATGATTTCGAAATGAGCACGTTCAGTGGAACAGCTGGTATTGTTGCAATATTAGTTAAAAACGCGTTCACCATTAATCACAATTGGTTGCCCAGATGCGAATGAATACAAAACATCCGGACACACATCAGCACCATTCGGCCAGTTAATTGTCCCCATGTCAGAACTGACACGAACCTGCCGGAAGTAGGCATCCTCTTGCAATTGTGTAAAAATGCCGGTATAGCTTCTAATGATTTCATCCATGTTTACGACTGCTTGCAATCCATCAGCGAAGGTTAGTTGCAGCTTTCTATTTTCCATCGGACTCACATCAGTGACATCAATTAAGAACATAGCTTACTCCAGTGGTGCAATAGCGTTTAAACGTTCAGGACGGGGTTACAATCCCGGCCAGCTTAGTTGAACAACACGCCCCATAAATCCGTTACAATCAGAATTTTTGTGTGATTACAAAAATTGTTTAACAAAGTTTGCTATTGCTAACGCTAAGATAGCTCCTAACATCCATTTAACTAAATTAAGCTCACCAGTTAATCTAATTTCAAGCTTATCCAAATCATTTTTTGTGGCTAATTCTGCCTCACTACTAGCATCTTTAAAAGCTTCTGCCATTGCAGATGCTTGCTCACGACTTACACCAGCTTTTTCCAGTCTCTCGACAAATTTTAATGTATCAAACGTAATCGTTGCCATAATAAACTCCAGAAAACTCAATATATCAGCAGTATAACAAATAAAAGGGTTGATTTCAGATGCAGTTGCTACGGTAACGTATTTTTGCGCCGTTTGTGAATACAACCCCATAGTTCAATTATTTTTGGAGTCTGAAAAAACATTGATGGCATTATAGCAGCTTCATTTTCTGCACATAAGCCACGAAGCGCAATTGAGTCTCGGCCAGGATATGGACACCCTGCAAGGCCTGTTGCAATGCATTCAAAAGATCGTCCGCCGATTCTATGTATTCGTGCACTAACCGATTTCTGAGTTCACGAAGTTCGATCCATGATTGGGTTGACTCAATCCAGCCAAGTTTTTCTGCGCGAAGTAGGTTGTCAAGTTGTGCTCCGGTTTTTTCAAGACTTGCACGCAGTATTGCTGGCAAGAGTTTGTCGCCCAAGGTATCTTGCAGACGACCGTAGCGTGATACGAAAGCATCAAGCATTTCGCTGTATTCATCGTTATTTTCAAGTGATTGAACCCAAAAAATATCTATATCCAGTGATCGAAGTCAATCTGCTGTTCGTTTAAGGTAACGCGCTTCTTTTGCCGTAACCAAGATTAGTTGAGCCAGAATAATTTGCTGGTCTTGTAATTTGGTCATAAAACGATACCGTTACGTAGCGCCTGCTCATAAAGGGGGAGAGGTGGGCTGATAGCATCCTTAATTAACACATCGACCTTGCGGCCACCCAGTTTGATGTAAAGACGAGCTGCCAAACGACATTCTATTTGGATTCGATGTGCCAGAACACAGCCGGAGTCAATGAGCAAATCGATATCTCCACCACGTTGCGTGTCATCAACACGGCTTCCAAACAGGCGAACGACAGCTTCTGTCCCAAGTTGGCTGGCAACCTCTTTTTTGATAATGTCACGCGTTTTTTCATCAAGACGCATCTATATGCTCCGTTTTACGATAAGACACTTAATGCGCACCAATAAGATTTGTCTTTGCGTCCAATCGAACCAAAGACGATACACATAAGATAGCATAGATACGAACTTTCATAATGTGATGCTTGCAGACCTTGTGCTATCAGGTTTATCTGATAAACAGTCCTTTAAGCCGATGGCTTCTGCATGTCGCGTAATAGCATTCACCACGTCCATAACTAAGTGTGTTGCACCGTCAGCCGAACGGAGCGAGTCTAAAAACAACTCAGGATCGATCATGTATTCATGTACCAGCAAGTTTCTGAGTTTTCTTGCACCAATGAATGCTTCCGCATTCGTAACCCAATTACATTTCTCGGCAAAAGCCAAAACATCCAGCAATGATTTTGGTGACTCGCCTAGCAATGCGGCAAAACGCGGGCTTAGCTTCTCTCCAATGTGATCTTGCAGACGGCCAAATCGCCTAACAAATGCATCTATCTTTTCAGACAAGTCTTCACGCTCTGCCAGGGATTGCAACCATTGGAGGTTGATGGTTTGGGCAAATAAAGTGCTATGGGTATAGGCGAGGTGTACCTTTTCCTTTTTCGCTAATTCCAGGGCTAACCGGGCATTTTCAGCGTATTCCGGCAAATAAGCCGCGCTCATAACAGGACGCCTGTGCGACGTGCTATTTCAAAAATAGGCGCGTCTACGGTATGTGCATCTTTAAGTACAATATCCAGCTTGCGATCACCCAGCGCCATGAACAGTGCGCCATACAGTCGACAAATGGCATCAGCGCGATTAGGAAGAGTCACCTCGACTTCAACCATTAAGTCAATATCACCACCGCGAGCATCATCGTCAACCCGTGAGCCAAAAAGCCATACTCTGCACGGTGTGCCCAATACGCGGTCTACCGTGTTTCTAATGATTTGTGCTTGTGAAGGCATTAATCGCATAGCTTCAACTCATTGAGTTTTAGATAATGGCTGTTGATTATATGCAAGCTACCAGAATTGTCAATCATATCACCGCCAACCTTGGCACAGCTGTGACGAATTTTGTACCCAATCCTGCTAAATGTGCATTTTGTTGCTTAACTTCGGCGGCAATATTCCACGGCAGGATCACCAGATAATCAGGGCGCTGCTCGAGTAATGCCGTCGGTGCCAGTATTGGTATATGGCTACCTGGCATAAACTTGCCCTGTTTGGCTTTAGCTGCATCGCAAACAAACGGTAACAAATCAGGTTTAACACCGGCATAATTAAGCAGGGTGTTACCCTTTGCCGCTGCACCGTATGCGGCTACTTTTTTGCCTGCTCTTTTTTGTTTTGTCAGAAAAATTAAAAAATCATCCTTGATTCTATCTGCCTTATCCTGAAAATATTGGTAGATGGCGATTATTTGCAGGCCATTTTGTTCTTCCGCTGTCAGTATTGCCTTAACGCTAAGGGAATTTTGACGAGGGTCTTGATCATGACAACCATAAATTCGTAAACTGCCACCATGAGTTGGTAATTCTTCGACATCCCAAACGCGTAAGCCGGCAAACTTAAAAATGCGCCCGACTGTATAAAGCGACAGATAAGAAAAATGTTCGTGATAGATGGTGTCGAACTGAGTGTGCTCAAGTAACCGCATCAAATGAGGAAATTCAAGCGTGATAGTGCCGCCAGGTTTTAGCGCTGCTTTTAGACCCAGGGTAAAATCATTAATGTCTGGTACATGGGCATAAACGTTGTTACCGGCGATAAGGTCGGCCTGTTTGCCTGTGGCTGCGAGTTGTTTGCCAAGTTGCTCACCAAAAAACTCGCGGATAACAGGAATGCCGAGTTTTTCAGAAGCCGAGGCGGTACTATCAGTGGGTTCGATACCTAAACAAGGAATGCCGGTAGCCACAAAATTTTTGAGAAGATAACCATCATTGGAAGCAACCTCAATAACCAGGCTGTCTTGAGTGAGTTGCAGCTGCTGAGTCATTTTTTCTGCGTACTTTGCCGCATGAGCCAACCAGCCGGTTGAGGTGCTGGAAAAATAGGCATAATCGGAATTGAACAGTTCGTCGGCTTGAGCATAATCTTCCGTCTGGACCAGCCAGCACTGCGTACAAACCAGCACTCGCAAAGGAAAATATTTCTCTGGGGCGTGCAGTGTTTGCCGGGTTAGATACGCGTTAGATGGGGGTGCTGAACCTAAATCCACCAACGGTATGATTAGCTCAGCCTGGCAATGGCGACACTTCATAAAATAATTCCCTGAAAGTCCTGTTCAATCAATTGGTGGTTACGATCTCTTTCGGAAATCTCGGTGATAGCGAGTGGCCAAGCTATGTTTAATCTTGGATCAGCAACATTTAACGCTCCCTCTGCTTCCGGATGATAGGCTGCTGTGTGTAAATAAATCAACTCACAATCTTGGGATAGTGCCTGAAAACCATGTGCAAATCCTTCCGGAATGAGCAGACTTTGCCGATTCTGTGCAGATAATACCACACCATGCCATTGTAAAAAAGTGGGGGAGTTTTGCCGTAGATCAACTGCAACGTCAAATATCTCGCCCTGCAGGCAACTGACCAGCTTGATTTCAGCATGCGGGGGATTTTGAAAATGCAATCCACGCACAGCGCCTTTGGTTTTGGTTAAGGTGTGATTGATTTGGGTAATTGGCGTATTTAGACCCGCCTCGCTGAAGTCATTGGCACAATAAAACCGCGATAGAAAACCGCGATGATCCTCAGTGACTTTACGCTGTACCAAGGTCAGTCCAGCCAGTGGCGTTGGGGTGAAATCAAATCGAGACATGATTAACCAACCTTAGCCACTATCTGATATTGAGCAATTTGCGACAAGGTCACTGCTTGCATATCTTCGCCATTACGCCATGCCTGATGCCATTCCAGTGTTTTTTGCAACGCGGTTTGCAAGCGCCAACGTGCTTGCCAGTCTAGTCGGATTTTCGCTTTACTGCTGTCCAGTTTAAGATAATGAGCTTCGTGCGGCTGTGGTGCCGGGTCGAATTGCCACTTCATACCTTGCTGCATTTCTGCCAAACGCTCAATAATCCAGCTTACCGGACGGGCATCATCTTCATTTGGGCCGAAGTTCCAGCCTTCGGCAAAAGCGTCACCTTCCATGAAAAGATATTCGGCGAGTCGCAAGTAACCGGACAGTGGTTCCAAAACGTGCTGCCAAGGTCGTGTAGATTTTGGAGAGCGAACTTTTAATGTTGCTCCGGCATCAATGGCACGCAGAAAGTCGGGTATCAAACGGTCTTCTGCCCAGTCACCGCCGCCGATGACATTGCCTGCACGCGCACTCGCCAAAGCGATGCCGGCAGGCTGAAAAAAAGACCGACGATAAGCGGCAGTGACTAACTCTGCACAACCTTTGCTGCTGGAGTAGGGATCGAATCCGCCCATGGCTTCGTTTTCACGGTAACTCCAAACCCATTCGCGGTTTTCGTAACATTTATCAGTGGTGACGTTGACTACGGCTCGTACACTGTCTGTATTACGAACAGCTTCAAGCACATTTACCGTACCCATAACATTGGTGGAGTAAGTCTCGACCGGGTCAATATAGGAGTGGCGAACCAGCGCCTGCGCAGCCAAATGTATCACTATCTCGGGTTGGTGTTTGGCAACGGCTGCACGTAATGTAGCGAGATCTCTTATGTCGCCGATAATACTGGTCATGTCTGCGCCAATCCGGGCAACTTCAAACAAACTTGGATTAGTGGGTGGAGCAAGTGCATAACCCACGACATGCGCCCCCATCGATTGCAACCAAAGTGCCAGCCAGCCACCTTTAAATCCGGTATGTCCCGTCAGAAAGACGCGCTTGTTGCGCCAGAAATCAGGGTTCACTTCCACACCTTCCAGGGCGCTTTGCCGCTTTGCCAAAGCTCTTCCAAGTGGTTTTTGTCGCGCAAGGTGTCCATGGGTTGCCAAAACCCGCTGTGCTCATAAGCCATTAGTTCACCATCAGAGGCAAGTTTAGTGAGTGGTTCACCTTCCCATGAAGAGCTATCATCAGTAATCAAGTCGATACACTTTGGTGATAAGACAAAAAATCCTCCATTAATCCATCCGCCATCACCTTGTGGTTTCTCAATAAAGCCACAGACGGTTTTTCCATTCATATCAAGCGCACCATAACGTCCCGGTGGTTGTACGGCCGTTATAGTCGCACGCTTGCCGTGCTGCTTATGAAATGCTATCTGTGCACTGATATCGATATCGGCAACCCCGTCACCGTAGGTAAAACAGAATGCCTCCTCGTCTTTCACGTAACTGCTCACGCGTTTCAACCGGCCACCAGTCAGGGTATCTTCTCCGGTATCAACCAGCGTTACCCGCCAAGGCTCAGCATTGCGTTGATGCACTTCCATTTGATTGTTTTGCATATCAAACGTCACATCGGACATGTGCAGAAAGTAGTTGGCAAAATACTCTTTAATGACATAGCCTTTATAGCCACAGCAAATAACAAAGTCTTGTATGCCATGGGCTGAGTAGGTTTTCATGATATGCCAGAGTATCGGCTTACCACCAATTTCAACCATTGGCTTAGGCCGCGTTGATGTTTCTTCACTAATCCGTGTACCTAGTCCACCGGCAAGAATAATTGCTTTCATGCTTGATTGTATCCGAATGTTTTGTAAGTCAAATTAATTCCATTTTTGGAAAACAGGAGTTCAGGGTTTTTAGCTCTGTGTGAATCATAGTGGGTAAATAATATAAGGATATCAATAAATACAAGCCTTAAATAAAAAAAGTGGGCAAAAACCATTCATCCGCTTATCTAATGCTTCTGCCAATACTTTCGCGTGCAAACGGCAATCATCAAGGTAAATGTGCATAAGCTGTTCGGGCGTCATAACCTTACCCCTTCTTTTTTTGCGATACCATAGATGGGCATGTCAAAGCTGGAATTCTATTTTTTATATTTTAAAACATTGTGTTGCAAATTGATCTTACTTCCTCTGCTGCTGGGGAGCCGTTCGCTGAGCAGAGTCGAAGCGAATAACGGACTTCGATTCCGCTTAGCCATCGGGCGTCAATAGACTCCATTGTTTTTGATTCGCCATACTACCGTTACAAAACCGTTAAATAATTGCTACTCTCGGTATGAACCAGATCACCGCTGCGTTGCAAAACAAAATAACCTCGTCTTAACGCTTCTTCTTTGGCATCATCATTGATATGGAAGGCTGCTATGGCACCATATTGTTTGAACGACTTGTAGATGGGGAATAACTGTTTAAAATGCTTCATTTTACGATCTAATTTATCCAGATCATATTTATGAGCCTTGTATTTTACTTCGACAACGGCAATGGCATCACCATTAGTCATGACCAAATCATATTCTTCCTGGATTTGACCACGGTGCTTTTCCATGTTTTTTACCACATCATCAAAGTAAATTTTGCCTAGGTGATTGTCTTTTATCAGGCTTTGAAAAAAAAATTCTTCGGCAACATCGCCTTGGTTTTTACCGATATTTCCCAGGTTAATGCCAATACGTTCCAGCTTCTCATCGGTGCGCTTCATTTGCTCATCAGTCGCCTTTTGCGCTTCGCGCAGCTCTTTACTATCAACTGCAAGACTCGCAACCAATGCCTTCAATTCATCATCAGTCATTTTCTTCTCCAGATATTCTGTTCAATTTTTGATATTTTAGCATGGAATAGCACTTACACTTACTCACACAAAAACAATCCTACATAGTCTGAACTGAGGAAAAAGGATTCATAGCACACCCTACTCAACCAATTACTTCACTCTAGCATGAGGAATGTTAGGGCTAGAGGGATCTACCGTAATCTCACGCCGACTTGGTGATAGCACCAAATCCATATCTTCCATAGGTACTGCTCCCAACAACACTTCATCACCTAATACCAATGCGCCCACATAACAAAAGCGATCCCGAAATCCCACTTTGATCGGCCCCACGTAAGGCACGCTCATTGATCGACCATCTGCCACGGTAACTTCCCGCTTTGACTCCAGTTCAAGATCAAGCTGAATGGCAATATGTTCAGGTATGCATAGCATTAAGGCACCGGCATCAGCCAATGCTTGTGTGGTGACAGGTGCCAAATTCGGATTACGTGGGTTGCTGAGTTTAATTTCTGTAAAGATATGTCCCATTTTACGTTCTCTATTTTAACTGTACTTTAAGAAACCAAGGGGGGCTTTGCAGTGCGGCAAAGTGAGACGGATGCGCCATGGCGTCTCGATCCTCTCACATTCTTGCCAAGTAGTGGCCCGCAAACCTTCGGCTGCAAAATGCAGGTTTTTTTGCATCCTGCAACTTAGTGTAGCGCAGAATAAACTGATCTATATCCTGTACTTGTTCATCAGTAAGATTTATATACGTTTTATCAGTTAATGGCATGAATGTGTGGATAGTGCAACATGGCATGGAAAAGATGATAAATATGCCGCTCACATTCGCGCCAAGCGTCCTGTAGTCGCAACAACGGTATGTCATTACTCATAATTGGATGCCTGTTTGCTTGGCAATGGTAAAAATGGGAGGCGTATGGTGACGTGTTGGATAATCAACCAACACATCTATTTTTTGCTCTCCCAGCTTCATTTGTAATTTCGTCAAAAAAACCAGTTCTGCGCGGACAATTTCGGCAACATCTGACTGTCTTGTTTCTATCAGCAAATCAATATCTCCGCCTTGCTTGTTTTCATCTACCCGTGACCCAAAAAGCCAAACATTAACTTCTTCACCAAAGGTTTCGGTCGCTGTGGTACGTATGGCGGATTGTTGTTGTGGGGTTAGGCGCATTTATTGTGACTGCAAATAATTTAAACTGGTTAAAATGATTCGCTATCTTGTATCGCAAGATAACGCGTTTTTATAGCCTGATAAATACTTTCTAAAAGAAAAAAAGGGGGCAGTCTCGATTGAACAACATGGAAGCCAGCCCCTAATACTCCCTATATTGATCAATGCCTCTTCGAAATGAAAGTAAATGCCATCAGATTTTCTATAATTGATTGCTAAAAACTATAAACAAGACATGCCCAATAGCTTGGCTGCTTTATTTAAGCGTAAATCAAAGCAAGCAAAGAATATGGGAGATTGTGAAATGCGACCTGTCTCAAAAGCTGCTGCGAGCTGAACACTGTCGTAGCCACGTAAGGCAAAGGTATCAGCATAGTCTCCTGCACGCTCAACCAACAGTTGGTCAATTTCCAATACTACGAAGTGCGGCCAATCTGCCGCAAGCGCCGTCTTTGCCTGTTCGATGATAACAGCGTCTTCCGGTACTTCCCTGGCACGCCTGGACAATGCAGCATAAGCCTCTGCCCAAGCAATTCGACACACTGCAACTGCCTCGGCTTCTTGAACCTGCAATTTTAATTCATCACTACCCGCTTCTACAATGTACAATTTAACTAACGCTGAGGTGTCGCAAAATAAAATCATCCGCGATCTTCCAGTACCAGCACAGAAACCGGCTTGCCAAAATCTTGTAATTTAAATGCCGCACCCACCGGTTTTCCGCCTTGCCAAGTTGCAATACCCGACGTTAGCAAGCAAGAAATACCCGCACTATCAATAGACGGAACACCAATAAGCCGAGCCACCACTTTGCGATGTGAGGTTAATTCAATCAGCTCTCCGGATTGCGCTTGAGTGACATAACTGGACAAATGAGACTTGAATTCATGCATAGAAACTTGCATTTAAGACCCTTTTTTTATTAGAACGGGTTTATTTTGACCCTTTTTCGCTTTAAAAGTCAAGGGCAAGCCAAAGCGTATTTATTCAGCTCCCCTCTTTGAAGAAGAAAGACTCACCGTTGGTATATTATTTATTGCGAGCTACCTAACGACTCCGGAAGAAGATTATTCATAATCGACAAAAACCATCAAGGTTTTTGAAAATGAAACAGCCCCGCTTTATCTGTTCGCTAAAAACCGGAACCTCCTCCAGCAAATAAATGACACAGTTCTCCTATTACCCAAGGATGAATTAATACCTGTCCAGCCAACAGGGTGGTCATTAGATGAGCATCACCTCGACGCAGATGGTCTATCCAAACCGAGATCCACCAATATCATGGGGCGACGTCTTGACGTCGAGGGATAGCTTGCAATTCTAATTGACTACCTCCCAACTGTGCTAAGCGCTTTGCACTTTCGCGCTGTATTAATGCCAGCAAGGCCTCACGTACTAACTGGGTGCGCTCGGTTAATCCGCTCAATCGTTGTGCTTGCGCCAGTAGTTCATCATCAAGATTAAGTGTAGTACGCATAAAGGCACCATAAAAACATCAAATACAGCATCATTTGATGTACATTCTATGCAAATTAAGGGATCCTTCACTCCTCGGTTTACACTTTTTGCAATTAACATCGCGCAGGTCGGATTAGCGACAGCGTAACCCGACAAATCGAAGTATCTGTGTCGGGTTACGGCTAGCGCCTAACCCGAGATTATTAGCATTTTTTGTGATAAAAAAAGTGTCAACTACTTTTGGGTTTCTATGAAGGATACCCAAATTAAATATTAAATACTATGGAACGAAAAGCGTCAGGCACGATTAAAAGCACTTAACACTCTTGGGAGAGATATGGGCAACAATTTATTGTGTTGAGATCGGTTGACGTAAAAAATCTACGATAAACTGATAGCCTTGTTGTTCTACCAACGCAAATACCATTGCCATATCAACGTTCATATACTCATGCACAATACGGTTGCGCAGGCCAATTGCTGCGTTCCATTGTTGAAGTTGTGCATCGGTTATCTTTTTTTTAGTATGCAGACTGGCAAAGCTGTCGTAGGCCGAAACAGACACTGACTCTCCCGATGCTTTTAATAAATGTTTGGCCTTGCCGATGGCATTCCCAATCAATATTTGCAGTCCGTGTAATGTGCCGTTTTGCTCCAATTTGCTGAGCGATTGTCTGGCGATTATTTTTTGCCTGGCTTCTTGTAACAAGGCACTTTGCTCATCTGCAATACGGCAACATTCTGCATGGTATAAATCAAGCCGCATAACACTGATTCCAGTAAAATTCTTCCAGTTCACGCCAGGTACGCTGTAAAAAATAATGCCATGCCAGTGTATCCTCGCCTTTAAGTACAATGCCTTCTTCTGCTACTACGGCACGCATGGTGAGTCGTGCGTTAGTTAAATCAATCAAATCTACTTTATCTTCAGTTACTTTAAGCAACCGGGCTATGGTTCGCCGTAATGTTTCTGTTTGTGCCAATATTGAAATGACGTTGATTTCAGGTTGACGATGCCAACGAACGGCAATATCCCAATCACTATTTGCATGCGCTTTACCGCTAGCTTGGCTGCCTATCAAGAAAGCCAATTCCAACTGCGGAATTTGTAAGAGACATTGCCTTAACGCGTCCAAGTTATGTTTAACCTGTTTTTAATCATATCACCGCCAACCTTGGCACGACTGTGACGAATTTTGCACCCAATTCTACTAAACGCAGCAATGTGACAATGGGATCAAACTCGATTGATTTGCGTAACTTGCTGTTAGCCATGACTTTCAATTTTTCATGCTCGGTTGCTTAACTCTTTTTTGGCAGCAATGACCTGATTTTTTCCTCATCTAGTCCTGTTAGTTCCATAATAGTTTGCATGGGCAAGCCTATCCGGTCGGCATTTTCTATAATTTTCATTTTTTCCTTCCATTCGCCTTGCTCTAAGCCTTGTTCTAATCCTTGCTCTAGGCCTTGTTGCAGTCCCGTCTTTGTCGCAAATTCGATTGAACTTTTTTGAATATAAATCCAGTCCCTCTTTTTATGCTGAAGCTCCAGCTCTTCTTCGCTAAGATTTGCTTCGTTGGCAATATTAAAGGCTTTTTCCAATTCTTGACTAAGATTTTTAGGAATGTAATCCAGGTTGCCGGCGTTTTTAATAAAATAAAGCCATTTATCCTGAATGCTGGTTAGTTCTTGTTCTGTTTTATTGTATTTTGGAAGTTCGATAAAAATCAGTTCAATATCGTCACTGTATTGAATGAAGCGCTTTTTTTCGAGTAATTTAAACCGGTTAATGAGTTCATCACTGTTTTTAAATAGGGTAAAGTCGGTGATCGTTAAGGCAATGACTGGATTTAGCAAGTGATAAGCATCACCTTTTTTTAACTGTATGGAGTAGTTTTTTGCGGCATTATACAGAATTCTTTTCTCCAGGCCCTCATGATTCAGGACCTGCATTTCTATAATGACACGCGTGTTATCACTGAGTTCTGCTTTAACATCAACGAATGTGTCTTTCATGCCCTTCAATAAAGGGATGCTGTAAGGGTCAACGATGGTTAAATCGGTGATTGTTTGCTGGTTGTCAAACTCTATCACTGAATTTAAAAAGCTGATCAGCAGATCTTTTGAATCGGCACTGCCAAAGACTTTTTTAAAAGCAAAGTCTGTTTTTATATCGAGAAATTTCATTTAATTAAGCTTAATGTGATCAAGAGTTATAGGGTGAAATCAATTTATCAAAAGGTAACAATGAGAGCGCATAGTCGGATGCCTCCAGTACAAACCAAAATTTTCTTGCATGGCAGGCAATCACATTGGCTTATCTAAAGATGCGCTACAAAAAATTATAGTTGTCCTATTGTCTTCGCATAATCAGCCATGCGACTTTGTGTTTCTGTCAATATAGGTACGCATTGTAAGGCTTGCTTTAATGCGCTTAGAAGAGCGTTTGGCGATTCTATATATTCATGAACCAGCCGATTTCTGAGCTCACGTAGTTCAATCCAGGTTTGAGTCGATTCGATCCAGCCAAGCTTTTCTGCACGGAGCAAATTATCCAGTTGTGAGCCGGTCTTTTCAAGGCTGCTACGCAACATTGCAGGTAAAAGTTTGTCACCCAGAGTATCTTGCAATCGTCCATAACGAGAAACAAAGGCATCAAGCATTTCACTGTGCTCATCGTTGTTATCAAGCGATTCAACCCAAAGCAGATCAATATTAAGTGCCCGAAGTCGATCTGCGGTGCGCTCCAGATAACGCGCTTCTTTTGCGGTAACCCGTATTAATTGGGCTACGATAAACAGGTTATTCTCCTCTCTTGTCATAATACAATTCCATTTTGCAAAGCTTGTTCATAGATAGCTAACGGTGGTTCAAGCGGATCTTTTATCAATACATCGACCTTGCGACCACCCAACTTAATGTAAAGGCGTGCTGCCAATTGGCATTCGGCTTGGATGCGTTGTGCCAAGGCACGACCCGGCTCGACAAGTAAATCTATGTCCCCGCCGCGCTGACTATCATCAATACGACTTCCAAACAGACGAACCGTGGCGTCAGGCCCAAATTGACTGGCGACCTCGTTTTTAATAATCTCGCGGGTTTTATCATCAAGTCGCATGACTCTCTCCTGGCTGGTGCAATTTGTACAGCCCAATTTAATCATCTACCCGCAATAGGGTATTTATCTCAAGACAATCAGGATGTAAACGCAAGCTGAAGTGCCAGTCAATAGCGTCAGAATTCATGGTGATACGCTATCACGCATCGAAATATAACAAGTTTTTATTATTTGATAGATACTTTCTAAAGTCGGCTTTACTGCATAAATTGCATTAAGTGCTTCTGATGCTTGTTTGGGTTCATCCTCATATTGATGAGCGATGTTGTTTCTGATTTTTCTAAGTTCTAACCAAGTGTTCTTGTCTTTCAATAATCCAAGCTGCTCAAGTCTATTAAGCGTATCAATAAACGGCTTGGATTTAGGGTTTTCCTCTTTTAAAAACTCCAGTATCAATACAAATAATTTCTCACCCATTGCATCTTGTAATTTTGAAAACCGGAACAAAAACTGATCGATATCTGCGACCTCATCATCCGAAAGCTGATTATATCGACTTGCATCTAATGGCATAAATAGAGCCATTTTTGTATAAGCACGGCTAATTCTTTGCAGGTGTTTATCACATTCATTGATAAGCTTTTCCATTTTTAGATTAGTCACAATAATATCCCGTTAGTTATGGCCTGTTGCTCAATAGCTCGGCTTTCATCTTCAGCAAAAACAACATCAACTTTCTGCTCACCCATTTTTTGTTCAAGCGTCACTAGAAATTTGATTTTATGATTGAAATCATTGCCTGCTTCAGTTCTGATATACAAGTCAATGTCCCCGCCTTTTTTTGAATCATCCGTGCGACTGCCAAATAAAAAAACCTGAGCTTTGGCCCCAAAAACCTTACAGGCAGATTGCTTGATAGCGTTAATTTCAAATTCAGTCAGTCGCATTTTATGTTTTAAATTTATTATCGCTCTACTTAGATTCAATAGTTTTATGCTCGACATTACGCATTTTATAGATGACTCTACTTTAAGAACCTTGAGGTCTTGCAACATCACATAGAAGAACAACGGGGTAGGCATACTTTATATTAAAGCATCATATTAAAGCATCTTTGCATCATCCTACTCAAGCTGCATCAACTCGGCAGTTGATGCCCATTTAAGAAATGAGCCAGCGCCTTCAATTTTGTATCAAGATGAATTAACTGTACCTGACAAAATAGCGGCTTAAGACAATCGGGGTAGGTGAACGGTTACAATTTTGGCAACATAGCACCAAATCGATCGATAAGTCCACTGCCGCACAGGCAGCTTAGAAATTAAAGGCGATGTACGGACGCTTTAACAAAGCGTCCACTGCCGCACAGGCAGCTTAGAAAGTAGTATAAAGACGCGATAAATCGTCCACTGCCGCACAGGCAGCTCATAGCATGTAGGGCACAGCATAAGCGCTATTGTGCCGTATGGACTTGCCTTAAAAAATAACGTATTTTGTATTCCAAAAACTTCAACAAGATTATTGTAATATGAAAACATCACTGTCTGAACGTATCACGACCGATCCTGAAATTTGCCACGGCAAACCCTGTATCCGGGGGCTTGCGCTATCCTGTTGAAACCGTTCTGGAATGGTTGAGTTCCGGGATGAGCATGGAAGATATTCTTAACGATTACGAAGATATTGAACAAGAAGATATTCTGGCTGTTCTGGATTTTGCGTCCCTCATGGTTCAGATCAAGCGTATCGAAACCTTGGCAGCATGAATTTTCTGGTCGATGCACATTTGCCGCGTTACTTGGCGTTACTGCTGAAAGAGCATGGCTATGATGCTATTCATACCCTGGATTTGGCGGAAAGCAATCGAACGAAGGGTAGCCGGATTAATGAAATTACCGAGATTGAGCGGCGGGTTGTCATCACCAAGGATGCCGATTTCGTCAATTCATTTTTGATCTCAAGAAGGCCTTATAAGCTATTGCTTATTTCTACTGAAAATATATCCAACCAAGAGCTTGAAGCGATATTTGTGAAAAACTTGCCTGCGATTGTTTCGGCGCTAACAAATTTTGATTATATCGAACTTACCCGCACTTCATTAATTGAGCATGGGTAAGCCTCAGTGAATGTGTTGGGTTACGGCTTTCGTCTAATCGGCTACCCGCGTAAGGCGGGACAGTTTAAAGTTAAGCGGTTCGTGGCGAGACTGTCGATCCATGAACGCCCTCTCGACAAGCTCAGTGCCGAACGATCAAGCCTTGCGGCTTGTCCCGGCTTAGGTGGATAGCCCTTTTATGTAACGATATCCGTGTGTTGTAGGCGCAATCCCTTGCGGTTGCCCTGCTAACATCGTGGCATTAAGGGGCAGGCGTAAAGCCTCCCCCCTACAAAAAAATGTCCCGCATCGTGGGGAAAAGCAAAGCCCCGGTTGCCCAAAGGCGGTTGCTTTTATGGGTTACCCACGTAAGGCGTGGACAGTTTAAAGTTAAGCCTGTCGAACTATGAACGACTGAACGCGGGGGGGGGCAACCCCGTCACGCGTAATCCCGGCAATCTGGGATTCATTTTATTCATCCCGGCCTAAATCATTCAAACCAGTTTTGTAAGGCTAAATTTTGAAAGTTCTGAAAATCTTGAATATTTCGAGTGACCAAGGTTAATTTTTGGGTAATCGCAATGGCAGCAATCTCGCCATCCGCATAAGCACAGGTAAATCCTTGCCGTTGTAATCTGGCACGCTCTTTTGCATACCAATCAGCTGCGGCTTGGTCATAAGGCAAAACAATCAAACCGTTAATCAACAACATATCCAAATAGGATTGAAGTTGCTTTTTCCTTTTGGATGCTGCCAGTAATTCACAACCATACACCAGTTCATGCCAGACAATTGCTGCCGTTGCATACTTGCCGTCATGATTGGCAAGCTGTTGCAACACGTTGTCATCAGGCTTTAAGCGTGCGGGTTCTGACAGGATATTGCTATCCAGTAAATAGCTTATTCGTCCCATGAAAATTCTCGTCCCTGACTGGCCACACGTAAATTTTTAAGTTCAATTTCCGTCAACGCACTGTCACTCTTCAATTGAGTGCGCCACTGTTGGATGGCTTGGTACAAGCTATTGTCTTTATGGGTCAGCTTTTGATAATTGACTTCGGATAACATCACGGCAACGGGCTTACCATGACGGGTCAGATGAATAGGCTCATCCGATTCAAGCTGATAAATCAATTGTGACAGGTTATTTTTTGCCTCGGCTATGGTACTGGTTTTCATTGGCAATCACTCTATTATGGCTATTTTTATAGCCATAATAGAGCTTTTGATAGGCGTTATCAAGTCACTGCCATTAAATTAATAAAAAACCGCGTTGTTCCGGCAGGGAATGCTGGAATCCGTAAGCCAAGGATGGCAAGGCGTATTTGTGTTCTGGATACCGGCAATCCCTGTCGGTATGACGGCTTAACTTATGTTTCTTTCTTGATCTTCACTTTATCCCGCCATCCAATAGTAAAAAATATCATCCTCTGACAAAAAGTCATTTTTTTCTACCTTCAGCGATAGCTGCGTATTCTATAGCCTTGATGAAAGAGATGACTGTTATGTCCAATCAAGCCTGTTTTCCCGCCAATGAAGCCGATCGTGTGGTTGTGTTTCCTGCACATTCGTAGCGGATGCCGGAAACGCTTATTCTCGCTTGCGCTCGAAAAGTCTTATTCCGGCCTACGCCGTTTCTGATATTCAATCTTCACTTTGGACTTGAAGGTTGAGTATCAGTGCCTTAATCGTTGATTCCTGCGCCATGATGCTCTCACATAACTGAAATTGTGCCGCTGCACGGTGCAGGTTTTGCTTATGATCAGTTACTTTAAAATAGCGGTTACCTTCCAGGTAATCGGTATAAAACCTAAGCCCCAGTTCCAACGGAATTAATTGTATGGACGCGAACAAATACTGATAATCATAAGCTGAAAAAAATGCGCCCGCTTCGTATATGTAGCTTTTTATCAGGGCGGCACAAATAGTTAGATCAAATTCATTGGTTTCCAAATTATGGCAGCAGGAGCGCAGGCAATCACCAATATCATAATGCACCAATCCCGGTTTAACCGTATCCAGATCAATAAGACTGACGATTTTTTTGCTGTGCTTATCAAACAGAAAATTATTTAATTTAGGGTCACCATGGATAACCCTTAATACCAAAAATCCTTGCTGTTTTGCCGTTTCCAGAGCCTCTGTGAGGTTTTGAAACTGATCGATAAATGCCGCGCAATAAAGACTTTCAGGCTCAAGTTGTTTGGGCGCTTGCGTTAAAACCTGTTGATAGTGGCTTAAATAGTCAGGAGCAATATGAAACCCGGGCAACGTATCATGCATCAATAAGGGGTCAAGATCACTGACTAAGCGATGAAAATGTCCCAACGCAAATCCCGCCTGTTGCGCCTGACTTAAAGTAGTGAGCGTCTCCAGGCTTTCTGTATTGTCTATAAAACCAAGTGCACGCCAGTAATCACCGTGTTCATCCTGATAAAAATCCTGGTGGGTGATGGTTTTTAAAAGTTTCGGAATTTTCAGCTTGACCGCTGAATCGGCTTTTTGTTCAAGATGCCGGTTAAGCGTGATCAAATTATCCATAAGCTGATGGGGCGCAGGAAAAACAGTGCGATTGATACGCTGTAGAACAAAGTGTGATGACTCGGATGCAACCAGAAACGTGTCATTAATCAGGCCGTTACCTAGCGGAGATAGCGCTGTAATATTTTTGGCAAATTGCCGGGCTATAGGCAATAGAGTATTCATGACGTCAGGGGACTATAGAGGGGACAAGTTGGCACCTACAATTCCCTGGCCTTAATTAACGTTGTTAAGCTTCGCAATGCCTGACCTCTATGACTGATTGAGTTTTTAACGGCTGCCGATAATTCAGCCGATGCACATTTATGTTCCGGCACCCAAAATACCGGATCATAACCGAAACCATGAGTGCCGATGGCATGATTTAAAATTCTGCCTTCCCAAACGCCTTGCGCAATGACTGGAAAAGGATCTTCAGCATGCTCCATAAATACCATCACGCAAATAAAACGGGCAGTGCGTTGCTCATCTGGAATCCCTTCCAGTTCCTGTAACAATTTAAGCACGTTATCCTGATCGCTGGCACCAAGACCCGCATAGCGTGCAGAAATAACCCCCGGCGCTCCGTTTAAAGCATCGACAACCAGTCCGGAATCATCCGCTATAGACGGTAACTTACAATGCAGAGCTGCATTTCTAGCTTTGATGATGGCATTTTCTACAAAAGTGGAGCCGGTTTCCTCAGCATCCGTAACATTAAACACCGATTGCGGAACAATCAGATGCGTCGCAAGAATCGCCTGGATTTCTTTAATTTTGCCAAGATTGCTGCTGGCTAAAACGATTTGTTGTGATGATGATAAAGTCATGGATGAAAGGTAAAAGGTGCAAGGTAAAAGGCAAAATCTTAAAATGGAAAGCGCCACAAAGACACGAATTTTTTACTCTTGGCTTTTGCTTCGTGTCTTCGTGGTGATGTTTTAAGCTGAACGCCCTGTTTTATAAATAACTTTCCAGCGCTTCCTGTTGTTTTTCAAGCAATTGCTTAATGCCAAAGCCAGCCAATTCAAGCATCGCATCCAACTCTTCTTTTCTAAATGCATGACCTTCAGCAGTACCTTGAACCTCAATAAACGCGGCGGCATCATTCATCACTACATTCATGTCGGTTTCGGCGTTGCTATCTTCTGCATAATCCAGATCCAGTACGGGTATGCCGTTATAAATACCGACTGATATCGACGCGATCTGTCCATGCAGAGGATTGGTTTTGATCTGTTTGCGTTTAAGCATTTTTTCTATCGCTATCGACAAAGCCACAAAACTACCGGTAATTGCCGCCGTACGCGTACCGCCATCCGCTTGCAGAACATCGCAATCAATGGTGACGGTATGCTCGCCCAGCGCTTTTAAATCAACCGCCGCCCTTAAAGATCGACCTATCAAACGCTGAATTTCCAAAGTACGACCGCCCTGTTTGCCATAAGCGGCTTCACGCCCCATCCGGGTATGTGTCGAACGGGGCAACATGCCATATTCGGCAGTCACCCAACCCTCGCCTTTACCTTTAAGGAAGCGGGGAACGCTTTTGTCAACGCTGGCTGTACAAAGCACTCGGGTGTCGCCAAACTCAACCAGCACAGAGCCTTCTGCATGTTTGGTATAACCGCAGGTAAATTTTATTTCTCTGAGTTGATCTGGATTACGTCCGCTGGGTCTCATGTGTGTTCCGGTAAATTTAAAACCGTACAGTATACCTTAACTATTAATTATTCGGTTTTCAATTTATAAATTCTTCGCAAATCAGTAAGCAGTTACATACCTCAGAAGTCAGGGTTAAAATGCTATACTTAGCGTTTGGATTCTCTAACCCATCACAGGTGAACAATGATTAGAAGTATGACTGCTTATGCCGGCAATGAGGCCCGTATTGGAGATTCAACCCTAAATTGTGAGTTACGTTCGGTCAACCACCGTTACTTTGATATCACCTTAAAACTGCCTGAGCACTTGCGATTTATTGAAGCGGATCTTCGCTCAATTATTGCTGCAAAAATCAATCGGGGCAAAATTGAATGTTCGTTAAGTTATAAAAAACAGGCCAAAGAAGAGCAAAACTTTAACGTTAATATCGATGCCGTCATTGCATTACTTGCCGCTACCGATCAAATTGAAGAGCACATGCTGGCACCTTTGTCATTTTCAGCCTTGGATGTTCTGGCTTTTCCCGGCATTCAGCAAGAACCGGTCAATGACAAAACCCACCTTAATGAAGAAATCACCCATCTGGTCAAACAAACACTGGCACAGTTTTTGGAAGTTCGGGAGCGGGAAGGCGCTCAACTTAAACTATTAATCGAAGAGCGCTGTATAAAAATGCAAGGCTTTGTCGTGCTGGCCGGACACCGTATGCCCGAAGTCTTGTTATTGATTCGCAACAAATTAAAAGGCCGGATTACCGAGCTGGTTGTACAGCCGGATTTTGACCGTCTGGAACAGGAACTGGTTTTTATGGCACAAAAGCTGGATATTACCGAGGAACTGGATCGACTGGACACTCATATTATTGAAGTGTTGCGCGTACTAAAAGAAAAAGACCCGGTAGGCAGACGACTGGACTTTTTAATGCAGGAACTTAACCGCGAAGCCAACACCTTGGGCTCCAAGTCAACCGATAAAGAAATGACGCAAATAGCCATTGAACTAAAAGTACTGATTGAGCAAATACGCGAGCAAATACAAAATATTGAGTAATGAACCAAGCAATAACACACCGTATCAAAAACCCGTGAAAGCCGCTAACCGTCTATATTTTTTGAATCATACGATTGCACATAACACCACCTAATGACATAATCCCCATGTACCAAGACGAGTACAAAAAATAATTTTTGTACATTTTTACTGGTACACGGGGCAGGCATGGCAAAACTAAGTGATATACAAATCAGAAGCTGGATAAGTAAAAATGAACGGTTTGAAGGTAAAGGCGATGGAGACGGGCTTGTTATCAGCTATCGAAAAGAATTTTCCGTTCCTGTTTGGCGGTTCCGGTATCGGTTCTTAGGAAAACAGCGAATTATGAACATTGGTACTTATGGACAAGTATCATTAGCCGATGCCCGAAAGATAATTAAAGAGCTTAATGCTCAGGTTACTTTAGGGCATGACGTGGCAGCCGAAAAACAAGACCTAAAAGCCGTTGCCTTAGCCAAGATTGAAGCCAAAAATAACGCGCTTACAGTTGGGCAGTTAGCCGATGATTATTTCAAAGCGTGTATTGTAGGCAAGTGGAAACATCCAAACATCGTTAGAGCCAGAATAGAAAACGATATTAAGCCGCATATTGGCAAGTTTGCCGCTGAAGATGTCAAGCCAGCGCAAATAGACACCATGTTAAAAGCTATTGTTAAGCGTGGGGCACCAACCATGGCAAATGACGTTTTAAGGTGGACTAAGCGCATTTTTAATTATGCAATTAAACGGGAAATGGTTCAATATAACCCGGCTTCAGCTTTTGACTTATCCGACGCAGGCGGCAAAGAAACCGCAAGGAATAGGGCACTATCCCACGAAGAATTGATTATGTTCTTTGAGGCCATGCGAAACACTAAAGGCTTTACCTATGTAAACCTTATTACCATCAAGTTACTACTTTTGTTGGCAGTGAGAAAAAGTGAATTGGTTGAAGCCAAAAAGAGCGAGTTTGATCTTGATGCTTCATTATGGCGCTTACCTTTAGAGCGGACTAAAACCCAGACCGCTATAACAATCCCTTTATCCAAACAAGCTGTAGAAGCCTTAAAAGAGTTACACAGACTTTCAGAAGGTAACGACTGGTTACTTCCAGCAAGAAAAGCACAAGACAGAATGCTTCCCCATATTCACGAAAACACCCTAAACGTTGCCTTATCCAAGGTTAAGCCGAACATGTTGGGAATAGAGCCGTTTTGTATTCATGATTTGAGGCGAACCGCACGAACGCATCTTTCAAGGTTAGGCGTTGATTCACACATTGCCGAAAGATGCCTTAATCATAAGTTAAAGGGTGTAGAAGGTATTTATAATCAATACGACTATTTGCCCGAACGCAAGGAGGCATTAAAAAAACTGGCTAATTATCTTGATGCTTGCGAGGCTGGCACTGACTGGAATGTTATTCCAATCAGTAGACAGGCATAAGCCAACGATAAGCACAACACCCACCACAACGAGTAAGACCATGATTAATTATAACCAAGACTTCTACGGATGGACACAAGAGCAAGCCTCGCTATTAAAGGCCGGGCGACTTAATGATTTGGATGTTATCAATTTGATTGAAGAGATTGAAACCATGGGAAGAAGTGAAAAGCGCGAGCTTCAAAGCCGTTTGACGGTGCTGTTAATGCACTTGCTTAAATGGAAATACCAAGCGAACCGAAGGGGCAGAAGTTGGACGCTTACTATCATAGGGCAGCGGTTAAAGCTGGCAAGTGTCATCAAAGACAACCCCGGCTTAAAGCCGCAATTACCCGACCTGATAAATGATGCTTATACCCTGGCTAGAGTTAATGCAGCCAAGGAAACCAAACTTGATATAGACGTATTTGAGGCGGCTTGTCCGTGGACGTTTGAGCAATTAATCAATGATGGTTTTTACCCTGATTAACTGTTTTCAGATTGTTTTATTATGAAGGTGCAAGTCTAAAAAGACTGTTATGGAAGAACTAAAAAGAATCCCCCTGAATATAAAACCAGCACCAAAAAAGGGAGAACACCACGCCGGATTTAAAACCCTGCTTATCAATAAAAGTTATGAAAAAGGTCTGACTTACCTTAGACGAATAGCCAAATCAGTTTATTTTACTGAGGTAGAAAAAGCCTTAAATCAAAGCGGAAAAGGGCGCGGAATGGGTAAACACATCGACCATGAAACCCTCATTGATGCCGTTATAAAAGCCCATAAGGTCTACAAAGATAAAAAGACCACAGCGCCTAAACTTTTAGAAGACAAAATTAAAAAGCATAACGAGGCGCTAAAGTTGGCAGATGATCTTGTTAAGATTATGGAGGCGCTAGGTATTAAAAAAGGGGAGGGCGGTATTGGATTGGGCTTTAATTCAAGGGCAGCAAGCGGATTAGGCTTTAACGTAGGGGCAGCAAGCCGTAACCACTCTGTAGACCATTATCAAAATATTCATGAAATTGTCACTATCTTAAAAATAAGAAAAGCCGATATAACAGACAATCACGATCAAACTAAAATATGTAGCTCAGTTAACAAAACCGAAGGTCTGACAAATGAACAGGCCATTTTTATACGCTGGCTATATATTTATCTCGCCATTGATTACCCCGGCAAATTATTTTCATCGCTTATTGCATCAGTAGTCAGTTGTTTTTTCAAAGAAGAGATTACGCCGGAAACGGTAAAAAGTAATCTGGTCGGTGCAAGAAAGAGCCTTGATGAACAAGTAAACCGATTAAAAGACCGAAAAAAAATAATCTATAAAACACTAAAAGAGTGCCTTAAGTGAATAGCTTGACGCTTTAAAAACACGAAAACCAATTAAAAAACCAAAAAAAAGCATCAATAAAAAAATAATTTATCTATTTATTGCCCCCATTAAATAATTTAACACTCTATTAACACACCTCGCAAGCCCTGCAATACCTGAATAAAGCACTTTATAAGGTGCTTTAAGGTGCTAAAAAATAATAAATTTAACGCATTTTTCAATCTTTTTTACAAAAATGATTGCTGGCAAGCTATGCCTAAATTTTAACTATACAGGTTCACATCATGCCAACAAGCAACGCACCAACTCAACAACCCGACCACCAACCAGAATACAAAAGAGCTTCATTGATTGCCAAAGAATTAAGCATCTCAAAAAATACGGTCTGGCGATTATCAAGAAACGATGCTTCTAATTTCCCTAAACCGATCAAAATAACCGACAAGGTCACAGTCTGGAACTGGCAAGATGTAAAGGCGTGGGTATCCAGCAAGCAAATGGTTTAATTATGAACGTTTTCGTATTAGGCAATACAAAGCGACCTCATACCATAACACCTATAAAAATTAAAAATAAAAGGTGAATCTATGCAAAAAACCAAAGACGTTACAACCAACACCGGCTTAGTGCCTGGGCATAACATCCGGGTTAGAGAGCTGGCACCCATTATGGGAATGTCAAAAAATACAATATCAGACACCCAGATCTCTAGGATTTTAAGTCGACCCCACTTTGAATACCATGCGTAAATTTGTGCGTGGAAATAGAGTCTCCGTTGCATTGAGCTCGGTGCAAAGTTTTTCAATGACCTTGTCAGACATTACATTCGCTGAATGATGAAGACGGATGGTTAATGTTTGCGTGTCCAGATCAGGCAGCAAGTCTGCTTCAGTTTTATAAAGCGCACAAAGCAAGGTGCGAGCTTCATCAGGATGGGACATGACTTCACGAACACTGTTAGCCATCGCTGTTTCCGCTCGATAAGCCGTCATTTTGATGGTGTCCACCAAATGTTTGCTTTGCGTGCTTAACTGTTTAAACTTCTGCTCTTCAGGTAAATCATTCACATCAATGTGATGTGGCGTTTCTTTACGCGCTTTTTTAAGTGCCGCTACATCGGTTTTCTGCTGTTCAATCTCTTCTTGCAAGTCCGCTTTTTTTTGTAAAAACGGGTTAAGTTTTTCATCATCAAGAGTCCCTTCAAAGTGCATCG
>JBAXXH010000051.1:0-24718 GCA_037127995.1 Methylococcaceae bacterium | reverse complement strand
TTTTATGGAAGACACCATCTTAAACTACTGTCCGGATTTTGGGGTCCACTATAGTGCGGGCGGATGCGAGATTCATCCCACAGCTTAGCCTTGGTTTCGGCGCAATCCAAGCCTCAATCCGCACTAAAATCCGCGCAGCGCCCGGCCAGTCCGGGCGTTTGTTCGGACACCTCATCAAGCATAGCCCTCAGTTCACCCTGCTCAGAATGAGAGGCAGTGGTCAGATGAAACGCCAGCGGACAACATAGTGGGTGTCGGCAATCAGGTGCAGACCATAGCCAAATTAGTTCTTCACTTTCTTCCAGTACGTACCGGTTTTGGTATTCACGTCGGCTGTTTCGTGATGCCCCCAATCGGCATCGGGGTCTGAACAGTGTCCGTTCTTGCTGTCGACTTGTCCGGTGCTGTGGCTATTGATAGCTTTGCCATCTTAGCCCAGATGTTGACAAAAATCAGGTAAAACGGCCATCAACTGCTCACGCAAATCGATGAGCATTTGGCTAACCAGTGCTTGTTCTGTTTCGATCGCAATGAGATTAAGCTCGCACGCTCGAACTTTGCCCAGCACACCAAGTTTGTCAGCAATATTCCTGTTAAACAAAAGCCCAGCCCACACTCTTTGCAGCTGTGTTAGCTTTGCATTTGGTTTTAGCTCGCCTATGGCAGCATTTAAATCAGCGACAAAGGTTTTTATAAAGTGTGCGGGCTCGGACATTAACATCTTGCTGAAATACGTACTATTCTAACACTGATTAGCTTACACGCTTCCCTGCTGTTTTTCTAAGCTTAAAAACTTGAACATCGAGTGGATAAGTCCGATATGAACGAGTTTTAGCAAAAAACTGTGCAAGATTTAATCAATTTGAAGTTTGGTATCAGGATAATTTAAAATTTTTCTGAAATCCATTATGAGCCACTCGTTCGAATATCCTATTCTGGGACAGCCTCATAGGTATGACCGGTTAGCACTACGGTCAAAATCGGTCTTGCCGAGGGGATCAAGCATACAGTCAACCCGGATGTTTCGTCGTTACCACTCAATCTGCCAGCAATTACTTCTAGAGGTTTGATTGGCAAATCAACACCCGATAGTAACGAAAAACGCTCAAATTGCTACGGGTTCTGATAGGCGTTATGTAATAGTCGTAACGTGGCTTCGACCATACTATAGCCAGCCCAAAAAATCCCAACAGACTGGTTTCTCTGGCAATAAGTGTGTAATCGTTGCGAGAGCGAAGTACTTGTTCGAACGGCTCACGATCAGCCTTAAGGTCAATATGGACAAAAGCATGGGCCTATGGGGCTTTTATGCTATCAAGTAAACGACATAAAGCTTCAGGCTGGTGGTGAGCCAATATCATGTACGCTGATTTTTTAAACATGGCATTTTCCGAAAACTATTAGAATAATGACCGGCACTCACTGTCCCAATCGTTGTATTTAACATTTGTGTTTAACGCTTCGGCTTAAATGACCTTGCACAGGTCGAACTATGCCAGCAATTCGGCCTTCTACTGTTGACCTGTACCGGGAGTAACGCTTTTCCCTTGAGTCAATCGAAAAACTGTCTTCCTGGATTATTTGCATTATCGAATCATTGATAAAGATATGTGAGAGCGTCGATATCGCCGCCAACTGAATGAAAAAAACAACGTTATACTGGTCGAAATAAACCATTCCGAACCAGTTAAATACATGAATTGTAAGCACGACGCCCAATGCCCAGAGCAAAGGCTCCCTCTTCGAATTTAGGGGCGCTTGCGAACGAACTGCTGCCAATGCTCGCCCCAACTGACTGAACGCGCAGACTAATAAATAACAAAACAACCCGGTTGCAACAACCCCGGCTGAGATACCGAACGCCAGATAGTAGTTGATAATATCAGCCCCCCCTGTAGAGACTATATAGGGAAACCAGTCTTTGGTTTCTAGTACCGACATGCCTGCCAGCCACCAGCGATCTAAATTACGAAAGGCAACATCCATTAGATAAGACCTATGCCACCCATCACCGCCCGTTATAGTGCTCAGCTTGGTCGGTAAATACCATAATGGCGCTTTCATTATTAGGGCAAGTACCGTCAACACTCCAAAGATGGAAGTCCTGACAGCCGACATCTGTGTCCGCAGGAACCAGAACAGCCAACCTACTACTGCCAGCATTGCACTGGTTGCCGGCCCACCCGAATTCGAAAATAACACGATAACCAAGCAGAGCAACACTCCAAAAATACCCATGACACGGCCCGTCCTTCGCAACGACAACGCAATAAACAGAGGTATGAAGCTGCCACCAAAAGTTCCGAGAATTGAAGCATGTACAAAGCTACCGACACACCGCACTCTACCATTACGGATATCGTGATAGGCATTCCCTCCTATAGCTGCGAATGGGTTGCTCCCAGTTGATGATTCCATATATAAAAGTACCACATATGGAAGGATCATAAATGCTAAAGCACGGAGAAACCATTCAAGATCATCAAAGGAGCGGAGGAGCCCCCTTCCCGCAAAATAGGCAAGCGTGACATCTACAAACTGGCCGATGATATTCATCGGACTGCCATTGCCATTCAGAATATACACCGCAGCTTGGTAAAAAAAAGTCAGTATTAGAATCTTATCGATGGTATTGAGCATGACTAGCGACCACTCCTTGCGTATTAGAACACGAATAAAAGCAGCGAGCGTCAACACGCGGGTCGGAAAGATATGTAGTCCAGCAACATCGATCACCTGCCCATTCGTCATATAGAGGACACCGCCGAAAACCCCCAATAGTGCCCAGCGAGACGGTGCAAAAAGCACCTGAACTAGAAAAATACTAAGGGTGACTAACCCAATCGTATTCATGGTTTCGAGGATTGAACGTCAAGACACTTCCCAACCCCCGGTCGCACTGCGAGTCTGGCCTGCTCAAGTATATTGAGCAGAACCCCGCCAGGACGTGCTTGCAAGTAGCGCACTTCGCTGTCGACTCCTCTGCTCCGAAGCGGAATGAGATAGAGCACCCAATCAAGGAAACTCAATAATCCACGTTTCGACATGTCACGGTATTCATATCGGAAAAAAATAACTGCGCTTAATCGTATCGTAAGTGTGCTTCAGAAAGCAGGTAAATTCCTCGATTAGTTGGTTATTGTGTGTGTAGTAGTTTTCGTAGGCGCTACCGATATCCTTCGCAAGCGGCATCGTATTGACCCAGATCAAACCACATCGCCGTTCGAAACATTTTGCAAGTCGCCAAGTGCCGGGCGCACCAAACTGCGAATCTTTTAAATCCGTATACAGCGGCTCGTCCAATTGCCCACAGAGCGCAAAGTGTGATAGTATTTTAATCTTGATCAGAGGACTCGAAGTCAAATATATCATATTTATAAAGATCCTTGTTTAATCGACTAGTGACCTGCCACGAACAATAGGTTCGAGGCGACTATTGCTCTGGGCAGATCGCGGCTCAAGTCGTTGAACCGCGAAATCGTCGTGTGTTTGTCGAAACTTATGTCTAGCGTGTCAAGTTTGCTTGCATTCAGCCATCCTCTCAGCATAGGTGCACTTGTGCAATGGAGGCCTATATCATCGAAAGTATCGCGGAGGATCGAGAATTTGTTATTCCTCTCAATTAGGTGCCCAAGGAGGCGACGAATCAGCCCGAGATTTGGCACGCTCCCGACCAGCAGACCTTCCGGGTTCAGGTATCCGCCGAGCCTACCCAATACATCGACAGGGTCACGCAAGTGTTGAAGCACACCCGGCAAAAGGATCGCATCAAAACGCTCATCGCCAAGTGCTTCGAAGCCATTCGCGAAGTCCGGAGGGAGGATTCGCACGCCACGCCTTTCTGCCAGCCGTCCGATCACCGAGTCGAGGGGAATTGCAGTTACATCCTTTCCCTTGCCAACCAGATACGCTTCTGTTTCGCCGGATCCGCATCCTACTGACAGGATTCGGTAAGCACTTTCGGGAACAAGCTCGAGCAAGTCGGCGCGGCAAGGTTCGTAATAGTCTTTATCCCAACAATCTATAGCGATGGGTTTTTTCGTGACGAAAAGTTCGTATCCAGAGCTTTTTTGGTTAAGTACATCGAACAGCGCTTCGACTTGGAGGCGTTTGCTTTCTTCGTCCAAGCTCATTCGATTCAGATAGACGTTGGGCAAATGGTGCAACTCGAAGTCAGGAAGATGGGAAAGGCATATGACACGCGAGAAGTTGCATTGGGTATAGGGATCGGTCGATGCGGTGCAAGGCAAGTCGTACCGACCTCTATGCGGTGACAGGCTGAAGCCTCCCGAGCGAATAGCTCGCTCTAATTGTTGGCGGTTAAGCATGTAGCAAGCGGAATGTTCGTTGGACAGATCCGCGCAGACGTACACGCCGATTCGTTTTATCGAGCTCGGCACCCAGTGGTAATGCGCGTGCATCTGAGGATAACTCTTAGCGCCATCTGGATATAATTCGTAGAGAAGGAAACCTGGTAGCAAATTTTCGGGGAGACATTCAGAGGCGCGAAGAAAAGCCAAAATATTATCCTCTCGGATTAGAATGTCGTCCTCGGTATATATAAAAAGATCATAGTCCTTCGCGTGATCGACAAATAGCTTCCGATGCCCAAAAGGCAGCGACCAAGGATCCTTTGTCGGCAGGCCAACAATTTCGGTGACATCCGATCCAAAACCTTTAGAAACCTCACAAAGCACGACAATGTCCACATCGAACGGCATTGCGCGATATTCCTTGATCAACTGCTTTGCATACTCGGCGTTCTTAGTCCCGTAGTTTGCTATTGCAACGAGTATCTTCATTTTAATTTCCTATCATAATTTGTCGTGAGTGATGTGCTGTTGCCGAACCACGTCACCGTTTTAAAGCAGCCGTCAATACTTGCGCATGGCTACGGAGACACGCGTCCGGTTGGAAACGTGTGGCAGATTCACTGATAAGTCGCTCGCGCGCATCGAGAAAGGAGGCGCGATTAACAATGAGCGAACTCATGGCTTCGACAAGCGCCTCCCGGTTGACCTGACTCGTATATCGCGCATCACGTATTGTCTCCCAATTCACCTGAAGCGGGTCGCCGACAGGATTGGGAATCAAGTAGCCCCGATCTTCACCGCAACCGACTTGCTCGAAAGCTCCACCCACCTCGCTAAGAACCACAGGAACGCCAGAGTATAGTGCCTCCATCGAGGCTAGTGACCAGCCCTCGAAGAATGAATTGAGGACGAAGCCGTCAGCCGCCGCCAGCAGTTCTGCTGGGTCGGAAAAATGGTCGCGTAAATGTATGCGGTTCCTGCAAGCAAGGCTCGCACACAATCGTTGCACTTGGGCGAAATAGGCATTGTCATCAACGCGACCTGCGATGACTAAGTGGGCCTTGGGGTAGCGCTCGGCCACATCGGCAAATCCCGCGACCAATCCGTAGGCGTTTTTCTGAAGACAGTGACGGCCCAACGACACGAATAAGTACTCATCCTGAATGCCAAATCGAGCGCGTGCCGAGTTCCTACACCTGGGAATGCGCCGTTTGTCATCAACTCCGTTTGGGATAGTCACTATTCGACTTGGCGAAAAGAAAGGGTTCCTTTGTAAATACTGCCGACGCACCAAATCGCTGACCGCAACGATCCCCGCAAGCTGCCGCCCACGTTCGCTTTCTACCTCCGAGTCCATATTGAACAGCGTAAACGGGCCGTGCAGAGTATCGACGTACGGGATCGACAGTCGAGTGGCCGCCTCTAGCACCCAAGCCGGAGCGCAATGTGCGCTAATAACGTCAGGCCGCCACGCCTCCACCCATCTGACACCTGCGGCACCAGCCAATTCGACTGTCTCAACCCCGTGCTCCAACAAAAGTCGTCCGAGCCGCCCAGAGGGAGTGCCATCGGGCGTGCCATTGGTCGACGCGTGCAGCACTGCAGTGCCAACGCCATGCCGGGGAAGTCCGTGTGCAAGAAAAACCACGACCTCGTCCATCCCACCGACATCAAGGGAATCGGTCACGAGCAGACATCGAAGCCCAACTGTCGGTTCGCTGCTATTCGTATGTGGTCTTGGAATCTGATACAACCCATTAAACGGTTCGTCTATCGACTGAAATCCTACGTCCCCCACTAGATTCAAACCTGCAGTTTTGTCGAAAGCTTCTTCCTGCCTGACAATCAATGGGGTAGACCAGTCCTCTAGGCCATGCACCGCAGCATTATTATTTATTAGATTAGTAAGCAACGAACGTAGAAAATCTTTGACTACCCTGGGCGGCCTAATATTAAGCCGCTGAGCCGTCAGTCCAATTGTTGTAAGTAATCTCGATAGCGAAACCATATTAATTATTTGACCTTTGAAGAATTCGATAACCGTATCGGGCACCAGAATGTTGCCAACTCGACTCAATAATAAACCGAGCCTTTGGTAGGGTTTAAGTTCGTTCTTTTTTTTAACTACTGACGCTTCTCGATTATCCATTGGTTTATGTTCGCCGGAAAAAACGATAAGAAATACTTCCCAAAAGAACGTAGTGATCGATCTATGAAAAAAGCCTGCCTATAGGATCCCCTAGCTTTGGCAATATTTCCATTCATCAGCAAAAGATTACCAATTGCTCTTCTATTCATACTCATAAGCCTGCTCAGAGCCTTGCGTTCCAAACCTTTTAGCGTCTTGATGCTTCGCAGTTTTTTGTAAATTTTCTCATCCGATTCTCTCGCCTGAATCGGATTTACCCTTACTTGACTAGTGAGGCATGCGATTGTTTCATTCCTTCTATACATAACAACCAATACATCCCTGATTAAGCCAAAACATCCCTGCAGAGCCACACGCGCCATAAGATCGAAGTCCTCATTAAGATTAAGTCCTGTATCAAATAACCCGGCCTTTGTTATTGCATCGCGACGAAATATCGTCGATCCAACTTGCCATGGTCCATGTGTGACAATAAAACGAAAAGGATCGGTAAGTAACAAATAATCCTGTTCTTTGAATTCGACTATCACCTGATTCATTTCAAAGTAAGTACGCTCCCGTCTGATTGTAAAGCAGTCTGTAGTTTGCATACATATTTCAGTAGACCGACGTATCGCCTCCATCTGCGTAGCAAGATATTCGGGCATCCATTCGTCATCAGAATCCAAAAAGGCTAACCACTGCCCAGTAGAATTTTTTATGCCTGTATTTCTTGCGGCGCTTACACCGGAATTTTCTTGAAAAATATAATTAATCTTGTCTCCGTATTGTTTAAGAGTTTCTTTTGTATTATCTGTAGAGCCATCGTCCACTACGATGAGTTCATAGTCGGTAAATGTTTGGCTCAACACACTGTCAATAGCTTCGCTGACAAAAGCCGAACGATTATAGGTTGGAATAACAACGGAAACTAAGGGCAAACTACTAGTCATTGGTATTCTCGATAATTTCGATATTCCACGTCATTTTTTTTATGTTATGCGCATCGATGTTGGTTAAAACTTTTTTCATGGCTACATTGAGCGTTTCGACGGAGTATTTTGATAATACACATTCCTTCGCATTGTGAACCAAGGAATTGTATTTTTCCGTATCAAGCAATTTACTGTAAGCATTAAAAAAGTCAGAGCCATCCCTAAATTGCAAGAAATCTTTATCATTACATAGATCCAAGCCCTCAACTCCCTGAGGAGTAGAAAAAATGGGTCTGTTCGCCAGTGCGGCTTCTAATATCTTAATCCGGGTGCCGCCACCTTCCAACAATGGTATTACTACCGCCTTGCATTGTTTGTAATATTCTTTAACATCCGGCACATTCTGATACAACTGAACCCCGTCAGTACCATGACATAAATCTTCAATTTCACTCGTAGGGGATTGACCCACAACCAAAAGCTTGGCATCAGGATACAATGTTTTGTATTCGTTAAAGATCGAAGTTATGAACCACGTCAAAGCATTAATATTCGGTGGATAGAACAGCGATCCAACAAACAACAAAGTGTTACCATTACAATAACCATCGCCGAAATCGTAATCCTTAAACAAGCTGTTATCAAATATATTTGGAACAACAAATGTATTGCTTTTGTCATTACTTTTAGTTAACTCCTTTCTGTCCACCTCCGAACAAAAAAGAGATGCGCCAAAGTTTAAACATTTCTCTTGGTAAAAAATTAAGAGTATTTTGTTAAGGCTACGTGTGAATTTCTTAAATAGGTTGTTTGTAAAACCAAAAAATACTTCATATAGTGAGCCTGTTATTATGTCATCAAAATCGACAATTATTGTTGCCTTAAGACGTTCTGACAGATCAAAAAGACTATTTGTGTTCTTTATATAACGTACCAAGATATAATCGTATCCGTTAGACTTTAAGAGCGAGATTAGCTTTTTGCGAGATACACTATCATACTCACTGACAGGGAAAGGTACGCCCTTAATAAACATAAGCAAACGCTTTACAAAACTTTCAGGGTAATTTTCTTTTCTCAGGAGGTATTCATTTGAGAAAATTTTCTTGACTTCCGTACCCGGCAATTCCGTTATGTACCCTATATCACCTGCGTACGCAATATCCACGCTACCATAATTCTGAAAGAATCGAACCAGGCTCATGGTTCTCATGTTTTTACCCATGTTTTCAGGCAAAGGGTATGAATCGCAAATCAATAAAGTCTTCTTCATTTCAATTTCCTATAACGTATCTTGATGGAGCACAGTAATGTTTGGCAACTAATTCTGCTTTAGTAATGAGCCAAAGAAGTGACGAGCATAAACCCCAGGCTTCCCTAGCAAAAGAAGCAACGTCTTCGCATATACTTTTGTCATCAGGGGATCCTTACGCAAACCGGCCAAATACAACTTCGATGCGGACGACGGATCTCCTTGCGAATACAATAAATCTGCCATTTCCGTGAAAACTCGTGCGCGTATCCAGTCCCTTTCCTTTTCACAGTTTGTGCTTCGCCTAAGAGATTCTTCAAACTGATCAATGGTAATGGCAGACCTGGATGATCGATCTAACCATTGATAGTCTTTTGATACACAATGTCGGGCATAATAAGATGCTATAGCAAACAGGCAATCCCTGGATGTATTTCGTAACCCCAGCGCTTCGGCTTTCTCCCTTATCATCCAAAGCACTGCCATTTCAGCTGCCCAACATGTTTCAACTTTGTCTTGAGTTACGGCATTTGTCATACTGAGTTCGTGTTCGCGGTAGCACACCAACGGTTCCGCGAAGTAGCCTACATCGTAATAGAGGGCAAAGAGTAGCCACAAGTACCAGTCGCCACCCCACACCATATCAACCGGTATCCCGGCCCACACCACGTCTAGTAGAAAAAAACTAATTTTTTCATAACATTCACGACGTACCAGCACTGACGGTGCCAAAACCATGTTGTAGCTCAAAAGTTTCTTCACGAAATCGCGACCATCAATAATCTCATCATGATCGGAATATACTGAGTAACCTAAAAGTTCTGTTTCCCGTCCATTTATAACGCCGACGCCAGGACTGAATGTGCATCCAATTTGAGGATTAGTTTCCAATAACTCTACATGGCGATGCAATACATAAGGCTGCCTCAAGTAGTCGTCGGCGGAAATGAGCCAAACATATTTTCCACGGCTTAAGCTAATTCCCTTATTGTAGTTACGAAGAGCGCCGAGGTTAAGGTCGTTGCGTATGTATTTTACACGAGGATCTTGGAATGATTGGGCTACTTCTGGTGTATTATCAGGGGAACAGTCGTCCATTATTAATATTTCAAAATCACCAAATGATTGAGAAAGTATCGAATTGACGCACTCTGACATTAAATGTGCGAGTTTGTAGCAAGGAACGATAAAGCTAACAATTGGGTATTTCATAAATACTTTACGTCCTTAGAGGTAAATTTGAGTTTCAATGCCAAAAGCTTGGTCATTTGTTCTTTTCTGAGATAAGAAACTTTATCAGCGGGTAACAATGGCGATCTTCTTAAAATATTCCACCAAGCATATCCTGCAAATCTAATGATACTGCTAATGAATAAAGGTCTTTCAACTATACGTCTCGCACATTTGAACACTTCGAAAATAGGGTGGGATCCAAATGAAGCGTCCATCATGCCCAGTCGGAATAATCCACGCCATCGCCCCCCTGCGCTAGAAGTAGGTCGGTAATGATAAACAGGTAGCTCAGGAAATGCTTCTACTTCCCACCCTGCCATTTTTGTATCTAACTGGGCTAACCAGTCCTCCCCCCCGAACTGCAACGGGGTGTATCCGCCAATCTGCTCGAAACAGACTCGCCGAAACATCTGTATACCCCCCGCAACAGCTTCTGGAGAATTTGCTTTACGGCACTCCCATAGACCCTTCGAAGGTTCGAATATGTATCCTCCAGCAACACCCAGTTTTGTATTGGCGTCAAGATTGCGAAGTATTGTTTCATAGTAATCATCTTGCTCAGGAACAATATCGGCATCATGCATTCCGACATAGTCAAAGCAAAGGTGTCGCGCCAAATCATAAGCAGCATTGATGGCAATGTACTGCGCACCAAAGCTACGCTTTCCGCCTCTACGTGCAGTATTAAGCTGGATAAAAGCATGCTTTTCTGAAAAGTTCTGAACAATTTGCGCTGTTTTATCTGTGGAGCCATCGTCCATGATAAACCATGCCAACGGAAGAATACTTTGGCGCAGCACTGACTGAATTGCTTCACCAATGTACTGTTCTTCATTCTTTGCGGACGTCAGTAGAATATACTTTCTTTGCATAACCTTTACTTGGATTACCTGTGTATTTGTTAAGAATTTATGGAAAGATAATTAAAGCAATTCCGGTACCTTTAATCGTCCCGTAAACATCCATTTCAGGCCAGCAAGTGCCCTTTGCATTTTGTACAAGCTTGTTCGTGCTTTTTCCCTTCCGAGACAAAGCACAATCAAATAACCTAAGATCCGCAATCCGTGGTGTACGCAAGAAATTACAAAATAGCATTTGACCGCAAGCCTAGAATGATGCTTTTCCCAATACTGCAAATCTGCCCGTTGTTTCTCGATAAAAAAACGGACAGGTGCATTTGATGAACTGGCACCTCCGTAATGAACGGCTTCAGCATCAGGATAGAACGCAATTGGCCAACCTTTAGCCCAAAAGCGTTTACACCAATCCATATCCTCACCATAAATGAAAAACATTTCATCAAGTAATCCAACATCATCCAGCGCTTTTTTCCGAACCAACCAAAAACATCCACTCAATATATCTACATTAGTGCAGGAGTTGTGATTCCAATAACTGAGAAAATAACTGCCAAACAATTTGCATTTGGGGAAAATATTGTCCAATGCTAGAGCACGGCATAACATGTTCCACAATCCAGGAAATCCTCGACAAGAGCGTTGCTGCTGGCCATCACGACCAATAATGCGCGGCCCAACCATACCAATATCTGGGTGTAATTCACAGTAATCAACTAGACTACTAATACAATTGCTTAAAACATGTACGTCAGAATTAACAAGAGCAATATAATTTCCGGTAGATTCCCGTATGCCAATATTATTTGCCTTTGCAAACCCTAAGTTCTCTGCATTTTTAATTAGCTTAACGTGAGGGAATTTATCTTGCACCATGTGCGTCGATCCATCACTTGATGCATTATCAACAACAATAATTTCCATCGGAAAATTACAAACATCCCTATTAAGCGAACTTAAACATTCCTCTAGATAATCCTTAGCATTCCAACTCACAATAACGATAGAGACTACAATATGCGTTTCCATGAATACCTCAGAAATATCGCTGCACTGTGCTCAAGGCACTGATAATATTGTAAAAAAGACTTTTGCAAAATTTCATTGTTCAGCCTTCACTGTATTCCAATTTTTGCCCATCTCATCCAATGGGAAGTCGGCAAACCTTCCAAAGCTAAACCGCTCTGGATGTTTCGCGATATGTGCGAGAAATGGGCGTAAACTCCACTCGTTATAACGTGAAAAAAGCTTGGAATGCCCTATGAGCACGAAAGGAAATACAGTCTTCTCACTAGCGTATTCTTCCTCAGCACGCTCCAAAGCTTCTATCAACTGCTGCCCGCCACACTGGTTGAAGTCCGCCTTCCAAGCATGTTTTAGCGTAAACCCCTTCCATCGACTGGAATAACGGTTGCGCTGGGAAGGTAAAGCTTTAGTAACCGGTAGACTATCAGGACTATCTGCGAATTTGTGTAACCTGCCCAATAAAACCCTATATATTCGTTGCAGTGTTAAAAAGGCACCAATCCAACGTTTTTCCGAATAAATCGGAAACTCCCAAAGCTCTCCGTTATCACTTTGCGCACAAATGTCATTTTTATTCGTCCGCCATGGCACTAACGGGCTGAAGGCTGCCATGTAGTCAAAATTTACCCGGCCTTCACGCTGCCCATACTTAAAAACAGAAGTATCGACTTTGATGCCATTGCTCGACAAGACGCTGATGACGTCTTGGGATGGACAAACCGACCAATTGGCTGCACGAAATATCTTACAATGGTAGTTTGGATCGACGGGGCGAAGTAGCGTTTCCAAAAATTCCTTGCCTTGCCTGACCATTTCGTTCATCCGATCCCAACTAAGTCTCGCAAAATCATACTCTGACCAGTCTTGAACCCAATGACCATTCTCATGATACGCATTGAAGTAAGAAGAGTGAATATGTAGCTGAACATCGTGTCCACCTCGAATGGCATCGCAAAGTTGCCTGGCAATCGCTTCGTAGTTGTAGTCATCAGATCCCTGTTCTTCGGCTAATTGCTTAAATTTCAATATTTCCCCGATGTCAGCCATGATTGTCAGTTTGGCACCATACGTATCAAACTGTCGCAACAGACGATTGGTTGGCTCGACCATCAAAGTATATGGACTGCCGGTGCCATTGCCGTGAATTTCATAATCGAGGGTAAAAATTGCTTTTAACATAAAAACTTAGCGATTCCTGAGTAAAAGTGATGATTCAAATAGCGTCTATCAGATATCTCACAATACGCTCCGATGCCAAACCATCCCAAAGCGGTGGTATCTGTCCAATCTCCGTGCAGCAACCAAGTACCTCGTCAATGTCAGCGGACAATCGATCCATAGTCGTAAGCTTGTTACTGCCCATTGTGATTGTGACAGGGCGCTCTGTATTAGGTCGCAAGGTCAGGCAGGGCGTTTTAAAGTAAGTACTCTCTTCCTGGATCCCGCCCGAATCGGTAAGAATAAACCGAGCTGCCTCCGTTAGAGACAATGAATCGTGATAACCGAGAGGATCAACAACTGTTAGTCCTTTCTTTTCATCAAACGTAATACCAAACTGCTCGCACATTTTGCGCGTCCGAGGGTGCATTGAAAACACGACTGGAATATCTTCTGCAATCCGCTCCAATTCACTCATAATCAGGGTCAATCCAGCCTGGCTATCCACATTTGAAGGTCGATGTAGTGTTACATAAACAAAGTTTTTCTTGACCAATCCCAGCTGATTTAGAATTTGACTGGCTCCCACTTTTTCGAGATTTGTCACCAAACTGTCAATCATCACATTACCGACCAGTTTTATTTTTGAATCGGGAATTCCTTCATTTTTTAAATTTTCATTAGCGTCGGTCGATGGCGTTAACAATAGATCAGCCAATGCATCCGTGACAATTCGGTTTACTTCCTCCGGCATGCCGCGATCAAAACTACGCAAACCTGCTTCCACATGCGCTACCTTAATTCCTAATTTAGCGCACACTAAGGTGCAGGCTAATGTTGAGTTAACGTCTCCAACGACCACCACCCAGTCAGGTTTCTCTTGTTCGCAAATTGGCTCAAATTTCATCATCACATTAGCGGTCTGCACGGCATGGGATCCGGAACCAACAGCCAGATTGACATCTGGAGCGGGAATGCCAAGGTCTTCAAAAAATATGTCAGACATTTTTTCATCATAATGCTGACCCGTATGAATCAATAGATATTCCAATTGCGTTTGATGGTTAACCGCGTCTAAAGAATAGCTCAATATTTGCTTAATAATAGGAGCCACCTTCATAAAGTTTGGTCTGGCACCTGCAATGATTAGAAATTTAATTTTTTTGTTCATAATTTGCTGTAAGTTGACATATTGTTTACTATCAAATTTTAGGTGAATGCTCTTTCGTCATTATTGTGTCAATATGCGCTATTAAGCTGTTGAGGGTTTTTCCAGGTTTTAAACCTGTCGGGATATCCCTCTTACGTCGATGCTGAAGCAAAATTTTATTGTTAACCTCATCAATGTTTTGAATAAGCACTAATCTTCCTTCTTGTTGCAACTGACGATCCACCGCGCCGCTTTTACCACGAAAAATGCTGTAAACCGGAACGCCCAATGCTGCGGCCTCACGATTCATTGTTCCACCTCCGCTTACCACCAGATCTGAATGCCAAAGCAAATTAAGACCGTTGACTGCCTGCTGGGGTATGATCACCTTTGCGTCTTTAAACCACTGCGGCCAGTCTTTTCTTATTTGCGTTTCCTGAAGCTTGTTTCTTGGCAGAAGAATTACTATAACGTTTGGTGTAGAGCATGCTCGTTGCATAAACGCAGCGAAAAGCTCATCACTTTCCGGATTGTGATAATGTGCTTCGTTTGCTGGCGGGCGAACTGTCACAAGAATATTTTCGTCGTTAAGATTTAGTAGAGCAGCGATACTTGGGTCGGGGTTAAACTCGGGGGCATAAACATCTTCCTTAATGCCCTCATAGCATAGAATTCTCTCTTTCGTTTTACATTGCACACTTTCATTGGCAAGCGCTTCCGGAATAATTTCCCAACGTGGTTGTAATAATAGCGGAGTTTGCGCGTGTTCATAATCCATAATCATCACGGTTGGAATACGTAGCAAGTTGCATAACAGAATTTGCGATCGAGAGCCGTGAGACAGACCTAATACCGGTTTTTCACGAATGACAAATGGCAATAATTGTAAGCTACGCCAGCAAAGCCCCATCACTTTAAAAAGAGGATTCTTGCCGTAATGTTTGCCTATCTTTTTATAGGATAAACCGTACAGCGTAGCTAATTCACAGACCTGGAAAGCGTCGCGTGCAGTCGTTATAACGGTATATCCCTTCTTTTCCAATTCCCGTATTACAGGTTTGAAAAAAGGCACATGCGGCGTATTATCAAGATCAATCCAAATTTTCATCATGGCATTAGTTACGTATTAAAAAAAGTATATTCATGTTTAATTATGCTGCTCGTATAAACTTTCAGAAATTAAATTTCCAATTCACGTCACGGTAAGCTAATACAGGCTAACCACTTTAGGCGGGACAAGGAGCAAGGCTTAACCGTTCGCCCTGAGCTTGTCGAAGGGTCGTTAATGCTTCGACAGGCTCTCCACGAACGGCTTAACTTTAAATTGTCCCGCTTTAAGTGGTTAGCTCTCATACAGATAACATCCCTTGAAGGGATGGTATCTGTCGACATAGAATTTTTTTATCTGAAAATGTATGGAGTACAAAATCAGCGATCAAGTGATAACAGTCTCGTTTGAATAGCCATAGCCATAGCCATATTGGTAACTAGGAACCGGCTGTCTTGACTTGTTCACAACCAAGCCAAGCAGGTTTGTCTGCTCCAGAATATGCATGGAATGTTGCAGCTCATCGGAAGTGTTTTTTCCATCCTCTACCACAAGCAAGGCAGCATCGATATGCGGCATAAATAACAGCGCATCGTCCGCTGCAAAAAGCGGGGGGAGGTCGAAAATAATTATTCGGGATTCATAGCGCGATTTGATTTCCTTAATGAGATCGACCATTTTTCTGGATGAAATCAATTCCGATGTATTGGTGTTGGAATTTCTACCGGGCAATATAACCAAACGCTCAATACCGGGATTGATTAATATATCTTCTAAAAATATATCCCCATTCAAATAATCGAAAAGCCCTGCTTCCAACTGAAGATCAAGATAGTTGCCCACAGCTGGACGTTTGAGATCAGCATCAACCAAGAGAACACTTTGATTTCCCTCCATCGCTATGGCAATCGCGAGATTTACTGATATAAACGTTTTTCCTGCACCTAAGGTCGCGCTTGTTATGGCAAAGCTGTTCCAGTTATTTTCCCGAAGCTGCCTGATGACATTGGTTCGGAGTACACGAAATATATCAGCTCGTGGATCGTTGTAAAGCCCCATAATAACCCGATTATTTCGTAGTACTTCCGGATCAAGGCTAACCGTTTTGGTTTTAGTATAGCGGATCGAATCGAGCGGGTGCTTATTGGTATGATTAATCATTAATTACTCCTAAAAAAAGTTCCCGCTAACGGAATGGAGTAGAGGCAAATTACAACGGTAGCCAGCAAGATTAAGGTTACGCCGGACCAAGCGATGATTTTCCTCATTTGTACGTGCTTAACGAGTCGCTCTTCCAACTCGGAGGGGGCTTCGATGTAAGGAACTATCACTAATGGCATCAGACCGGTGACTTGTCTTATTGCCCGATACCCCCTAATTCCAGGCTCCATAAACTCGACAAAAAAAGCAACAGCAAGACCGGCGATGATGCCAACAAAAAAACCGCCTATGGCCACCTTTCTTCTGATCGCTTTTTCCGGATGCGCAGGAAGATCGGGTTGTTCGATGATAGTAAGCGTTTGTCCCTGCTGCTGCTGTTCCATTGTTTGAACCAGTTTGGCATCCAACCATTTTTCTTTAAGCTGAGTGTATTTTTTTATGGCATTATCCCGTTCTCTGATTAAATCGGTATAGCCCATTTCAACTTGCGGAGCCTGCAAAAGGATAGCTTGCGTTTTTTCAAGTTTTGCTTTCAAATAATCCTGCTTCTCCTTTAATAAATTAAGCTCTAATTGACTGCTTTTATATTGTTGCTCTACACCGAAGTAAGCCGGATTTGTTGTATGTATGAGCACCGTCTCCAACTCTTGCTGCGAGCGCTGCGGCTTGTTTTTCAATTGCTGTTCCAGCTGATTGATTTGTTTTCTATGCCGGGCTATATCCGGATGATTATCGGCATACGTTTCTTCCATTACTTTAAGTTCGCTCTTGGCCTCTGCCAATTGATTAATTAAGTCTTCCGTGACTGGCTGACCTTCAAAGCCAGGGTCTAACGCATTTATTTCACGTTTAAGGCGAAGCACCGATGGATGTGACGGTGAATAAATACTTGAAAATTTAAGGTATTGTGCCCGCATTATTCTTAAAGCATCATCCCTGCTCTGTGGTACCTTGTTATCGAAGCTGCCGGGTAGGTCTTGTTGCGCTCTAGCCAATTCCGCTGCTAAAAAAGCAATGCTTTCCTTGGTCGTGCGGATCTGGTTATCAGTGTCTCTTAGTTCGTTCTCCGCACGGTCTATCGCTGCCAAATTCCCTTGCATTTGCTCTGGTAAACTGAAGTTGTTTTGTTGCTTGTATTGCGCAATTTTGCCGTCAATTTCCTGAAGTTCACGATTTAGCTTGTCCGACTCCTCCATGAGGAAATCAGTCGCTTTAACAGCACGCTGAGTTCTAGCCTTGTCATTTTGTTCAATAAATAAAGTAGTCAACTTACTCGCTATCTCTTGTGCCTTGGCGGCTTCTATATCGCTAAATGAAATGTCAAAAGCAACTTCAGCCATTCCGGAATGAGTCTGAGGTATTAACGTAGAGGTAGTCAACTTAACCTCAGCATTTTTTTTGAACAGCTCGGTTAGTTCATATTTCGTAAAGCCGCTTTTGATATCCTTATAAAGACCATTTGAGTCAATAATTGACAGCACATTATCGGTGGTCATGACTCTTTGATAAATAGATTGAATCTGCTCATCTGCAAACTGGGATACGGTCGACTCGAATAGTTTTGTCGGAGTGGGCGCTTCAATCAATATCGTTGCCGTTGAGCGATAAATCTTGGGTAAATTATACGCAACGATTACGGAGGTTACGCTGATAAGTAACCAGGTAACAAAAAGGTAATATTTGCGCCGTTTTGCAAGATCAAGGTAATCGGCGAGTGTTTTAGTATTTTGTTCCATAGTTTTAATGAATCGAGAATCTAGGCATTTACTATTCCAACATCTAAGAAATCCAGGTTAAACTGGCTCCAAGAATGCTCCCGCTTGGTAAGTTGATTTCTCATTAGTGCCGACAATAAATCTTCGCCGGAGTCCCAATCACAGTGACGCATGACTGGACATTGCGGACAACCACCGCCCCCATCCCAACTAGCGAACAATCGCCAATACTGAGGCTTTGACGTATGGCGGCACCCGCTCCAATATAGCAACTGGATCCAACCTCAACATAGCCGCTGACAATTGCTCCAGGAGCAATAATGCTATACGCTCCGATTACCGTATCATGTCCAATAATAGCGCCCGGACCTATGTATACATGGTCACCGACGAATGCCCCACCCCCAATCGATACGCCGTAGTTCACACAAACTCCAACTCCTAACCTGGCACGTTGCGACACAGATGCTTTAGGATGCACTAATGTTGAGAACGACTGTTTATCCAGTTCACAATTGGCGATGATTGCAGCACGCGATTTATAATTAAGGTCGCTACCGATCGAATTGATAAATGCGCAGTTCTTATATTGCTGAGCGGCTGACAAAGGTCCTAGAATTGGTAATCCCCTATGCTGACTTCCCGCTTTCTTACCATCGTCTAAAAAACCAACCGTTTTCCATACCTCTCCAGCTACATTCAACGAATCAACCACATCGCTAATATCGAGTGAGCTACCGCCGGTTCCTAAGATTATGAGATTGTTTGCTGTCATGGAAATATAAAAAAAGTTGTGGACGAATTATCAACCCTATGCGGCCTTGGATCCGGGTATAGCTGCAGCTTCCGACTCTCCTAGCGATGCTAACAGCACATCAATAACCTGATCCTGTTCCATATCGCTGAGCCCAGCGAACATCGGAAGCAGAAGGGTTCTTTGGGTCGCCGCCTCGGTCTCTGGTAGCGTCAGATCAGGGTACATATGCCGATAATGTTGCTCCAAATGGCATGCAATGATACGGCGCGTTGCTACGTCACGTTTTGCCACCTCGCTCATCACCTCCAACTGGGATCTCTTGGTTCGCAGACGAACCGTATATGACTGATAAACATGCATATAGCCCTGCGGTTCATACGGCACAACAAGCCGTTCATCACTACCGAGTATCTCATTATAGCGATTAGCCAATCGGCGACGCTCAGCAATTATTTCTTCGATACGACCCATTTGTACAATGCCAATAGCACCTTGTATATCTGTCATTTTGTAGTTATATCCAATATCTGGATACCCTTCGAGCACAACATTGCTGGTGGTGTGGCGCGCCAACATTGAAACTGATGCTGAATGGGCTCGCATTGCCCGAAGCCGCTCAGCCGCCCCATCGTGATCTGTCGTTATCATACCACCTTCACCTGTGGTAAGAATTTTCCTGGCATCAAAGCTAAATACCGTAAAATCACTAATACAACCAACACGTTTATCCTCAATCATCGCACCTAACGATGGCGCGGCATCTTCAACCACCTTCAGATTATGCCTGCGTGCAATCTGCATAATCTGCGGTAAATCTGCCGCGAGGCCTATTTGGCTGACTGGCATTATTGCGGTTGTGCGCGGAGTTATGGCAGCCTCAATCAGTGATACATCAATGTTATAAGTCTTCGGGTCAATATCAACGAACACGGGCTTGGCACCTGCGTACACGATCGAATTTGCCGTCGCGATAAAGCTATATGATGGGCAGATAACCTCATCCCCAGGTTTCACACCTGCAGCGATCAATGCCAAATGCAGCCCGGCTGTTGCACTACTAACAGCAATTGCATGTTTGGCACCGACATACTCGGCTACCATCCTTTCAAATTCTTCAACACGCCGCCCTTGGGCAATCCACCCGGAACTAATCACTTCTGCAGCAGCGTCAGCTTCAGCCTGCCCAATACTTAATCGTGTAATTGGAATCATAATGTCTTTCCTGTTTCTGTGTTTATAGTATAAAAAAGGTACCATTGAGCGAAAACAAAACCTGTACGGTTGACGCCACAACCATTCTAAAACTCAGTTGCTCTTATCTTGGTAGACGAAATCGGGTTTAGCCAAATAATCGCTAAAGCTGCTTCCTGTTTCGCGATCGCGCATTGAGAGACTAGGGTTTTTAACAGGCCAAGGTACGCCAATCTGGGGATCGTTCCATGCTAACGTTTTTTCCGCCTCTGCCATATGGAAATTAGTGCATTTGTACTGGACTTCTGCAACTGGCGATAAAACGCAAAATCCATGGGCAAATTCGGGTGGGACTAACAATTGCCTTTTATCGTTGGCAGTAAGTTCAATGCCAAACCAGCGACCTAACGTGGGCGACCCCATCCTCAGATCGACTACTACATCCCAGACTACACCCACAGTACACCGAACAAGACGGAATTGAGGGGCTTTTGCATCTTGGTAATGAAATCCTCGCAAGACGTCTTGCACTGAACGTGAGTGGTTGTCTTGAACAAAGGTCATATCTAAACCATGCTCAGCGAAGCGCTGCCGAGAATAACTCTCGAAAAAAAAGCCTCTATCATCCTGGAAAAATTCAGGCTCTATTATGAGTAGCCCCTCAATCTCTGTATTCACAACACGGATATTCATTGGCATAAAATTACTCCGTATGCTCTGTAGATTTTTGCTCACAGGAACGATGATTAATCGCGCTTTTTTCTTGTCGGTGCCAGTTGCGTACCCACTCCTTCTTTAGCAGTTCTTCCGGTGACTCGGGAAGGCTAGAGTACCAATCTCGCAACCGACCCAGCCCGTCACCTAGAGTAATTAAAGGTGTATAACCCAACAAATCCCTGGCCTTTGTTGTGTCCGCAAATAGCCGAAGTACATCTCCTTGACGCTGGTCATCGTATTCCAAAGGGGCACCTGGTTTGCTTAACGTCTTGCGTACTTCAGCCGCAAGATCATTGATCGTAATCTCACAGCCCTGACCGATATTGATGGTCTCCCCAATGGTATTATTGCTTGTAGCCGCCAGGATAAGACTATGCGCAGTATCACTCACATAAGTGAAATCGCGTGTTTGACTACCGTCGCCAAAAATTACCATGGGTCGCCCGGCCATACTGCGTAGCATAAATTTAGGGATCACCTCTCCACAGTCGCCTTCATGATGCGACCTCGGTCCATAGGCATTGAATGGCCGCACCACTACAGTCGGAAGCCCATATGTCCGGTAATAAGATAAAGTATAAGACTCACCGGCAAGCTTGGCAGAGCCGTAGACAGTCATGGGGAAAGTCGGGTGGAGTTCAGTCATCGGAACCGTACGCGCTGTACCATAAACTTCAGAACTTGAACAGTAAACAAAGCGGTCGACACCTTGCTTAAGAGCCAATTCCAGCAACCTCAACGAGGCTGTCGCGTTCACATCGTGATTTTCCATAGGAGAGTGAATAGAGTGCCTCACCCCTAAACATGCCAAATGGAAAACGATAGACACGCCCTTCATTAAATGGAGCACCTTATCTTCATCACGAATATCTACAACGGCTAGTTCACACCCTTTATCTATGAGATCGACCAGATTTTCCTTTACGCCATTGACAAGATTGTCGATGACGATAACCTTCGCCTTATGTTTCTCACAAAGCTGTCGTGTCAGTTCAGAGCCAATAAATCCAGCACCACCAGTAACAATGACTTTAACACCGTTCAAGCTGTTTTTCATTTAAATGTTCCTATTAATTCTCTAATTACCAATTTCTTTTCTGAACCTGATAGATCATTCGCGTCATTTACATAATCAGAAAAAAGCTTACTGACATTCTATTTATTTGAACGGACGATCTTCTTTGTCAAGCCGCTTAGAGTTGATATCAATAGTCACACTCTTTCATCCTTACACGTAAAGCATCACAAACCGTCTCAATTTGCGATGTTTTTAGCTCAGGGAACATCGGCAGCGAAAGCACTTCGTTGGCTGCCTGTTCGGAATGAGGAAAATCCCCTTCGGTATAACCAAGATCCGCATAAGCAGGCAGTAAATGTACGGGAATCGGATAATGGATACCTGTCTGAATACCTTGATCTTGCAACACCTGTTGCCAGTGACTTCGCTGCCGGGTACGGATTGCATAAATATGATAGACATGACGGGCATAGGACATTGCCTCTGGCGTCTGCACTCCGCTATCAGATAACAACTCGTTGTAATTTGCTGCGACCGCTCGCCGTGCTTCAGTCCAGGCTTCCAGGTGACGCAGCTTGACCCTGAGCACAGCCCCTTGAATGCCTTCCAAACGATAGTTATAGCCCTTGAGTACATGCTGATATTTCTGCTCTGCACCCCAGTCGCGAAGCATACGGATGGTACGGGTATAGTCGGCGTTGTTGGTAACCACCATACCGCCTTCACCGTAAGCACCGAGGTTCTTGCCCGGATAAAAACTAAAACAACCCATGTCACCCATACTACCGACGCGCCGACCCTTATACTCTGCACCATGTGCTTGGGCGGCATCTTCTATCACCACCAGACCATGCCGCTTGGCGATATCCAGAATAGGATCCATGTCCGCAGGTTGACCATATAGATGCACTGGAAGGATAGCTTTGGTTCGTTCAGTAATTGCAGCTTCAATGGCCTTCACGTCGATCGTGAAAGTACGCGGATCAATGTCTACAAATACCGGTTTCGCGCCGGTGTAGTAAATCGCAGCCACAGTCGCCACAAAGGTAAAGGGAACGGTAATCACTTCGTCATTAGGGCCAATTCCGGCTGCGAGCAGGGCAAGGTGCAAAGCGCTGGTTCCGGTATTTACGCCAATCCCGAATTGGGCCTGACAATAAGTGGAGAATTCTTCCTCAAACGCGGCTACTTCGCTTCCCAAGGTAAACTGACAGCTTTCTAAAATGCCCAATACGGCGGCGTTCACTTCATCCTTAATCCCTGCGTATTGCGCTTTAAGATCGACAAACGGTATCATGCTACTCTCCTGCCTTGAAACATTGATTTTCCGTTGATTTCAACAGATCGGCCGTGCTCATTCATCGAGCGGGTCGCCGCCTCAATTAATTCCACTACCCGTAAACCCAAAGAACCATCGGTCAACGGTATCTTGCCATTTTCGATACAATCGACAAAATGATCGCCCTCCACCCGCAAGGCCTCTGAAGCATCTATCTGCGGTGCCAACATGTCTCCAGAACGATAACCAACCCGCATTTGATAAATCGTTTGCGGGTCATCGGTAAAACTGACGCCCTTGTCGTAAATCTTGATTTTTTCGCTAGGTTCAAGATCGTTGTAAATAATCATTTTCTTGCTGCCGCCAATCAAAATCTGGCGCAATTTTACCGGTGCCAGCCAACTCACATTAATATGCGCGATCATTCCTGAGTCGTAAAACAGGGTAATGTACGCCAAGTTTTCCGGCGTGTGAGGAAAGTGGTTCGTGCCTACGGCAGACACTGCCACCGGCTGCTCACCGAAAAGATAGTCGAGAATTGAGAAGTCATGCACCGCCAAATCGGCGATGACATTGGCATCACGTTGAAACAAACCGAGATTGATTCGAGTTGAATCATAGTAATGAATTTGACCCAGTTCCCCCGACTTTACCAGATCCCCCATCTTGCGCACGGCACCTGTGTAGATGAAGGTATGATCGACCAACAACACCAATTTGCGCTTCTCGGCCTCATTAACCAGCTTGCGTGCCTGTTCCGAGGTTTCTGTCATCGGTTTTTCCAGCCATAAATGCTTACCGGCCTTGAGAACCGCCATTCCCAGTTCGAAATGAGTATTGACCGGGGTAGCTATCGCAATGGCGTCGATGTCTTTATTCTCAAGCAGATCCTGGAAACGTGATGTGGTCTTTACACCGGGATAACGCTTCTGGACTATTTCGAGTTTTTTCGGATCGAGATCAGCCACACTGGCAACTGAAATTCCCGGTGTCTCGGAAAAATTTCTCACCAAGTTCGGGCCCCAGTAACCATATCCAATAACGCCTATTTTAATCATGATATTTTCCTTTTTAATTAGAATAAAAAATTGTGCTGCCTGTTAGTATCATTGCGTTAGCAAACTACTTTACTTAGTCTTGGCAACCCAACCCAATAGGGGTATTGATCGGGCAACCGCATACCGCCTTTTACTCTCGCGTACGTGTATCGCCAACTACTCGGGCAGGAACGCCGGCAACAATAGCAAAATCAGGAACATCTTTGGTTACCACAGCGCCGGCACCGATCAGCGCACCTTTACCGATAGTAATGCCGCAAAGGATAGTCGCGTTACTGCCGATTGAGGCTTGGGTTTTAATCAAGGTTTGAACCACTTGCCAATCTGTTTCTGTTTGCAATTTACCTTCCGCATCCACTGCCTTTGGATAAATGTCGTTTGTGAACATAACACCATGGCCAATAAACACGCCATCTTCTATATCAACCCCCTCACAAATGAAACTGTGGCTGGAAATTTTACATCTGGAGCCAATCGAAGCGCCTTTCTGTATCTCTACAAATGAACCTATCTTGGTGCCGGCACCAATTTGACAACCGTATAGGTTAACCAGATCAGGGTGAAATATGAGAGTACCTTCGCCTAACTGAACATCATTGTTAATCATTTATTATTGGCTCCTGACTGTTCTGAATTATCAATTTCTTAATTACTTTAAGTTTAGCCGAATATCTGAAAGTTGGCGTGCTGACAAGCGATTTTTTTTCATCAAATTTAAATTA
>JBAXXH010000050.1:0-24913 GCA_037127995.1 Methylococcaceae bacterium | reverse complement strand
AACACTTTAGACCCGAGTTTATCAACCGGATTGATGAGGCCGTGGTTTTCCATCCCTTGGGACGTGAACAAATCAGGGCTATTTCCAGTATTCAACTTGAACACCTGCGTCAGCGTTTACGGAATCGGGAAATTGGCTTTGAAATGACCGATCAAGCCATTGATTTATTAGGCGAGGCTGGATTTGATCCGGTTTACGGTGCCAGACCCATGAAACGGGCGATACAACAACAACTGGAAAATCCGCTGGCACAAGAGATCCTGTCAGGACATTTTATGGCAGGCGATATTATAAAAGTGGAGGCAGACGAGGAAGGATTGCGCTTTTTGAAGGCTTAAACTCGTTGTTCCAGTTTTTTTAGCTTGACTGAGGCAATCCCGGATAAATCAAGATGTTTTCGTTAGTCGCGACGTGGGCGTCACTCCCACGGTGGGAGCGACGCCCGCGTCGCGACTATAGTTCGTCATTAGGGCAGCTGTCTGGTCTCAGCGATGATTTGATAGACTCACCAGCATCATTTTTTAAAATCAATGAATAAAAACTTGAACATCGAGTTAAAGTAATCCGTAAAAATTGGCCGGGCGAACCTCTTTGTGTTCGCCCAACCCTCAACCGGCACATCCAATTTAGGGCAGACACGCCGGTCTGCTCCTGGTTATACGCTGAACAGTGACAAATCCGCAATGGTAACTACGAGCCGTATACTCTTAATCCCTTTTGTCATGCGCCGCACACCCTGCTCCAAGTCTTGGCAACCACCATTCTGACTGAATTTCCTTACTTATAAGCCGTCTGCTTGCCCTTAACTTATCTGAATGGGTGATGAATCAATTGTATCTAATAAAGAAACAATCCATATATCCACAGCATTATTGTCAACAATAATAGTCTTCTGTATAGTTAACCTGTAGTTTAAAAAAACCCTTTAACTTTATAAGAGAGCTTACCCATGAACGACCTTCAAAAAGACATTTTAACAGCCGCCGTATTTATAACCGGTTTGGTTGGTTTTATTTCAGGTGAATTTATTATTTCATCTACCCTGTTCGCCTCAGCGGCTATTGTCACCAACCTTAAATTTAACCGTAAACAAGTCAAAGCCGGTCAATTTTGATGTTATGGCTGTCGTTGTTACCTGAATGGCTTAACCCTTCTTCTTGAAGACTTCCAGGGCTTAACGGCCTTGGAAGTTTTTATGCTTTACTGCCCCGCTCGCATAAAACCCGTTAGCACAAAAAAACCACTTCCATACGATCAACCTTAAACAACATTTTGTCAAGAATCACCGTTAAATCAAGTCACTTATGCCTGCAACTTTAGCAAATAAACAGGCAACATTGATCTCGAATACGGATTATTTTTACGCTTAAAAGCCATTATTGAGAATAAGCCATGCAAATATGGGTTGATGCTGATGCCTGTCCGAAAGCTATTAAAGACATTTTATTTCGGGTGGCAGAGCGCACCAAAATAACGACAACGCTGGTTGCCAATCAATTCCTTCAAACTCCGCCCTCTCGTTATATCAAGCTGTTGCAAGTAGCGTCCGGCTATGACGTGGCCGATAACGAAATCGTCAAAAGCTTAAGTGCAGATGACCTGGTAATTACCGGCGACATTCCTCTCGCCTTTGAAGTCATTTGCAAAGGCGGCCATGCGATTAATCCACGCGGCGAACGCTATACCAAAGACACCATCAAGGAGCGTTTGAGTATGCGTGACTTTATGGATACGTTGCGCGGTAGCGGCATTGATACCGGTGGCCCTGCTGCGTTAAATTCAAAAGACATACAAGCATTTGCCAATCAACTGGACAAGTTTTTGGTGCAACGGAAATAGTGACAAACGGATTTAATAAAGTTTTCCGACAACATCGAGGTAAGTCAGATAAAGCCGCATATCAAATTCCAGTTGATGATAGTCGGGTTCCATGTACTCACATAATTTGTAGAACGCTTTGTTATGCTGTTTTTCTCTTAAATGCGCCAGTTCATGCACGACAATCATTTTAAGGCATTCAAGGGGGCCATTTTTAAAAATCGATCCTATCCGGATTTCATTTTTTGATTTCAGGTTATTGCCCTGAACTCTGGAGACAAATGAATGCAGTCCCAAGGCCTGATGGATTACGTCAATTTTGTCATCGTAAACCACTTTGCCAAGCGGCCTGGATTGCCGAAGAAACTGATTTTTCATATCCACGACGTAGGTATAAAGGGCTTTATCTGTTCTTATGTCATGACTAACCGGGTATTTTTTTAATAGTACCCCCGCCAATTTATCGTTATCGATAAGTTTGTGTACTTGATCTGTTACCGTTGCCGAGTAACCGTTCAAATATTTTAATGTGTTCATTTTATGCAACCGGATTTGTTAGCTGTGTTTAATAAAGGTATAGAAACAGGATTATTCCCAAGGTGGTTGATCGCCGTTATAAGCCATAAAGTTTTTATCTGCGGCTTGGGTAATCACGCCAAGAACCGTATTTTTGACAGAAGCATTGGCGGTGGAAGATGAAGTACGCGCCTTTGGTTTAACGGTCGTTGTTGCGGACAAGTCCACAGCGCCAGCTTGCGGTTGCCATTGTTTAAAAAGAGCAAGGTCTTTGTCGGCGGACACATACCATTTCTTGTTGGCGGCATCCCATCTTGCTCCCAGAGCTTTTACGGCATCTTTTTGTGCATAAGGTACAGTGAGATAAGTTTTTGAATTTGTCATTTTATAACAGCGGTAGAACAGTCTTGATTAAATAATGGCTGCATTGTAAATGATTGCTTACCTAACCAGTGTAGAAATTTAAACAATAAGGCGTTGTAATGTCCCAAACGTTAACCAATAGAACACTGATGATACGGATAAAGGACGTTTCTTCAACTCACAAAAAATATCGGCAAACACTTAGGAATGCTCATGAAATAACTTAGACGTCTTGCTCCCTCTCCCTCCGGGAGAGGGGTGAGGGAATATAAATGGTCAAGTTATTTCATGCACGTTCCTTAAGATCCTTTTGCGACTACCAATAAAATCCGTTGAAACCCCCGGTTCCCTTAAGTTAAGAGCAAATTGTTTAAAAAACCGGAGTGCAATCGCTTCAGCTATTGCCTGTAAAAACAGCTAAAGCTGTTTTACTCCGGATTGTATGCTTAACTTAACGACATTGCGTTACACCCCCTATAATCAGTGGGATTCATGCGCTATGATTAAAGCCAACACCGACTGAGTCGTTATAAAACGGTAAACCTTTCCCTGATTATAAAGATGCTTCAGCCAATGCAAAAACTTCGTCATTCCGGTAAGGATGCCGGAATCCAGAGCCACGGAGGGTATCTATCCATCGCTCAAAAATCCAATTTAGGCATTATGCCAAGTCATGCATTCACATCCCTGTGACTGGATACCGGCATCCATGCCGGTATGACGGTGCCAGGAGACAGCATACTAATCAGGAAACTTTTTGAACCAAATACTGAATTTATAACCTTTTGTCATAAAATAGTAACAAGCCATTTGTTACAATGACTCATTTAAATTTCATATAATTAACTATGTCCAGTTTTAATATTCTCGTTGTTGAAGATGAAGATGCTATAAGAGGCATGTTAATCATGATTCTTGTACAGTCTGGTTTTACACCCATTGCCGTTGCCGACGCGGAAGAGGCGCAAAAAGCCATGGATGACAACCTGCCGGATTTAATACTGCTGGACTGGATGTTACCAGGCATCAGTGGTGCCGAATGGGCCAGACGCTTAAAAAAAGAACCCATTTATCGGGATATCCCCATTATATTGTTGACGGCACGCGGAGAAGAAGAAGATAAAGTGAGGGGCCTTGAAATTGGCGCTGATGACTATATGACCAAACCCTTTTCACCCAAAGAGTTAGTGGCGCGTATTCGCGCCGTTTTACGCAGAAGTGGAAAAATACAGGGTCTTGCACAAATTACCTTGGGCGATTTAATGCTGGATACCGAACAGCACCGGCTCAGCATTGGCGACAAGCAATTGGAAGTCAGCCCCACCGAATTTCGGTTAATGCATTTTTTTATGACCCATCCTGATAAGGTTTATACGCGCACCCAATTGCTGGATCAGGTTTGGGGCCGCAGCGTTTATATTGAGGAGCGCACCATTGATGTACATATTCGTCGCCTTAGAAAAATTCTTGAGCAATACGGGCGTGAAGAATTGGTGCAAACCGTGCGTGGTTTTGGTTATCGGTTTTCATTAGTGGATTAAGCGCTATGGGTATCTGGCACAGAGAAATTATCACCGTATTTTTGCTGTTGTTGGTAACAGCGATTGTAGGCGTAATGACTAAACTTTTTCTGCCCTTACTGTTTTTACTGATGCTGGCCATCATTATGCGGCAGGTTGTTCAGATTACCCGTTTTGAAAGATGGATCAGTACCGGAGGTCGAGGTAAAGCGCCTAAAATGTCCGGCATTTGGGAAGAAATTTATTATCATGTTTATCGCCTTAAAAAGAATGATAAACGCCGTAAAAAGAAACTGAGCAAAATGATTAACCAGTTTCGCCAATCCACGGAAGCGTTACCGGATGCCGCCGTTGTTCTGGGTATTCATGATGAAATTGACTGGGCAAATAAAGCCGCCAGAGACGTTTTTGGTTTAAAAGCGTCTGATAAAGGTCAGCGCATCCCCAACCTTATCCGCTTTCCCGAGTTTATCCAATACCTAAAAGTCGGGGATTATAAAGAATGCGTCATTTTGCCGTCGCCTGTCGATCATCACATTACCTTGCAAGTCCGGATTGTACCTTATGGGGCAGGCCTGCGATTGCTGTTGGCACAAGATGTCACGCAACTAAAAAAGATGGAACGAATGCGTAAGGATTTTGTGGCAAACGTATCCCATGAACTCAGAACACCATTAACGGTATTAAAAGGTTATCTGGAAACCTTGCAGGATCTGGATGACGAACAGTCACCGCTATTAACCACGTCATTCCAGCAAATGCAGGGGCAAACCGAGCGTATGCAGCATCTTGTTGATGATTTATTGTTATTAACCCGACTGGAAACGCAACAGAAAAAATCACAGTGTATCGATGTACCTGCGTTATTAAACCAGATTTGCAAAGAAGGCGACGCCCTTGAAAACGCTGAAAGACGCATCCAGTTAACCCTGGAATCAACCTGCCATATTATGGGTGACGAGCAGGAATTACGTAGCGCGTTTACTAATTTATTAGGTAATGCCCTAAAGTACTCACCGGGCGATTCAGTCGTAAAAGTGCGCTGGTATCAAACCAAAACGGCTATCATACTGGCCGTTGATGACCAGGGCGAAGGCATTGAAAAATCCGACATCCCCAAAATTACTGAACGGTTTTACCGGGTTGAAACCAAGCGCCTCAAGAAAGTGAACGGAACCGGCTTGGGCCTGGCTATTGTTAAACATGTACTCATGCGTCACGAAGCCGACTTGATTATCACCAGCGAAATAGGCAAAGGCAGTAGTTTTAGTTGTCGTTTTCCTGCTGCACGACTCTGTGATTAAGTAACGAATCACGACACGGCAAGATTCATAATAAACACTGCTTAAGCTTCAATAGTGAATCGCTACCATAAAAGTGGGTGCGCATCGCGCACCTAAAACCGCATCCACTAAACGGTTTTATTTGCGCTAAAATCTATTATATTTTCGGGTGCCTATTGGGCTTATGTCTCTGGCATGGTTGTGGTGCGCGATGCGCACCCTGCTACCACTTTTATTGCCTCAACATGCCAGCCGTAACCTTGCGTCTGACAAAATTTCTTGCTGTAACTCTTAATGTTGTATGGTTTTGATGCTATTGCAATCGCCTCCGATTCTACAGCACAGCCAGGCATTGCAATCAATACAGCATCTTGCTGCAAATTCTGCGATAATAAAACCCTAATATATCGCATTAAATTTGCGTTTCTTCTACACCAGTCAATATTTTTTTACTCGACGAAAAACTCATGAAAGCCAATAAAACATATACCCCCTGTGATTTAGTCATTTATGGTGCACTAGGTGACCTATCGAAACGCAAGCTGATCATTTCGTTGTATCGCCTTGAAAATGCTAATTTTATCGAACCTGACACCCGTATTATCGGGGTTGACCTGCATGAAATAACCAGCACTGAATTTATTGATATCGCCCATAAAAGCTTGCAGGATTTTTTAAGTGATGAAATTGATGTTGCTGTGTGGGAGCGATTTTCGGCCCGACTTTCCTATTTAAAAATAGATTTGACCCAGCCGGATCAATACAAGCAATTAAATGCCGTGATTGATCAGCAAGCCAGAATCATGGTCAATTACTTTGCTGTAGCGCCCTTTTTGTTTAAAAATATTTGCCAGGGACTCGCTCTATCGGGCGTTTTAACTGAAAGCTCGCGCATGGTGATGGAAAAACCCATCGGTCATGACCTTACATCATCAAAAGAAATCAATGATGAAGTCGCAAGCGTGTTCAACGAAAAACAGGTTTATCGTATAGACCATTACCTGGGCAAGGAAACTGTGTTAAATTTATTGGCGCTGCGTTTTGCCAATTCAATTTTCACCACTAACTGGAATCACAATACCATTGATCATATTCAGATCACCGTCGCTGAAGAAGTAGGTATTGAAGGTCGCTGGGATTATTTTGATAAAACCGGACAGTTGCGTGACATGTTGCAAAATCACCTGTTACAGATTCTGACCTTTATTGCCATGGAACCGCCGGTCAATCTGGAAGCTGAAAGCATCCACAATGAAAAAATAAAAGTCCTTAAAGCGCTGCGTCCCATTACCAGCAACAACGTTGAAGAAAAAACGGTTCGTGGCCAATACAGCGCAGGTTACATCAAAGGCAATGCCGTACCCGGCTACCTTGAAGAAGACGGCGCAAATAAGGAAAGCACGACAGAAAGTTTTGTCGCCTTGCGTGTTGATATTGATAACTGGCGTTGGGCAGGTGTACCGTTCTACTTGCGCACGGGCAAACGCTTAACCGGAAAACGCACTGAAATTGTGGTTTACTTTAAACAGTTGCCGCACAACATCTTTAAAGACAGCTTTCGTGAACTGCCACCCAATAAATTAATTATTCATTTACAGCCGAATGAAGGTGTGGAAATTGAAATGCTTAATAAAATACCCGGTATTGATGAGCACATTAAGCTGCAAAAAACCAAACTGGATTTGAGCTTTTCTGATACCTTTAAAGAAAGCCGTATTTTTGGTGGCTATGAAAAACTGATACTGGAAGCCATGCGTGGAAATACGACGCTGTTTCTTAGCCGCGAAGAAATTGAACAAGCCTGGACCTGGGTTGATTCCATACAAAACGCCTGGCATCATTATAAAGACACCCCCAAACGCTACCCTGCCGGCACTTGGGGGCCAGTTGCCTCAGTTGCTTTGCTTGCCAGGGATGGCCGGGCCTGGGAAGAATAAAGTAACGCCCGGCCGTTAAAAATAACACGCCGATAACACGGATTTGACTGATATCAATCCCATCCGTGTTATATAAACAAAACTGACTGCTACTGAGTAGTTACCAAAAATTTATCATTCGCGGAACCCTAGAGGAATATACATGCATCCTGTAATTGAACAAGTGACACAAGACATTATTGAGCGCAGCCATAAAACCCGCTCAGCCTACCTGAATTATATTGATGCTATCGCCAAAAACGGCCCTATCCGTTCAGGAATGGGTTGTGGTAATTTGGCTCACGGCTTTGCTGCCTGTAGCGCCACCGAGAAAGCCGATTTAACCGGCAACCAAAAAGCCAACATCGCCATCATCACGTCTTACAATGATATGCTGTCGGCTCATCAACCTTACAAAGATGCCCCTGATTTAATCAAGTCGGCCATTAAAGAGTCGGGCGGTGTCGCCCAGGTTGCCGGCGGCGTTCCGGCTATGTGTGACGGCATTACCCAAGGCCAGCCAGGCATGGAACTGTCATTATTCAGTCGTGACTTGATTGCCATGGCCACCGCAGTCGGCATGAGCCACAACATGTTTGACGGTGCCTTGTACTTGGGCGTTTGTGACAAGATTGTCCCCGGACTACTGATTGGAGCGCTAAGTTTTGGTCACTTACCGGCCATCTTTATCCCCGCCGGCCCCATGCCCAGCGGCTTGACCAACAAAGAAAAAGCCCGTGCACGCCAAGATTACGCGACCGGTAAAATTGGTCGTAAAGAGTTGCTTGAAGCAGAATCCGCGTCTTACCACAGCCCTGGCACTTGTACATTTTACGGTACTGCAAACAGCAACCAGATGATGATGGAAATTATGGGCTTGCACCTGCCCGGCAGCTCGTTCATTAACCCTTACACACCGTTACGTGATGAACTGACCATCGCGGCGGCCAAACAGGTTTTAAAATTTACCGCGCTGGGTGACGATTATCGCCCGATTGCCCATGTCGTTTCCGAAAAAGCCATCGTCAATGCGGTTATTGGTTTGTTGGCAACGGGCGGCTCAACCAATCACACCATGCACTTAATCGCGATTGCCCGTGCCTCCGGTATCGTGCTTAACTGGGACGACTTTGACAAGCTCTCCAAAGTAATTCCGTTAATCGCAAAAATCTATCCCAACGGCCCGGCTGACGTTAACCATTTTCAAGCGGCTGGCGGCATGGGCGTATTAATTGCTGAACTGCTAAGAAACGGTCTTTTGCATGAAGATGTTATAACCGTTGCCGATCAACGCGGCTTGGGTAACTACTGCCAGGAACCCAAACTGATTGACAATAAATTAACCTGGGAACCTGTCCCCGATACCTCTTTGGATACCAACGTTCTCGGCACTGTCGAAAAACCCTTTGCCACCGGCGGCGGTTTGCATGTAATGCACGGTAATTTGGGACGTGGCATTGCCAAGCTATCTGCCGTATCACCAGATCATCAAATAATTGAAGCACCTGCTATTGTTTTTGATGACCAGGAAGATATGCTGGCTGCTTTTAAACGCGGTGAACTGGAAAAAGATTTTGTCGCGGTTATTCGCTTTCAGGGCCCCCGTTCCAATGGGATGCCGGAACTGCATAAACTGACACCACCCTTGGGTGTTCTGCAAGACAAAGGCTTCAAGGTTGCCTTGGTGACTGATGGCCGCATGTCAGGCGCTTCCGGTAAAGTGCCTTCAGTCATTCATATATGTCCGGAATGTGAAGTCGGCGGCCCGTTAACCAAAGTACACGATGGCGATATTATTTCCCTGAACCTGCAAACCGGTCATATTGATGTCTTGGTTGGCGAGGATGAATTTAATGCCCGAATTCCCGTACCCAATTCCGCTAAAAATCACCATTATGGCATGGGACGCGAGATGTTTGGCGGCTTCCGTTTAGGTGCCTCTTCTGCTGAAACAGGCGCGTCTAATCTATTTTTGGTGGATTAGGTATTGTTTTTTGAGCCTTTCGCAACCGCCCGATTAAAGAGATTAACCGTCATCTCGGATGCCGAAATTCAGTGCCAAACACAGTAAGTTTCTGGAACTGACTTAACGACGAGCCTAAAAATGATAAAGTTTGCATGGGATAGCCAAAAAGCGGCTGCTAACATAAAAAAACATCAGGTCAGTTTTGAACTGGCGGCACGAATATTTGCCGACCCGTTTGCACTGACCTCTCAAGATCGCATCGAAAATGGCGAATACCGGTGGCAAACTATTGGTCTGGTTGATGGCTGTTTATTCTTGCTTGTTGCACATACCCTTGAAGAAAACAACAATACAGAAATTATTCGAATTATCTCCGCAAGACGGGCGGATTCTAAAGAGAGGAAACGTTATGAACAAGCCATTAAATGAATCGCATTTTTCACTCAATCCAACCGTTGCGTTGACCGAGCAACAACAGGCAGAAATAGCAGCATTAAAGGCGATGCCGGATGAGGCAGTTGATTATAGTGACATTCCACCATTGACCGAAGAGTTTTGGCAAAATGCAGTGCGCAACCCTTATTACAAGCCAACAAAAACAGCCACTACCGTGCGTGTAGATACAGACGTTTTGTTGTGGTTGAAGTCAAAAGGCAAAGGCTATCAAGCACGGATGAATGCGATGTTGCGGGCAGAAATGCTTAAAGAACTTGAGCGACAGCATCATTAACGGTTTATCGATGTGGATTTAGCGCGTAGGATGGGTAGAGGCGCTAGCTGAAACCCATCCCAATCAATCGTCCATACGATGAGTTTCGCTATCGCTCTACCCAGCCTACAAACAAAAACTTAACTTAAAAGTAAACCTATGAACACAAACAACTGGAAAATCCAACCTACCGACGTTTTAAACGCGGGCCCTGTTATGCCTGTGATGGTCATTCAAAATCTGGATGACGCTGTGCCTTTGGCAAAAGCCTTGGTTGCCGGTGGCATTAAAGTACTGGAAATTACACTGCGCACACCGATTGCACTGGAAGCCATTAGACTTATCAGTCAGGAAGTTAAAGAGGCGATTGTCGGTGCCGGCACGATTACGACACCCGAACAATTAAAAGCGGCTGAAGAAGCGGGTGCGGTGTTTGCCATTAGTCCCGGTTTAACACCCACGTTACTGGCGGCGGCTAAAGCGGGAAATATTGCGTTGATTCCAGGCATATCAAGCCTGTCAGAACTGATGTTGGGCATGGAATACGGCCTGGATCATTTTAAATTTTTCCCCGCTGAAGCAGCAGGCGGCATACCGATGCTAAAATCCATTGCCGGCCCTATTCCATCAGCTACTTTTTGCCCGACCGGCGGCATTTCACCCGAAAATTACAGCGCCTATTTAAGCTTAAGTAATGTCGCTTGTGTGGGTGGTTCCTGGCTAGTCCCGGCGGATGCGGTAAAGTCAAAAGACTGGGCTAAAGTAACTGAATTGGCAAAGCAAGCCATCGCTAATGTAGTTCACCCTTGAGCCAAACCTGCGTTATGATAGTGCCTTTCCGTTGTTAATCCAGAGAGAAAAGCCATGACCAATCTACGTAGCCTGACCTTAAACGAGAACGCTCAGCTTTTATGCGAGTTACCTATTTTATCTGGATCTACCGGCCCCGATGTCATTGATGTCGAGACGCTGTATAAACAGACCGGCATGTTTACTTATGATCCCGGCTTTACGTCTACTGCCAGTTGCAGCTCTACTATCACTTACATAGATGGTGAAGCAGGGGTATTACTTTATCGTGGTTACCCTATTGAACAGCTGGCAGAAAAATGTACCTTTCTGGAAGTTTGCTATTTATTGCTGAATGGTGAGCTGCCCAACAACGCAGAAATGCAGGAGTTTGAAGGCACTATCACAATGCACACCATGGTGCATGATCAGCTCACCAATTTCTTCAAAGGCTTTCGTCGCGATGCCCACCCGATGGCCATTATGGTTGCCGTGGTGGGTGCCTTGTCAGCGTTCTATCATGACGCGCTGGATATAAAGTCCAAAAAAGATCGCGACATTAGCGCCATTCGCCTGATTGCCAAAGTACCGACTATCGTGGCCATGTGTCATAAATACAGCACGGGCTTGCCGTTTATGTATCCGCAAAACAAGTTAAGTTACGTGGAAAATTTTATGCGTATGATGCTGGCGACACCGTGCGATGATTTTATTCCCAATCCGGTATTGGTTCGCGCCTTGGACAGAATTTTGATTCTTCATGCCGACCATGAACAAAACGCTTCCACCTCAACCGTCCGCCTGGCAGGTTCCAGTGGTGCCAATCCTTATGCGTGCATTACCTCGGGGATTGCCTGTCTTTGGGGTGCTGCTCACGGCGGCGCTAACGAAGCCGTACTCAACATGCTGATAGAAATTGGTGATGTTTCGCGTATCCCTGCTTACATAGCCAAGGCCAAAGATAAAAACGACCCGTTCCGATTGATGGGTTTTGGTCACCGTGTTTATAAAAACCATGATCCACGCGCCAAATTAATGCGTGCAACCTGTCATGAAGTCCTTACAGAGTTGGGTTTACATGATGATGAGTTGTTTAAATTAGCCCTTGAACTTGAGCGTATCGCTCTTGAAGATGATTACTTTATACAGAAAAAACTTTACCCCAATGTCGATTTTTATTCAGGCATTGTATTTCACGCTTTAGGCATACCTACCAATATGTTCACCGCCATGTTTGCAATGGGCAGAACCGTCGGCTGGATTGCACACTGGGACGAGATGATCGCTGATCCCGATCAAAAAATCGGCCGCCCCAGACAACTGTATACCGGCCAAACAAAGCGTGATGTCCCTGCACAGCACGGTAAATCAGTTTAAGCTTCAACTTAACACCGGACAGACTTGGCAGGTTTTATAAACCCGCCAGGCCTAACGCCGGTATTTTTGTCCTGACTAAAGTGGGTAGCCATTTTATGTAACGATATCCGTGTGTTGTAGGGGCAATCCCTTGCGGTTGCCCTGCTAACATCGTGGCATTAAAGTGCATGCGTAAAGCCTACCCCTACAAAAAAATGTCCCTCTTTAAGTGGGTAGCCAAATTTCTTTTATTAACCAAAAATTAAAATCAAACTTGAGCTTTTCAGCCAGACAAGATAATATTGATTCAATACTACTTGGGGTCTATAAGAATGAAAACAACAAAAAAGCTTCTGTCCACATCAGTCATCACCAGTTTAACCGCTCTTCTGTTACCGTTAAGCGCACCGGCAATTGCCGATGATGCCCAAAAAATGCATAAACTGTACGAAGAAAATTGCGCCAGTTGCCACGGCTCAGACCATGGCGGATTTATTGCGCCCGGATTAAATGCAGAAAGCCTGAAAGGCCGCAGCCCTACAGCATTACGCAGCATTATCATGACCGGCAGCTTTGACACCTTAATGCCTCCGTTTTACGGGCGTTTATCGGATGATGAAATTCGCGGCTTGGTTAAACATTTACAAACCACTCCAAAAATGGCCAACCCGGCCTGGACAATTGATGATATCAAAGCATCAATCAAAGTGTACGTTAAAGACGAAAGTACCCTGCCCGCCAAACCGACCTATCAAATCGACGACATCAATAATATTATCGGTGTCGCGGCACGGGGCAAATACGGGCGTGGTTCCGGTTCAAAAGCGGTGTTCATCAACAGTGTCACGCATAAACAAATCGGTGAAGTCGCAACCGGTACTGCCGCGCATATTATCGATTATGACCCCGCCAATCCGCGCTGGGCTTATGTGAAGAATGACACCGCCGAAATATTTAAAGTCGATCTGTACTCCATGCAAATCGTGCGCAGCGTCAAAACCGGATTCAACGGCCCGGGGCTGGGTGTTTCCCGCGATGGCAAATACATCATGGCAGGCTCTTATGTGCCGCACAATGCCGTCATTCTTGATGCCAAAACGCTGGAACCCTTAAAAACCTTTGAACTGGAAGGCATCGATCCGGACGGTAAAATGGTCTCATCGGATTCAGGCATGATCATCGGCACACCGTTTGCCGATATTTTTGCGATTGCCCTGGAAAATGCCGGTCAGGTCTGGGTGGTTGATTTGAAAGAGGGCTTTCCGGTCACCAAAATTGAAAATGTGGGCCGCCACCTGCATGACGCCTTTTTATCGCATGGCGGCAGCAAGTTGATGGTCGCCTCTTATGACGACAGCATCGTCACTGCGATTGATTTAAAAGAACGCAAAATCATCAAAAAACTTGAAGCCGGTTGCGTACCTCATGTTGGCGGCGGCGCGGCAGTTGAAGTAGATGGTCGTACTTTGGGCTTTGGCACCAATTTTGGCGATTGCGATAAAATGGTCGTCAGCGTCTGGGATCTGGACAAAATGGAAGTGGTTAAACAAGTGCCCGTCTCCGGCGGCACCGAATCGCCAGCTGCCCATGCCAATGCGCCTTATATCGCCGTGGACATTATCTCTAAAGACAGACGTGCCCGCACCGTTCAGTTGATCGACAAGAAAACCCTGGAAGTGGTTAAAACTTTGGATGTAGGCGGCCATGCTTATTTTCCTGAATACAGCGCCGATGGTAAATTCTTGTATATCAGCGCGGGCTACAGCGGTGACGAAGTCGTTGTTTATGACTCGACCTCTTTACAAAAAGTGGCCTCCATTGCGATGGAAAGCCCGGCGGGTATCTTCTCTCACGGTCGGGTCAGATACATGACACGGGGTCTGTCACCTGACGACTTGGCAAAGCGCGATAGCGAAACGAAAGGGGCGAAATAATGAGACTCATGGCACTTCCAGGCGCATTAATGCTGGGGCTGCTGTCCGCCCAGAGTGTTAATGCCGCGAGTATTTATGCCGGTCAGGCCAGAGCAGCCGCCGTGTGTTCGCAATGTCACGGCATTAATAAGCCGTCAGCCGATGCACCGTTTCCACCGTTGGCAGGACGTGATTTTGCTTACCTGAAATCAGCGCTGGAACAATACCGCGATAAAACCCGAAAATCTGACCTTATGAATGCCATTGCCGGTTCATTAAGCAATGACGACATTGCCAATGTAGCCGCTTATTATGCGGGCTTAAAACCATAATAATCGTTACGCAAGGGCTTGCCCCTACATTTTATGGCTTGGCCGGAATAACCAACATGTTAAAAAATAAAGTTTCGTGCTTATGAAATCGATGCAATTGTTACTGTGCCTGACCCTGCTTTGTTCACTGCAAACCGGTTTGGCTACCGAACCTTCGCCAGAGCGACAAACCCTACTCCGCGATCTGCTTAAAAATGATTGCGGTGCCTGTCACGGCTTAACCTTACAAGGTGGCATGGGGCCTGCGTTACTGCCTGAAAACTTAACCGGAAAACCGGATGAGTTTTTGGTTGCAACGATTCTTAATGGCCGCAAAGGCACGGCTATGCCTCCGTGGCAACCGTTCCTGAATCAGGATGAGGCGTTGTGGCTGGTTGGGATTTTACGTAAGGGTAATCATTAAAATTAATTTTATGCAATCGACAAAATGAAGTTAAATAGAAAAACACAATCATCAGCCAGTTAGGAAATCTTTATGCAAAGCATTTTTTTTAAAGAAGCCCAACAGAATTTTGACCAGCTTTGCCAAAAAGCCTGTCAAGACCATGAGCCTTGCATCGTCAACCGTGAGGACAATAACCATGTAGTTATTTTGTCATTGGCAGACTTTAACGCATGGCAAGAAACGCATTATTTATTATCGAATCCCGCAAATGCGGAAAGACTGCTACGCTCATTGGACAAGGCACGAAACGGAAAACTGATGCAAAAGGAATTGATTGAGGAATGAATATCCTGTTTACGGATGACGCCTGGGAAGATTATCTGTATTGGCAACAAACTGATAAACAAACGCTCAGAAAAATTAATCAGTTATTAAAAGATATACAACGTACGCCATTTTCCGGGATTGGAAAACCGGAGCCATTGAAAAATCAACTGCAAGGTTGCTGGTCGCGACGCATTGATAGCGAGCACCGCCTGGTTTATGAAATTACCGATGACGTACTTAAAGTTATCGGCTGCCGTTTTCATTATTAACACATTTTTATGATCAAATTTTTATCACTCCTGGGCTTCTTATTATCCTTCAACACACTGGCAGAACTGCGTGCCACCGGCGATTTAGGTATCGTCATTGAACGCGAAGACGGGGCCGCGCTCATCATCAATACCACCGAACACAAGCAGTTAGCCAAAATCGATAAACTGGGCGATTTGTCTCATGCATCGGTCGTATTCTCCCGCGATCAGCGTTATGCTTATATTTTTGGGCGGGATGGCGGATTGAGTAAAATCGATCTGTTGCAGGATAAACTCGACAAACGCATTGTTCAGGCGGGCAACAGCATCGGCGGGGGGATTTCTCAAGATGGCAAGTTAATCGCCGTGTCCAATTACACCCCTGGCGGCGTTAAAGTGTTTTCCTCGGACACGTTGGAACAGGTCGCCGATATTCCGGCTGATTACGGTGACGGTAAACTTTCTAAAGTCGTTGGTTTGGTGGATGCCCCTGGACAGCGTTTTGTGTTTAGTTTATTTGATGCCGGTGAAATCTGGACGCTGGATATGAAAAACCCCAAAAAGCCGATGATTGAAAAATTCAAAAACATTGGCAAACTACCTTACGATGCCTTAATTTCACCCGATGGCCGTTATTATATTGCCGGTTTATTTGGTGAAAGCGGCATGGCCTTACTGGATTTATGGAACACTCAAGCGGGGGTGAAACGTATCCTGCCCGACTACGTTAAGACTGATGAAAAACTCCCCGTTTATAAAATGCCACATCTGGAAGGTTGGGCGGTAGCGGGCGACTATGTTTTTGTTCCGGCTATCGGCAAGCACGAAGTGTTGGTTCTCGACAAACAAAACTGGACACTCGTTAAAGCCATACCGGTTCCCGGCCAACCGGTTTTTGTCATGGCCCGACCGGACGGACGGCAAGTGTGGGTCAATTTTGCCATGCCCGATAATAATCAACTGCAAGTGATCGATGTTAAAGACTTATCGCTAATTAAAAACCTGACGCCCGGTAAAGCGGTTTTGCACATGGAATTTACGCCACGCGGCGAACAAGTCTGGGTTGCGGTAAGGGATGACAATCAAGTGGTTGTTTACGACACCGACACCTTGCAAGAAATCACCCGTCTGCCCGCTCAAAAACCCAACGGTATATTTTTTAGCGCACGGGCACATAAAACAGGTTTATAAACGGATGTTGACCCCATTATACCAACGCTTGTTGAACGACTTTCAGCGTGATTTCCCACTGTCACCTCGCCCCTATCTGGACATTGCCAATCAGTTGGGCGTCAGTGAAGATGACGTATTATCGGCATTAACCGAATTAAGCGATCAGCACTTTATCAGCCGCATAGGCCCGATCATTCCACCTAACCAACTGGGTGTTAGCACCTTGGTGGCGATGGCGGTTCCTCAGCGACTACTACAGGCCGTTGCCGATAAAATCAGCGCCCACCCTGAAGTCAATCATAATTACGAACGTGAACACACGTTTAACCTCTGGTTTGTGGCGATTGCAGCGGATGCCGCGCATTTACAAGCGGTACTTAATGCTATAGAGCAGGAAACCGGTTACAAAACCATGTCATTGCCTTTGCTGGATGACTTTTTTATTGATTTGGGTTTTAAACTGGAGTTTCATAATGCTTGACGCCCGCGACCGCCAACTGCTGGAACGGGTGCAGTTGGGGCTCCCTATTTGCCGTCGGCCCTACACTGAAATAGGCGCGGCTCTGGCCATGCCAGAAGTGGAAGTGCTTGAACGCCTGTCCCGCCTTAAACAAAACGGCCTGATTAAACGCATGGGGGTGATCGTCAAGCATAACCAACTGGGTTACCGCGCCAACGCCATGATTGTGTGGAATATCCCCGATAATCTTGTTAAACAACTGGGCGGACACCTCAGCCAGTTTGCTTTTGTAACGCTGTGTTATCAACGTCCCCGACATGCCGAATGGCCCTACAATCTGTACTGCATGATTCATGGCAAAGACCGGGCCACGGTCTTAGAGCAACTGGAACAGCTCAACACCGCCTGTGGTTTGGCGGGGTTTGACCGGAAAATTTTATTCAGTCGCCGCTGCTTTAAACAACGCGGTGCCATTTATCAACCCACCGACTCCAGATCATTGACACATGGATGAAATAGATCGCCGCATTATCAATACCCTGCAAACCGGTTTCCCTATCGGTGACGCGCCTTATCAAGAGGTTGCCGTCCAACTGGGGTTAACTGAACAGGCGCTCATTAAACGCTTGCAGGCTTTATTGGATAACGGCACGTTAACCCGTTTCGGCCCGCTTTATCACGCCGAACTGATGGGCGGTGCCTTAACATTGGCTGCGGTTAAAGCGCCATCCAAGCGTTTTGATGAAGTCACTGACATCATCAATGCCTTTCCTGAAGTGGCGCATAATTACGCGCGTAACCATAACCTAAATATGTGGTTTGTGATAGCGACAGAAACACCTGAACAAATCCGGCAAACTCTTACCGCGATAGAACAACAAACCGGCTTAACGGTTTATAACATGCCCAAAATCAACGAATATTTTGTTGGCTTAAAACTGGAAGCCTGATGGTTACACTTGATGAAACAGATCTGGCCATTATGCATGCCACCCAGGCAGGCTTGCCGCTATCGCCACAACCTTACCAGCGTATTGCCGAACAACTGGGCTTAACCGCTGAAATCGTCATGACACGCATGGCCGCCATGCAGGAACAAGGTATTATTCGGCGCATTGGCGCAGTGCCCAATCACTATAAACTGGGTTACCGTTTTAACGGCATGACTGTGTGGAATGTCCCCGATGAGGTTATTGACAAGTTGGGTCTGCAAGTCGGGCAACTGGAATTTGTCAGCCATTGTTACCACCGTCCACGACACCTTCCAGAATGGCCTTATAACCTGTTTGCCATGGTTCATGGCAAAACCCAGATGGATGTTGATCAACAAATCCGTCAGATTACTGACTTGCTGGGCGACTATAATCAAGGATCTGAAGTGCTATACAGTACAAAGATTCTAAAAAAGACCGGGTTTAGAAGCCGCTAAATTTAATACCAGAAGCAAACGTAGCATCAACAGTAAATAGTGCTGCGTTGGAGGCAAAAATCGGCCAAGAGGAGTCATTCTCGACCGTCCGCTTTACGGCAAGCAATTTTACGACATGGAATTTATCTGTGTGCCCATCGAAATATTCTGCATCCAGATTTAATACGTTTCATTTTCTTTAATGGACAGTCCTGCTTAAAAATTTCACCAGATAAAATCACTTAATTTGAGAAGAGAAAAAAACTGGTGCCTTCATTACTCACTCAACAACGAATCATTCTGGCTATTCCAGAAAGTCTGGCGTGTTTGATGTTCTATGTATGCAAGGTCGAAGAGCCCTTTTTTTCAGGCTTTCTATTTGAGGCGGGACAAGTTTGTGAGATGGAGAAAAACCAAATCCAGGCAATCTTGACCTTTTGCATGGATTCACATTGTTTAGTCGAAGCTTGGCGATCTTATTTCATAAGTGTTCCTAAGAAGGAATGCCTCACAGTTTACGATGACGTATGCGATTTTGCAGATTGCTCACCACCACTAAGAAATCAAGAACGGGAGGTTTTTATAAAGCGGGCGTTAAAGGCGACCGTCACGCGCTCCTCTTCGCTCTCGTTGGGATAAACCCAATGCCGCAAATAGGACGGAAACATCAATAGAATCCCGGCTCGCGGCTTCATGACGAACTTGCTAACGAAGTAGGCTGCGCCATCTACTGTTAAGGTGCGTTCATTGGTTCGGGTGTCGAAAAATTCGATGTTGCCGCTCAGATCTTTATCGCCATCGGGCACATTAATGTAGTAGCAGCCAGACCAAACCCAGGCAGGATGATCATGCTGCGTATTTAGACCGCCGCGTCCAAGTGCATTGATCCAACCCTCAGCCTGAATTGCGTAGCGAGAAAAATTAAAGTCCGGCGAGACATTCATGGTACAGGCCTGAACCGCTTCCAGGATATACACGCGTAAATCTTGGCACCCCTTGTTCGGTACGTTCAAAAAAATCGTCATCCGAGTGCCATCCACGTCAATTACTGCGATCCAGTCCCGGTGAATCCGCCCAACGGGCAGCAATTTCCGTTAGCAATAGGTCATTTAGGGAATCCGCGTCCTCCAGCTTAAACATAGTCAACGGCGTATAAAATAAGGGTTGCATTCCCTGTATCTTGAGAGTGCTCATGGATTTGTTCCAAAAGAAAACGCGCGGTGGCAAGAAGCCGTCGCGCGTTGGCTGTCCAATTCCCTACCTACGTTCGCCCTAATGAGCGAATGCGGGTAGGATGATCTCCTTCAGTCTTTACTTGTGATCACCATCATCATGACCATCACCGTCGTCGTGCTTCGGCGCTGGTTGTGACATTAGTAACAGCTGACCGCCTTCAACAGTTACCGGATCGTTGCTCACTTTATGGTTCTGCACAGTGAACAGGCTGTAAGTGTTGTCATCTTCGCGATCAAGCAGTTTTAAGTGGGTGGATAGAAAACAGTTGCCGGGACGTTGCCGCCCCGGCAGTTATTTATCAATCGTGATCCTGTCCCGGTTCGGCAGCTAGGGTTTTGCTAAATACGGAGGTTCCGTTAATATCTTTCAGATCTACCGTTAGCGCTTGGCTGTTTTTGTCAATGTTGACTTCGCCGAAGAATTGCAAACCGGCAAAAGGCGACAAATTGACTTGGCCGGCTGGAGGTGCCTTGGAGAATACTACTTGCGGACCAAAAGTGCCGTCAGTGCTGTTAGGGCCGAAAGAACCTGCGTTCAGAGGACCAGCCACAAACTCCCAAAATGGCGTGAAGTCTTTGGATTGAGCTTTGCTCGGATCGTAATAGTGAGCGGCCGCATAATGAACGTCGGCAGTCAGCCAAACAATGTTATTGACATGTTCATGTTTGATGTAACTGAACAAGCCCGCAAGCTCAAGTTCGCGTCCGGCAGCCGGGCCGTTGTTGCCATTGGCGATGGCTTCCCAGCGAGCCTTGCCTTGAGCATCAACGCCGTCAGCCACATTAAGACCGATTGGCATGTCTGCGGCAATAACTTTCCAGGTAGCATAAGAGTGTTTAAGTTCGTTCTTCAACCAAGCTACTTGCACGTCACCAAGGAAGGCGGTTTCTACACTTTGTTGCGCCTGAAGATTGGCAGTATTGGGGCCACGGTAAGCACGCATATCCAGTACAAAAACATCTAGCAGTTTGCCGTAAGAAATTTTCCGGTAAACACGCTCTGATTCTTCGGCATTGTGAGGACGTAGCGGCGCATATTCATGGAAAGCTTTAGACGCGCGGGCCACAAGCAAAGGCACATCCTTCACTGTATAACGGCTATCGTTGCTCAGATCCTTGGAATCAGACCAGTTATTGACTACTTCGTGATCGTCCCATTGCAAGATTTGTGGAACTTCGGCATTGAAGCGACGCAGATTGGTATCCAGCAAATTGTATTTGTAGCGACCACGGAATTCGGCTTGAGTCTCGGCGACTTTACTGACTTCGGGTGTAACCAGGTTATACCAGACTTGACCGTTCTCTGCGACTACGCTGGGCTTGATGACGCCATCGGCATAGATGTTGTCGCCACTGTGAATAAAAAACAATGGTTCAACCTGACGCATGGCTTCATAGATTTTCATGCCGCCAAAGCTCTCATTAATGCCCCAGCCTTGACCAGCGGTATCGCCACCCCAGACAAAGCGAATGTCGTCATGTTTGCCTAAGGTATGAAAATGTCCGGTGACCTCGTCACTTTTGCCACGGGCATTGGTGAGGTCTTCGAACCAGACTTTTACGAAAACATCAGACCCGTCTGGAAGGCTGACCAAGTCTTGCCTTGCCGTGAAATCATTGCCATCCATCGCATAAGGGCCACGGATCGTAACGGCATCGGTAAATTGTTCATTAAAGGCATATTTCACAAACATCCGGGCAGGGCGATCGGAACGGCTCCAGATTATGGCGCGTCCGGGTGCCAAATCGCCGATTTGTATACCTTGTTCCAGCACTGGTACGCTGCTGAGTTCAGCGCGGGCTGTCAGTGATAATAGTAGCGATAAAGCTGAAAATGCCGCAGTAAGACAGGTAGAGCGCGAAAAATATCGGGAATTTTTAAAAATGTTGCGCATGGTTATGGCTCCTAAACTGGTTTGATAAGCTTAGGATAATAGCAACGACTGATGACAGAATGATGTCAGGGAGGTTAAGGAATAATGAAGGCCGAAAGTATCAGAAATGAGTAATATCACAGTATAAAATGTATAACAGTGTACAAACTGTAAACTGTCCATTAAAGAAGGTTATTGATCAAATTAACCAGCGTTTCTAAAGGATATTTTAATTGTTGCCACCGGATTTTATAAGTCATGGAAGCAAAATTGGATCATGTTTCATAACGCTGTAAAACTGATTGGCGATAGTTGTTCAGGGTAAAATAAAGTCGTCTGGATTAACTATATTTTTTGAAACTGACGGGCCGTTGACGGCCATTATGTAGATTGCTCAGTTATAAATAGAATGTAAGCAAGCTTGGCGAATGTGCCTTATAAACACTAGCTTTGCGGCATGCACTAGGTCGAATTGGTAGACATAATTTTCTCGAATATTGCCATTGGCTGAACCACAACCAGTGATCACTATGAAACCCATCGTTACACTTCATGCCACTCCAAGGCCTGGCCAATCAATAGCGTGCTTACAACCCATGTCCAGACTAGTTGATAGAACTCCTGAAAACCCTGTAATTTGTAGAGCTTAGACATGACTTCGGTGACTCAAGACCGCATCTGCCATGCTGGCCGTAACACCGCTAAACGAATAGCGTTTATCTGTCGCGCCACCCAAATCGGATCGAAGCGATGAACTAAATCGCGACAGATAAACCTTGTTGGACTAAACCAACCATCTTTATACAGATAACACATTGTAATAATTACTTATTAATTGTGAAATCAACAAACAATTCTTATTTTAGGGATAGCACCTTAATATTATGTTTCACATAGCAGTAATTTGCCTTTAATACTACTGTCATTTAAAGGCACTATATTATCTTCGCCCCTTAACGTAAAAAAATTGCTTGACAGTCTTATCAATGAAGCAAAATACTTCCAAAACTTCACAATTATTGTGTTTACATCCTCTGTTAGCAATAGAAAAAATGACACGTAAAAAAGGTCAGCAATAAAAAATCCAATCCATTTTGTAACGTGAACAGGGGTAGCTCGTATACCATTTGGAATAACAAATTTTCCAAAAATAACCTAACAATAAATAAGGAGTCATAGTTACCATGAACAAAAACTCAAACCAACTTTTTTTTGGAATAATAGCGGGTTCCGTTAGTCTCTGGCTTGCCTGCTGCTCGTTAGCGAATGCAAACCTAAGTTTTACCGGCATCGCCGCAGGTGATGCCACTAGCACAAGTACTACTGTTTGGACACGGGCCGTGGACGATGTAGCGCCTGCTGCTACCGATCTAACCCTTCAGTTAGCGACCAAGAGCAGTTTTTCCAAAATCCTTTCCTCTGCCAGTTTAGCGACTGACCCCACCAAGGATTACACAGCCAAAGTTGACCTAGGTAACCTTAAGCCCGAGACAACTTATTATTACCGATTCGTTGGACCTAGCAACGAAATAAGCAACATCGGCAGATTTAAGACAGCCCCTGCGGCCAACGAGCGTGAAAGCGTGAAATTCGCGTTCAGTGGCGACAATGATGGCCTCATGCGTCCTTACTCCTTGGCGCTGACCATTCCTGCGCAAGACTTGGATTTCTATATAAATCTTGGTGATACTATCTATGAAAATGCAAGTAACGTACTTGGTAATAACAGTGCTTCTTGGCTTAACTCGCCTTCGGTGACTCTATCGGGTTCGTCGGCCAGCCTGAACGATGTGCCAGTAGCCGGAACGACATTCGCTACCCAAGCACAATTGAGGGCTGATTACGCGAAGAAATACCGCGAAAACTTCTTGCCCGTCAACATCGGCGGACAAAATTCCCTACAGGTCCTCTATGCTTCCCAGGGCAATTACACTACCTACGACAACCATGAACTGGGGAACCGTCAGTACATCAACGGCGGTGCGCCTGCAGGCGGGTCGGTTGGTGGACTTTTGGGAAGAGATATGCCGACTGGACGTGGTGTCGACGCACGCGCCAACGGAAAGGGTAATCCCGGCGACATTAATGACACCAACACGTCGGACTCAGATTATATGAATCGGTCGCTCGGTTTCTTGACGCTCCAGGATACCTTCCTAAGCTATCACCCGATTGCCGACCATGGTGCTATCAATGCGCCTTCTGATCCACGCAGCCATGGCAGTAAGCAACTTTACTTCGCACAGCAGTGGGGCAAGAACGTAATCTATATTAATGTTGATGATCGCAGTTACCGCGACCTTCGTCTCAAGACCAATCCCGCTACAGGCAACACGGCTGATGATACGACTGCGCCGCGTGCCAACAACCCTGGGCGGACTATTTTGGGTGCCACCCAGTTGGCCTGGCTGAAACAAACTCTCCTAGACGCTCAAGCAACTCGTACAACTTGGAAGTTCGTCTCGGTTTCCAATCCGATAGATCAGATTGGGCCTATCGGCGGCGCATTGAGCGGTATCGTCAACACCAGCGGCAATATTGCTAACTACAGCCCGGTGAACAGCGATGGCGGTAAGTCCTGGATTGGTGGCTATCGCGCTGAACGTAATGATTTACTTAAATTCATTGCCGATAACAAGATCACAAACGTCGTATTCCTTGCTACCGATGATCACCAAAACCGTATTAATGAACTGACCTACTCGGCAACAGGTGCTACCGAAGACCAATCGTCGTACGTTAAGGTACCTTATGCGTTTGCAATTGTAGCGGGGCCGGTAGGCGCGACGGGGCCGAATTTGTTCCTCAATCACGACTTCACCAGCATCAAAACCATGGCCGATAGTTTTGTGACTGCTCAAACCTCAGCCGGAATCGAACCATTCGGTTTGCAAGGCTATCCCGGATTGCGGGACATCAAACGCGAGAATGATTTGAATGCCCGCACAAGCCCTTCAGCAGTAGATTTCTACAGCCCAGACACCTTCAACTACAACACTTTGCAGGTAAGCGACGATGGTGAAACACTCACGATTCGTAGTATTGGCATTACAGCCAACGCACAAAACAGCGCACTCGAATATGACCCTGTTAACAACCCAGCACGCGAAATCTTCAGTTTCAAGGTGAAAGCAAAAGAATAATCAAAACGCAAAGTTCTATGAATCCGGCATTCTAAGCCAGGTATTTTTGCTTACGAATAGCGGGTGGTGGCAATTACCTGCTATTCGTCATTGGTTTTTTGTAAGTTTGTGTGCATCAAATTAGGGCACCCTTCATTTTGGGGCAACAGTAGTGTACAGTTTAAAAAAAAGGCACA
>JBAXXH010000049.1:0-25271 GCA_037127995.1 Methylococcaceae bacterium | reverse complement strand
TGTCTACAGGTTTCACCCAGTTCCACCATTTGACCAAATATCTCAGGTCTCCACACCAGCAGTAAGGGATCATTCCACGGCGCATCACTCCAGCACAGAATAAAGCCGCGCAAGTCTCGGTTACTAATCGCCCAATACAGACCTTGAGGAAACAGCTTTATGAGCGGTGCGGGCCGGGAAACCGGCTTGGGTGGCGTAATAGTGCGTTGACCCGATAGCAGTTGGTTCAAACTACGGCTGAAACTAACCCCGGAATATCGATCCAGATGGTAACTTGGTGTTGGTCGCGGATTCATCTCCAGCAGACAAATACGATCAGAAGCGGTCTCCTGTATCCAGTCAACAGAGGCGAAACCATGAAAGCCTGTTATTCGCCCCACCTCTGAGATTATATGTTCAATATCTGGGTGCTGCATCACTACTCGTGCACTGGAAGCGGACATCGACGTTGGCCAGCTATCAAGCATATAAGACGATTGCCAGCACATTGGCACACCGTGATCAAAAAGCACATCAGTCGCTCCAAGTGCCCCCTCGCAAAAGTGCTGCACCAACAATGGCTCATCATTTGCTGCCAAGCCAGCATAGGCTGGCTCAAGTTCGCTACTTTCACAAACTTTACGGACAGCCCAGCCCGAGCACCCATGCGAGGACTTCAGCATTACCGGATAAACCGCACACTTAACAGCCGCTTCAACCTCAATCCAACCCTGACACAGCTTGGAATACGGCATATAGAGACCTGCGTTTACCATTTCGTGATAAAAAGCATGTTGGGATAATATTATTTCGACTATCTTGGTTCGATGGTCAACTGGAAACCAGCTGTCCAGCCAGGCTTCGCCACGATGCTCAGCCAATGCAGCCAAAATCAGTTCATCTCCGATTATCACTTGTGCAAAAGGCGGACTTTGCTTACTCAACACCTCCTTGAGATGCAGGACACTGGCTTCCAGATTGTTTGAGGCGGGCAGATGACAAGCTACAAAGCGTGAACGGTTTATTGCAAGTCCAAGAGGTGACAGCAGTGTCACGCGGCAGCCAGCCTTATACAACAAATAGGGGAATCGAGCCAAACCAATTGAATCAAGTGCAGAAGTAACCAGTAAAACTTCGTATGGTAATAGTTTTTTTGTCATTATTTAATTCACACGCTTAGCTGATTTTGGAATGGGACAAAAGTCTATGCTGTTATTCAACGATTTGGTTACAACGCTTGAGTATCTGCTTTCTCACTGACAACTCACGACTATAGATTTAGTCGGCATTATGAACAAGCGGCACTATCTACGCAGTAAGACAAAAGAATTACACGTAAGACGGTCTCATGTGCCGAGGGAATGAAGTTGACTGAACAGAATGAATCCAATGTGCTAATAAATCAAGTTTTTTGCATTTTATAAAAATAATTGTGGCCGGGTTGTTATTTTTTGGGAGTTACCTTAAAGTGCTGTGCTACAATATTCGGTTTGCTAATTAAACCCAAGCCTACTTGAAACAACGTTTATCTTGATTCAGTCTTAATCGGTTTTGCTTACATCCTGTTTAGGTATCTTTAAAAAAATGGACACTAAAGTTCCGCATGAAGTTTACTTAAACCAACAGACAGCCAAGCTTTTAGTCATTGAGCCAAACACCTTACAAGACAGAAGTTAATCATTTGAATTGTTGGTGAAAAGTAGCTGAACTCTTAATATTCACATCTGAATCTACAAAAATCAGTTAACTTGATTGTCGAAAACCATAACCTAATGGCTGGCCAGAATATTTGACGGTTATGGCCTTAACTCCATATCTTTCAGCAGCACAGGCCATTTTTACTCGTTAACGTCATAAAAAATTACAAAAGTTTGCTGAGCTGTAATAAGCACAGTTAGTGCAACAGCGGCTTTAAGCCATATTCATCAAACTACAAAAAATTATAGACCTTTAAAGGCAACCAAAATGAAAATTCAAAACGTAATTAACTTTATGTTTCTTGCTGCTATTGTTGTTTTATCAACAACTGCTTCGGCTATTACTGCACCCACTGTTTCCATTGTAGCAGCTCCAACAACCATCACTTATGGAGCAACCGGGACTATTACATGGTCATCGACCAATGCAACTACTTGTAAGGCATCAGGAGGATGGTCTGGAACAAAATCCACATCCGGAACATTCGTAACGCCAGCGTTAAAGAGTGCAGTAACTTACAGAATAAGCTGTACAGGCCCAAGAGGAACACAAAAAGCCTCTACAACACTGTGGGTTCAGGCATCTACGTCCACACCACCCGTTCTAACATTAACAGCAAGTTCTGCGTCAATAGCCTATCAAGGCTCATCAGTCCTGCAATGGACTTCGACTAATGCAACATCTTGTGTAGCTTCCGGTGGTTGGTCGGGAAGTCAATCGACCTCGGGTGTATTTACTTTATCCACTTTGTTGAGTACAGCCACTTATACATTGACTTGCAAAGGTCCGGGTGGCACCACGTCTAAGTCTGCGATAGTCAAGGTAGCAGCAGCGCCACTGTTACCAACTGTCTCTTTAAGTGCCAGTCCGGCTTCAATAGCGAATAGAGCGACATCTGTATTAACCTGGTCATCAACGGATGCGACATCATGCACTGCCTCAGGAGGATGGTTGGGAACGCAGCCCACATCCGGCACTTTTACAACAGCTGCTTTGACAACTACGACTCCCTTTACATTGATTTGCACAGGAACAGGTGGAACAGCAAGCCAATCTGCCACTATAACAGTCGCATCCGCTTCCGGAAGTGGCAGTGCCGGCTCCAAGATGGGTATTGATATAAGTTGGGTTAATGACTGGGGTGATAGAGATCTAACCTTTGTTGATATCATGAAGCAGGCTCGTGGCTTTGGTACTTTATCGGTGCCTTGGGATCCCGCCAACAATCCTGCTCCCCTTGATGCAAATGGATGGCCTACTTCAGATTTTGGCGTATATTTTATTACAAATGCATCTGACCCTCTTAATAGACCACTAACCGCCACCTTTCCTGGCATGTTTGGCACCTATAAACTTAGCTTTACGGGCCAGGCGAAAGTGAAAGGCTACAACTGCTGCCAAATTCAGAACATAATATATAATTCAGCAACCAATACCACTTCCGCTGATGTAATTGTCGGGACAACGGATACGCTGGTCGCCCTTACTTTTACTAATACAGTCAATGGCATTCAGAATCTCCAATTATTGCGTCCTGGCTATCCTATGGGGACAACTCAGGTTTTCACCTCTGAATTTTTAAAGGCATTGTCACCTTTTAGCACTATACGAGTTATGGAAGCTCTTTTAACCAATGGTAATCCGGGCTCGTTATGGTCAGCCAGAAAACTTTCAACAGACCCAACGCAACAGGATCCAAGAGGCATTGCTTGGGAATATGTTATTCAACTTGCTAACGCGTCCGGAAAAGATATCTGGATTAATATTCCTGATAAAGTTGATTTGAACGATGCAACACCCAATAACTATGTGACACAGCTGGCTACCTTGATTAAAAACACCCTTAACCCTGGTATCCATGTCTATGTTGAATATAGTAACGAACTGTGGAATAGTTCATTTTCTCAAACAGCCGCCAATACCGATGCAGCTGTAGCTGAAGTCACTTCCCGTAAGGATCCTACGCTCAATTACGACAATATCAACAATCAGTGGTATTGGGGCTACCGAAGAGCCGCTCATCAAATTTTGAAAGTTAGTCAATTGTTTGCAAATGTTTTTGGGCCATCTGCAATAAAAGATACTACGATTCGACCTGTTTATATGTCTCAATATGTTCAGCCTTATTTAACACAAGATGCCCTGCGTTACCTTAACGCAAATTTTGGAGCGCCTAATCAGTATATTTATGCTATCGGCGGAGCGCCCTATTTTTCTACTCCTTCTGCTTACACCGATATTGATAGCTTGTTTACATCACTGCAAGCAGGGCTAAACCAAATTTTGCCTGGATTTTCCGCTGTACCAGCATACAATGGCGGTGTTGTATGGAGTAGTATCCAGTTCAAAAGCCTTGCAAATTACTATGCCCTAAAAAGTATAATGTATGAAGGCGGTCCTGATCTTAGTGTTAATTCCAGCTCGACTCTTGCCGAAGGAGCTGCGGGTGACCATCGTATAAACCAAATGATTCAGGCACAATTAGCAGACTTTTTAGGTTGCGGTAATGACCTGTTTGTTTATTATAAATTAGCTGGCCCTGCCGGGGATGTATTTGGTGCCTATGAGGATGTCACTGTGCCATCTGAAAAAAGCAGGGCGCTTGAAACGGTAGCAGCAACATCGTTGACAAACTATACTGCCTGCACTTCGACAATGACTAGCCAGCTATACATTCAATGAAATTTTGGCTGCCAACTTAAGGCGGGACACTTTTGACTATGAACAATCAAGGTGAACCCGGAAAGAGTAAGGATAGTTGAGTTGCCTTCTCTCTAACTTGTTGAAACAACAGGTTGTCCCGGTTTAAGTGGGTAGCCAAAATTTGCAATTCAAATTAAAAATTATGCATTATGGATAAAGTTTTTACTTAAAAATTAAAAAGCTATCATGAGTGATAATGTGAAGACCAAAAAGTTAACTACCAACAGTCAATCTCCAAACCAAGAAGCCAGCGAACCTGACTTGCAGGCACTGAAAAAGGTCGCCACACAAGGTGCCTTTTGGACTATTGCAAATTATGGCTTGAACCAAGCCCTCCGGTTTGGCAGCAATCTGATTTTGACGCGCCTGTTATACCCTGATCTCTTCGGGCTGATGTCCCTGGTTAACGTTATAATTATGGGCTTGGGTTTGTTCTCCGATATTGGGGTAGGCACCAGCATCATCCGGAGCAAACGGGGCAATGACCCGGACTTCCTTAATTCCGCGTGGACCATGCAAGTGATAAGGGGGTTGGGGATCTGGATAGTGGCAGTTGCCATCGCATATCCGGCCTCTCAACTCTATAAAAGCCCGGAATTGATCTGGTTAATTCCGGTAATCGCACTAACTTCAGTAATTAGCGGGTTCAATTCTACAGGACTGTTTACCAGCTATCGCAATATGGCAGTAAAAAAACTAGTGGTTATGGAGCTGATTACACAACTTACCGCCTTGTCAGTCATGATCACCTGGGCATGGGTACATCCATCGATTTGGGCCCTGGTTGCGGGGACATTGGTTTCTACACTGGTTCACATGGTTTGGAGCCATTTCCTTATTTCGGGACAACGTAGTCGGTTCCGCTGGGATAAAACAGCGGCTCAGGAACTTATTTCTTTTGGTAAGTGGATCTTTATTTCAACCGCGTTGACCTTTCTGGCCGGACAAGCCGATCGCATGATATTGGGGAAAATCTTTTCACTTGAAATGCTGGGAGTTTATACCATTGCCTTAACCCTGTCTGATGTGCCAAGACAGATGGTCTCAGGTCTTAGCGGTAAAATCATCTTCCCTACGTTATCCCGTTTGGCGCATTTGCCACGCCCTGAGTTTCGCAAACAATTACTGAATACCCGGAAACGTTTTTTGATCCTCCTGGCTCTGTGCCTGGCGATAATGGTCTCTTTTGGCGATCTGTTGATTCTGTCCCTTTATGACAAACGCTATGACCAGGCTGCCTGGATGTTACCATTGCTGGCTATTGGCGTGTGGCCCAATATGCTGTCGCAAACCATAGACCAAGCACTGTATGCCATTGGCAAACCCAGTTATGCCACAATGGGCAACCTGTTCCGTTTTCTTTACAATGTTATCGGCATTCCTCTCGGTTTTGTCCACTTCGGGATACCGGGAGCGATTATTATTATAGCCATGAATGATGTGCCGTTTTATTTTGTTATCACCTTTGGCGTTGCCCGTGAAGGCTTATCGAGTATTAGTCAGGATGTCAAAGCAACTCTAATCTTTGTTGGATTACTGGGGATTCTGTTATATGGACGCTGGCTGTCGGGTTTTGGTTTGCCCATTGCTGGAATGCAGTAGGAAAGGAGGAAAAACACACATAAAGATCGTAATCGTCTTTCAAGCCTGTCAGTGTGTGTCTGGTTTAGCGCTAGCGCCCCGACAAAGGTTCCTTAATATTGATTAAATTGTGCTATCTACAGTCGAGAGGAGATGATTAATTCTCCTTTGGAATGTAGACTCAAAATGATGAAGTCGTGCAAAAGCTGCGCTGTTTTTTGACTTTTCAACCAGCTCTGTTCTGTTATTATTTAAATGAGTTATTACTTTACAAACTTCATCAAGATCGTTTAACTCAGTTCCCCAGCCAATATCGGAAATATCCAGTAATCCGGCAAACGCTCTGTTTTTATACCCGACAATAGGTATTCCGCAGGATAATGTCTCTAAATAGGTACATGATGGATCGCTTTGTCGATGCAAGCATACAAAAAGATCGGCAGACTGTTTCAGTTCAGGGATAAGTGTTTTGTAAAAGTCAACCGCTCCTGGCATGGCGACATCATTTTCAAGATGATGTGTTGAAATGTATTCTTTCATTTCAACATCCAGGTCGCCAGTGCCGTATATCTTTAATTGGAAAGGGGTATTGGTTTGTTTTAGCTTAAGAGCCAGTTTAACAAGATGATCGGCACCCTTCATTCGGATCAATCGTCCAGAGAATGCAATGCGCAACGGTTTATTTTCAGACAAGTAATCCAATCTCTGTTGTAAAGCATCATCCTTGATTATCTGGTTTTCGAAAACCCGGGTGTCAAAATATAATAAATTGTTATTCACATAATGGTACTCACTATGTGCAGGAGTCCCGTTTGACTGAAGGCCATCGCAAAGTTTGAAGGCCGCTGCCCTTTTTCTTTCTTTTTCCCAGATGTAAAACAATCTGCGTAATTTTACGATAGGATTTGTGGTGTTCAAAAAAGCGATTTGATATCGGGTCTCGGGTATGTATTCAATGATGTAGACGCATTTTATGTTTTCTTTTCTGCATAATTTGCTTAAATGCAGTTGGTTGTCAGAATCCCCGGATGCAAGAACAATTGATGCGCCCTGTAAATGATGTGCAGTTATTAACTGATTGTCGTCTAAGGTGATGCATTTAAACGGGAGCTCACTGTCATTTATAGTTACTATGCCAAATTCAGGTAATTTTGCCGAACTTAATGAGATGATACAGGTTATCTTTCCTGGCCATTTTTGAACATACAGCAACATCCCGTCATAAAATTTGCGGTCAAAGATTAGGGAGTTATCCGTTTTCCACGCAGGGACTGATGGGGTAATGACTAAATGAGGCGAGCGCATGTCATGCCTGTCCTTATTATTAATATCATAACGAGTGTGAAAAGACTGTCGAGCAAGTGCCTGAATTTCTGAATATTTTGTTTAGGCACTACGCAAAAAAAACAGCCATTTTTGTATTTTATTTATTGCCAGTTAACTTGATCTGCTTCGGCAATTAGTGCTGAAAAATATAAATATTAACGCTTGTGTGTCTTGCATTTAATTTAGCACGGAGATTTTGAGTTCACAAGTAAAAGATATTTGACCCCATTTTGGATGAATATCTATCAAGCCCCAGGATCCCCATGAATTAGGGTTTCGTCTCAGGCACCGCCAAATTTGTAGAGAGACTCCCTTATTCTAAAACCCACTTACAGTGACGACATCGCGGCCAACTTCAAATTCGTCGATTGACGGATGCTCATACTGTGGCAGGCAACGCTCTGTCAATTCTTTCGAGGACTCGGAGAAGTTCGCCTGGATCGACGCAGAAACCGCCTTCACAAGCACGCCCTGTCACAAACCCGTACGTCATGCCTAGGCAGTCCGAGTAGTCCTTCAAAACGTTGTTGAAGCGATAAGGCGGCTGCAGCACGCAGACCCCCCCATTCTGTGCCATCGTGTAGACGCAATGAAGCATGTGGCTGCCTTCCAGGCCAACCACAAGGCGTGCTCCGCGCGTCGCTTCAACGATTTCATGAACAGTGGAATGCTCAGGGTCAAGGATACGAAAACCCTGTGACAGTAGGATCTGTTCAATTTCCGCAGTATTAGTCAATGCCCTGGCAATTCCCTGATGGCCTCGACGAATCATCACCCGTCCGCACGGAGCTGCGGCCGGTATCTTCAAAAGGCGAGCGCGAATATCTTCGTAGCGCTTTCGCTTGAAAGAGTTCTGTCCAAAATCTTCAAAGACCACCAGACTTCCAAAGCGTGTCCTGGTCACGGGGTGAGGGTGAATACCAAGTAGCTCGCAGTAGCCGGGTTCATGGCCATAAGGCGGGCGGGCCGGAATAACCGGCTTGCCCAGTGGTTCCGCCGCGAAGTACAAGGTCAGATCGTCCGTCATCCAATGGCCAAAGTAGAAGCTCCCATAATAAGAACCTGCCAGTGCGCCCTCGGTGATTAACTCATTGACATCGGCCCCAACCAGGCGTTCGGGTTGCTTCGTCAGTGGCAGCCTGAACGAACTCTTGTAGAGGCTACCGTCCAGCAGTTCACAGTCGGAAATGCGGTAAGCAACAGTAGCTGCGTGCTCGACCTTTCCGCCGCGAATTCTCGCCATCTCCTGTTCCAGCGTCGTATCTTCCATCACAGCGGTGATCTTGTCGAGATCATCTTCCAAGAAGATAGCGGGTGGAACCAGTCCCCGTTCCGCCGAGCAAATCGTCCATCGCTTCGAACTCACATCCTGAAGCGTGTTACGCGACCGAGCTACAGCCCGAAGAAGCTTCTGTTTGAGGGGAGTAATATTCACGGCTTCACGTAGTCTCAGAAGTATTCATACCCAGGATGGGCATCAACTTCGAGGCTGGCGCGGCCCGGAACAAGTGGTGCTCTTCGTTCTGCTCCCCCGACATTAAGCCAAAAAGACAGCGAATATTAGAAGGTAAAACGATTTGCCCTTTTGAAGAAATAGCCATGGTAATCATGTGATTCTCAATATAAGAAATTATTATATACGTTGTGGCCGACAGTCTATTGCGGTCAAGGCCGCCTCGGCTTTTATTTTTAATTATGGTTTACTGTTTTAGCTAATTAAGTGTCCGATTATTATAAAACCTAAATCCTGGAATTCAATAGCCAATAAAATTAAATAAACGATATGAATTAAAAATAAAATTCCTTTAAAAGGTTGCTAACATTAATTAAATTAAATATTATAACTTTTAGAATATTAGATTGATGGGTTGGGATTACATGCCGTCGGTTGATAATCAATATACACCAAAAAAGGTGTCTGCTTATATTTTAGCTGTTTCAATACGTAACTGATGGAGAGAAGAAATGAAGCTTCTGGTGGGAATTGACCTATCTGAATCCACGGAAAAGATTGTGAAAAAGGCCGAAGAAATCGCTAAGGCACTTACAGCCAAGGTTTGGCTCCTACATATCGCAGAACCTGATCCAGACTTCGTTGGTCTTAAAGTAGGCCCGCAATCAGTCCGAGATTCTCTTTCTGAAAGATTCCACACCGAGCATAGCCAGATTCAAGCGATTGCAGATCAATTTCGCAAAAATGGCATAGGTACAACAGCGCTTCTTGTTCAAGGTGCAACGGTAGAAACAATTTTAAATGAGGCATCTAAACTCGATGTAGATATGATTGTTGTCGGTTCTCATGGACGAAGTGCGATGTATCAACTTTTGGTGGGTAGCGTTTGCGAAGGAGTCATTCACAAATCCGAATACCCGATTCTTGTTATCCCAATACATGAACGCACCTAACTGTAGCTGCCTCCATACATAATCCATAAGACCTGCAAACATCTGTTTATTTCGGCCCGAAAACATAGGATAAGACCAACATTAATTACAAATAAGAAAATATTGACCAATTCAATGAAAGTAGCCGCTAAAAATCGTGGCACAAAGTTGGGGGCAGGTTGCGCTTTATGTCGACCAACGGCGACACGTCGTCGAACTCCTAGACGAAGGACAGTCCGAGTCCGATCGCCAAGCCGCTCATTGTTTGCCGTGCAACGCTTTACAATAACTTGAAGGAAAAGAATTAGCTTTTTTGTCTATAAAATGCCCGTTGACTATTAAGTCAGACTTGAAATATAGGCGTGGCGTTGTATTTATGGCGAGATATCTATCCGCAATTTATTTAAAATATCAGTACGGAACGCACGAGCTATTTGCATAGTCACTTCAGGTGTAAAATGTCCATCACTGATAAAGTTTCTGGCGTTTGTGCTTGGCGCTATGGTGTGAGTACTTAAATAAGAAACATCTAAGTGTTTAAGTTGTGCTTCAAATGCTAGCGCAAGGTGATCTTTATAACCTTTGTCTTGAATTAATAAAACATAGGGAATCTGGCCTCTGATCTTTACATCGGAAACAAAGTCAGTAATAAGCGCATTGGCAATATCCAAAAGACCATCAGCATTTTTAAATCCATTCGTATTCCAATATCTGGCCGTGGCATCATGAACATGCTTTTGCCCAATGCTGCGGCGAATCAACCTTGCTAAAGCCGAGTAATCAAACCAATCAGACTCAAATATCCACTTATTGTAGGTTGGTGCTTTAGTACGCAGCATTTCCAAATATTCATTCCAGAGAATCGGTTTGTCCATCAGGGCAGTGCGTAGCTCTTCCAATGAATGAATGATTGGATCCACCTCTGACAGTTGCCCATCTTTCAAGGAATAAAGAGGGTATGTATAAGGCGCAACCCCTTCAAAATTTATTGTTGCTGTTGTCGGCGCCATCATTAGCGGCAAGGAAGATGCCAGAATGCCAAGAACGACTATATCGGCCTTTTGATGACTGGAGTCAGCTTTATAAAAAGCATATGAATGTGACAAGGGTGCGGCTGGCCCGTCTTTTAAGCGAAGCTCAAAACGTGGATCAAGCACTTTTAGCGCTTCACATATTTGATCAGTAAAGGATTGCCCATAGGCTGCAACCAGAATATGGCCGGAACTGGATGCAATTGGTGGTTGCTGGTCGTTATTTTCGGCCAACCACCCTGCATAGGCTAATATGGCAGTGGATTCTTTGTCGTGACCAATCATTTTTCTGAGCTTACCCTCAACTGAACGGCCATAATTGAAGTAACTTTGTAGCTTACCTGGATCGACTAGTGGTGATTTCGGCATAGCAAAAAAGATATTTATTGAAATATCAATCAGCACAAGGTAAAGCACTGCCCAAAGGCCGGCAATCAGCATTCGACGCCCAGTTAAAACTTGCGAAGCAGTAATTTGCGATTCAGAATTGGAAATAGATGAATTGCTGACTGTCATTTGACAAACCCATTATGAATAAAACTACAAGGAAGGCGTATATTCCACCATGTACAAAACTTGGATAACGGGCATAGAAGTGGATATCCTGGGTCTTGAACTGACAAACCTCCACCGATAGCAATATCAAAATAGCAAAGAATGCGCTAAACGGCGGGATTTTCATCTGTAAGCTCATATCGGAGAAATCTCCAAATAGTATTTGTGTGAAGGTGTTGATTTGATCGAAAGATGTGGCTCGAAACAATAGCCATCCGTAGCAGATAAACACGAAAAAAAAGGCCATTCTCGGCAAACGCGAGAGCAAGGAGCCAACAAATTCTTTAGGTTTACTTCCTACAAATAACCTATGAACGATTAGCATACCGCCCTGATAGCCACCCCACAATAAAAAATTCCAAGCAGCGCCATGCCACAATCCGCCAAGCACCATAGTCAAAACCAAATTCCGATAGGTCATGATTTCTGATCCCCGATTACCGCCAAGCGGAATATACAAATAATCCCGTAGCCAAGTCGACAAGCTAATATGCCAACGTCGCCAGAATTCAGAAGGATTTAAAGAAAAATAAGGTTGATCGAAATTTTTTAATAGCTCAATACCAAACCAAAGCGAGACACCACAGGCTATATCCGAGTAGCCAGAAAAATCACCATAAATCTGTATAGCAAATGCCACAGTTGCACAAACAATATCCAGCCAACCAACATCGCCGGTTGTGTCATATATTGACGATACCGATCCAGCAAGGCCATCGGCGATGGTCATTTTTTTTACAAGGCCAATCAAAATAAGATAGCCACCTTGGCAAATATTATCAAAACTGACTCTTCGTTCTCCTAATATTCGTGGAATCAAATGCGATGCTCGCTCGATGGGCCCAGCAACTAATGGCGGAAAATAGGACGCAAATAATGCAAAATCCCTTAATCGGCTAACCGGCTGCATTTTCCCCCAATAAACATCACACACATAACTTAGCGTTTGAAAAGTATAAAAAGAAATGCCTATGGGCAGAATAATATCTAAATGCATTGTAGGCACATCCAAGCCAAATCCTTTCGCAAGATTCTCTGCTTCAGCTACAAAAAAATTATAGTATTTGAAAACACCTAACATTCCTAATTGGCCGACCAAACTGCATCGCAAAAAGAAAAGGCGTCTTGCCTTTTCCTGCATTTGTTTAATCACGTAAGGATAAGCTATATGCGCCACAGCAGTGCCAAACGCAGACAAAACTAAAACGTTAACCCCCAAAGGTGTCGGTGTTAATAACTGCGACCAGTCAATACTTTCCAAAAACATTCCCTGAAATGTAATCGCATGCCAATCAGGTACAAGAAAAAACAGGGCAAATCCAAGCAGATGGCATGTGGGCGCAACGCGTTGCGAGATACTCATACGCCCATTTGCTATCATCAGACCAGTACAAAAATCCAAGACGGTGGATAACGACACCAAATACAGGAATCGTACATCCCAAACACCGTAGAAACTATAGCCAGCGACTAGCAATACCCAATTTTGGTAGCGCCTGCCGGATAGATAATAAAGAATTAATACAATCGGTAAGAAAATGGCAAAAGAAAGTGAATTAAAAATCATTTTAAGTCAATCTTGGTTTATAAATTATTGTTAAAGTTAGCTTACTCTTAATGATCGGATTTTATACCACAATAATTAGAAATGCATCAAGAACCAAAAAATATTAATTTTAACATATTGACATTTAACAAAAATTCGGGTGATAATTCGAATTAAGAGGAGTCCTCATCAACACTGAAAATACCACTAGGCTAGTAAACCAAGCGTCAAGGCTCGTATATGATCCATGGTAATTGGCCTGACCAGCTAGGCCGGTCTCATACCGGTTGTAAATTACTTGCAGCGAATCGGATTTGAAAAAACAGTAAGACAAGATGTTCCGCACCAACGCGGCAATAACGCAGACCATCAATTAGCTGACGTCTTTCTGTTTACCTTAGTGGACAAGTTAGGCGCTGCCATCCCTATAGCCGAGCTTTGTGGCATCAGGTCTGACGGTGCCCGGTGATATTGCGGCCAGGACAAACCAGCCCGTTGGTTCCACGACAGGACTAATCTTTACTGAAGATACGAAAAGACAGGCCAGCCAGCATGAAAGTGTTAATCATCGGTTTCGGGTATAGAATTGGCGGCGAGTCTATCACGAAGGATTACCTAAAGTTGGACTAAACCCGGTTTGCGGCACCCATGAGGGAGCAGCTAAAGGCTAGAGCCCCCAAGACAAAAGGAGCACTCTCCTACCATCCACACTTTGCTTTTGTGGCGAGCAGCTAAGAACTCCTGCAAGCTTGGTTTAGAACCGCAAATACCTATACCAGCAATGGCGTCATTGATTTCGTCAAGCAATTGCTGGTGCGTTTACCTGACCGAATGCGCGTTATTGTCCACCTCGGACTTTATTTAGCTCGTGTAACGGGGATGCTTTTAACCAGAAAACAGGCTGCTAACGATTAAAATTGTTAATTTACTATTATTTATAGAGTAGTCAAATTAATATACCGAAGTCGTCAACAATGCTTTTTCGTCGTGTTCTTTTCTAAAACTAACTACAACCAAAATCTTAAACCATGACTAAAACACATAAAATTCGCGTATTACTTACTGCCTATCAATGCGGACCTGGCATGGGCTCTGTGTCTCAGATTGGTTGGGAGTGGTATCAACGTTTAAGCAAGCTTTGCCAAGTCACTCTGCTCACTCATGTTCGTAATCGCCCAACGCTGGAAGCTGCGGGTGTCCCTTTGGAAGATTCGACCGTCATATTCATTGATACTGAATGGTTTGCCGGGCCGCTTTATCGCTTTGCATCGCGTTGTTTTCCCCGTAGTGAACATCCGAAGTTTCTTATCGCGTCGCTGGATTTTTTTGTTTACGACTGGATTGCAGTTCGTCAAGCCAGGCAATTATTAAAGAAAGGTCAAGCATGGGATATTGTGCATGCGGTTACTCCCGTATCGCCAATGGCGGCAACACGTTTACATAAACTGGGTATACCATTGGTGCTTGGCCCCTGGAATGGCGCATTGGCTTCACCCAAGACCTTTCCTGAGATTATGCAAGCCGAGTCCAAATGGTTATATCCTGTCCGCAATTTTGGGCGAGTGATTGACCTTTTGGTAGGATCAACCCGCAATGCGGCTATGATACTGACAGCAACACGCTCGACTTTGTCAGGGATCCCAAACCGTTACCATGCGAAGTGCCGGTTTTTGCTTGAAAATGGCGTGGATTTGAATTTGTTTAGGGTAACGCCCTGGCCGCCTTTGCCCTCGGATAACTATCCCTTGCAAATCGTCTTTGTCGGACGTCTACTGCCTGTCAAAGGTGTTGGCATGTTGCTTGAAGCTTTAAAAACCCTGGATTTTCCTGTGCAACTCACTGTTGTTGGCGAAGGCCCTGAGAGAAGTACGTTAGAGCGTATGACTGCCGAATTGGGCATAGCTGAAAAAGTTCTGTTTACCGGTAATTTGCCGCTGAACGAAGTCGCTCAAATCATGCAGCGAGCGCATGTGTTTTGCCTGCCCTCCGTGCGGGAATCCGGCGGTGCCGTATTGCTGGAGGCAATGGCGGCAGGGCGGCCCGTCATTGCCATTGATTTTGGCGGGCCTGCGGAAATTGTCGATGATGGCGTCGGGGTCAAGTTACCCGCAACAGGCAAAGCGGATGTCGTGCAGGGCTTGATTAAGGAATTGGAAAGCGTGCGACAGCAACCGGAACTTTGGATAGCTCGCGGCCAGGAAGGCCGCCGAAGGGTAGAAAATAATTTCAGTTGGAATGCAAAAGTTGACAGCGCTATAGCTTTTTATCGTGAAATACTGGAATTAAAATCATGACCCACCGTATTGCTTATCTGGTCAGTCAATATCCCGCTTATTCACATACGTTCATTTTGCGGGAAGTAAAGCAACTTCGTGAGTTTGGCGTTTCGATTGACGTTGCTTCTATCAATTTACCGGATCGCCCGTTTGAGAAATTAACTGATGTGGAAAGAAATGAGGCCGAACGCACTTTTTACATCAAGTCTCAAGGTTTTTTAAAAGCAGTTATTGCCTTGGGCAAAACATTGGCACTTAATCCGATTGGATTGTTAAGAGGTTTGAAGCATATTATTAAACTGGGTGGTTGGGATGTTAAGCGCTTGCTGTTTCATGTTTTTTATCTGGTTGAAGCAATGCTGCTAGGGCATTGGATGCGGTCACAAAAAATAAAACATCTGCATGTGCATTTTGTCACTCCGGCAGCTTCTGTCGGCATGTTGGTTAAGACCGTTTTTGGTTACAGCTTTTCTTTTACCGTCCATGGCCCTGATGAGTTCTATGATGCCCCCGGCTATAATTTGCCTGAAAAGATTCTGGCCGCCGACTTTATTTTCTGCATCAGTCATTATGCACGCAGCCAGGTGATGAAGTTGTCCCCTGTTCAGGCATGGCCAAAATTTGACGTATGCCGTTTAGGTGTAGACTCTAAACGCTTTACTCCTGCGCCCAAAACCAACCAAACCGGGACGTGTAATTTGCTCTGTGTTGGCCGCTTGGCATCAGCAAAAGGCCAGGCGATTTTATTGGAATCCGTAGCGCAATTACAAAATCAAGGTATTTCTGTAAGCCTTGCCTTGGTAGGAATGGGGCCAGACGAGCAAAGCCTAAAGCAATACGCCGAACAACTGGGAATTAGCTTGCAGGTAAATTTCACCGGTGCCGTCGATCAGGATCATATTCTTGATTATTACAAAGCAGCCGATATTTTTGTTTTACCCAGTTTTGCTGAAGGTTTGCCGGTGGTGTTAATGGAAGCCATGGCCATGGAAATTCCGTGTATAACCACTGCCATCACCGGTATTCCTGAACTCATTCTAAATGGAAAGGAAGGCCTGTTGGTAGCGGCCTCTGATAGAGAAGGACTAACCCACGCCATCAAACAATTAGCCAGCGATCAAATGCTGAGGCAGCAATTGGGCAAGGCTGGAAGACTAAGAGTATTGTCTGACTATGATCTCTATAAAAATGTGCGCCATCTTTTTGAAACATTGGATAAACGCATCAACGCGTTATCTGTTTAGCAAGAAGCCTCAGTCCGCAGGGTGTGATTAAAAGTGCGGCTTACCATTAGGTGTAGGATGGGTAGAGCGGGAGCGAAACCCATCGTGTTTTCGATCGGTTTTGATGGGTTTCGTTGCACTCTACCCATCCTTACGGAACTTAAGTCACCAGCCTCAAGCAGCTTGAGTTCCAATCATACTTTTAATTGCACCTCCGTCATGCCGGAATGACGAACTTCTGTCACTGGCTGAAACATCTTGATAATCAGGAGGCGTTATGAACAAAAAAAAAATACGCAGTTATAACCCTGTGTGTTTTCTTTATCGGCCCAGTAGCAGCCGATACTGAACTTCAATTTCAGGTAGATCCCAAGGCAATTACAAGCAACTCGCCCCGTCTAGGCATTAATCTGGGCGAATGGACTTCTTGGGGCGCTTCGCAATACCCAATAAATGTCCTTAAAAATCCAGGTTTTGAAGGCATCATAGACCGCGCCATTGTGATTGTGAAAGCAACCGATGAACGTGGTTTTTTGGATGATACTACTTGGATCAAACGCCCCGACGGGTTTTGGGCAGGGGCTCAATTTGACGTTCGTAGCGGTCGTCATGCCGGAACTCAGGGTATTTTATTCGACTCTGTGGCAATAGGCCGCCAGGGTTTGCCCGAGTTTATTGTGCATGGGGAAGCGCCTGCATTGGAGCAGGGCGATGTAATCAGTCTGACCCGAATTGATGACAAAGCATTACCTGATCAATGGTGGTTTTCAAAAGACCCATTACCAGGACAATTGAGTGTTGACAGCCAGGATAAGCGGCCTGGTAGTCCGGGCATCAGATCCCTGGTGCTAAAGCCACTCCCTGGCAAGCCCGTCGAAGTAATCTCATACTTGGATGCGATCGGCGATCGGGCGGGTAAATTACTCCCCGTCAAGGGGACATGGCGTTTACGTTTCTGGTTAAGGGAAACTGAGCCAGGCGCTAAACTTACTGTTCATTTTCGTCGATTAAATGGCCATAGCAACGATGTTTTTTTTCAGGAAACATTTCAGCCAACCCAGAAATGGCAATTTTTTGAACGCACTTTTAAGTCTGAGGATAAGGGCCCTGCGGGGACGTTAGAATTAAATATAAACAGCCAAGGCGATAGCGGCCGGGTTTTACTGGATGATATCGAATTAGGCCCTGTAACCAAAGACAACGCCACTGTATTTCGACCGGAAGTGTTAACTGCACTTAAGCAATTAAGGCCTGGGTATCTCAGAGATTGGCAAGGACAATTGGGGGACACTTTAGAAAATCGTTTGGCAGCTCCTTTTGCCAGGCGATCCGCCCGATATCGTCCGGGTGACGGGAGCGCATTTAGTTATAGTCTTGAAGAGTTTTTTCAGTTGGCTCAAGCCGTTGGCTCACAACCCTGGATAATCGTACCCACAACTTTGGGTGATGAAGAATTTCGTAAGATGGGACAGTATTTAGCCAAACAAATTGATGCCTTTCATTTTAATGAAATGCTGATTGAGTTTGGTAATGAAAATTGGAACGCTATCTTCCGGCCAGCTGGTATCCCGGATTTTAAGGCGCACGGCGAAACAGTTTCGCGGGCCTTTCAACAGTTACTGGCGGGGGCAAACAACCATCCAGCCATACGTACAGTTGTTAATGGCCAATATGTGAATCCCCAGGCGGCATTAAAAATGCTTGATGGCGTAACAAATGCCCATGCTCTGGCAGTGGCCCCCTATTTCTTGTTCAGACTCGATAAAACTGACGATCCTTTGGCAGCGTTATTTAATCAGGACGATTTTCTAACCGAAGAAATCCATGAAGTCCAATCGCGAGGTAAAGAATTAATGATCTATGAGGTTAATTTACACACCACTGGAGGCGATGCAGGAATTGACTTTCGTAATAGCGCCACGACAGGATCGGCTGCCGGCGTTGCTTTGGCAAAACGCTTAATGACGGCTTTGAATCTTGGCGTTAAACGGCAATGTATATGGCAGTTGTCACAGTATGATGCCTTTATTGAGCAGAAGCAGGGTAATCGTGAACTAGTCAAGTTATGGGGAGTTACGCGTGATTTGGGAGAAACACAACGCGTTAGACCCACCGGATTAGCCATGTCGATGTTAAACCAGGCTTTACCTGCCGATATCCACTTGGTTAAAGGCCAGAATGCCAGCGTGGATAAGGACATAACATTGACTGCATTCCACAGGAAAACCGGCTGGGCAATAGCCGCTGTTTCTGCCAAACCGGATAGCCAAAAGATTACCGTCAATTATCCTGCACAGAAACAAAAATTACCATGGCGTTTGCTACGTTTGAAAAGCGCTTCACCCTTTTCAAGTAATGAAAATACAGAAGACGTCCGTATCGTAGAAGAACAAATAAAACCCCAGGAAAATAGCGTCAGTTTTACAATTTCTCCCTATGGTTTTGTTGTGCTTATTGCCGATTGAATGATAGCCCAACTTGCTGAGCGCCCACTGTTTAATTGGGGCCGGATTAACAACACAGTTTAAACTTGTGATAAACAATTACTTGATATAAATTACGCAACTTTTATTATCGTCATCCCTGCAGGGATGATGTTTTGTAGATATGCCTATGCATAAAAAGGATGGGGGAGGTGATAATCTTCTAAAAAACCGCGCTTTTAATCACACCCTTTGTCCAATGCCTTTCAGCTTCGCTCAGATAGCCCTGTCGTTAGGATGAATAGAAAAAGATGGCATAACACAAAAAAAGGATACACAAAAGAATATTTTAGGTTTATATTCTTCGGTTATAAACGTTCACCTCCCTGCCCATCGCGCATTGCACGTCTGATTTGTAGTGGAGTGCAAACCTGGGTTTGCATTCCATAATACACCAAATCTAATTGGGAATTTGAGCGCTTGCCTTCAGTATGGTAATGATAGCTACTAGACGAGGCATACCAACTATCTTAAAAAACGAAACCTTCGACAAGGCTCTCTTAAGCAAAATCAAAGGGCTCACTCCGAAGTGCTTAAATTTGTTCAGGCTTAAGTTGAAATCGAGCTATTACTTTAAGTGCTTGTTGTAAAAGTTGCAATTCTGATTAGAGGTGACGGTTTACTATGATAACGACATTGGTTTTTACTTTCCTGCTACTGGCAAAAATAGGTGTACTCAGCTTAACTTTGCCAGGCACGATCGAGTTATTAATCCTGACCCTCGCGGCGTTATTACGAAAAAAATGTCTGGTTTTGGATCGCTCAATTACAAAATCATCTTTGCCGCGCCTGGTTGTGGTAATTCCCGCCCATAACGAAGCCAACGGTATCTCTGCCTGTATTGCCAATCTGAAAGCGAGTGTAAACCAAACCACAAACTGTGATTTGGCCGTTATCGCCGATAATTGCCAGGATGCCACCGCCGACATGGCGGCAAAAGCAGGTGCGCGGGTTTTAACACGTCATGATGATGTCAAGCGCGGAAAAGGTTACGCCCTGGATTATGCGTTTTCTATTTTGCTGGCTGAAAATTATGACGGCTTTTTAGTGGTTGATGCAGACAGCCGGGTTGATGAACAGTTAATCAATGATTTTCAATACGCCTTTGCGCAAGGTATCAATGCGCTGCAATGTCGTTACCGTATCGCAAATCCAGAGGCTTCACGTCGGGCCAGACTTCAATATATTGCCTGGTTGGCATTCAATGACTTACGCTTATTGGGCCGTGAAAAGCTGGATGTCTCGGTGGGAATTCTGGGTAATGGTTTTGCGCTAAGCCGCGCTGCTCTTGAAGCCGTGCCCTACGAGGCAGGTTCTATCGCCGAAGATATGGAATATCATTTACGCCTGGTTAACGCTGGTTATCAGGTACATTTTCTGGATACCGTTACAGTCTATGCAGATGCGCCCAATCAGGATGCAAATGCTGCGGTGCAGCGTACCCGTTGGGAAGGCGGAAGATTCCGGCTGATTATTGACCATGTACCGGCTTTGTTTATGGGGGTTTTGCGTGGCAAATTGAACTTGCTTGAGCCACTAGCCGAATTATTGTTGTTGCCCTTGGCATATCATGTATTATTATTGCTGCTGACCTTACTCATGCCATTTACGCTCCTGCAATATTACGCTTTTGCCGGACTTTTACTGGTCGGCGCACATGTCCTGATTGCCATTCTTCTGGGAGGAGGCGGATTTAAGGATATCAAGGCCTTGGCTACAGTACCTTTTTATATTCTGTGGAAATTAACGTTACTGCCCAAACTGTGGCGTAATGCGCGAGAAAATGCACCGTGGCAACGCACGGATCGGGAGGATTCATGACCGCTATATCAGTTTTTATTGTGACCTATAACAGTGCGCCACTTTTGCGCTTTTGCTTGGATAGTTTGCGGGCGCAAACCCTGGTTGGCGATTTTGAAGTTATCGTGGTGGATAATGCTTCCCTGGATGAATCTGCCGCCATTATTCGAACGGAATATCCAGAAGTCCAATTAATTGCCGGCGATGTAAATCTCGGCTTTGGCAATGCTAATAATAAGGCTTTGGAAATAGCGCAAGGACGTTATCTGGTGTTGCTTAATCCAGATGCCGAATTGCCGGCCGACACCTTGGCGTGTGCTTTAAGTCACATGGAAGGATGCGCGGATGCAGGTATGGGCGGTGGCCTTTTGCAAGGCCCGCAGGGTGAATGGCAACCTTCCGCGCGGCTATTCCCTTCCTTATTAAACGACTGTTTGACGCTATCAGGTTTGGCAAACCGCTATCCCGACTCACGGTTTTTTGGGCGTTTCGATCGCTCCTGGGCAGATCCCTTAAAAGCGGCGGCTGTCGATTGGGTGCCCGGTGCATTCGCTATACTGCGCCGAAGTTTAGTGGAACAAATCAGCCTCTTTGACCCGCGATTTTTCCTTTATTACGAAGAAGTTGATCTGTGCCGACGCATTCATCAGGCCGGTTTTAAAGTCTATTACTGGCCCGATCTGGTGATAACCCATATTGGCGGCGCATCATCAGAAACTGTAGATGAACTGGCTTTTTCAAGCTCGGGCAAACAACTAACCTTGTGGCGCATGCGCAGTCAATTGTTGTACTATCGGAAATGGCACGGTTTACTTTACAGTTGGTTGGCAAAAACCCTGGAACAGGCCTGGCATGGTTTACGCGACTGGCGGAATAAAACCCGCGCTCCCGCTAAAGCGGAGGAATCCAGGCGGATAGTGCAACTCTGGCAACAAGCGTGGCAAGAAACTCAGGGCGGTCGCAATTCTCCACCGCAGCCTTGGTGAAAGCGTATGTTTGAGAATATCCGTGAAGACTGGCGTACTTATGAGGGTGATATAAGACGGCAAGGTCTGTTTGTCATGCTGGTTTATCATTTTGGACGCTGGCGTTACTGCATTAAACACCGCTGGTTGCGTTTTCCGTTTTCTTTTGTGTATAAAACACTTAGAATGCTTTCGCATATTTTAACCGGCATTGATTTACCTTGCGAAACGCAGGTAGGGAGGCGGTTAACTATTGAACATTTTGGCGATATTATCATCAGTGGCGATACTGTTATCGGTGATGATGTCGTTATCCGCAATGGCGTTACCATTGGCTTGAAGCACACCGGCACTCGCGGTGCGCCGGTCATTGGCAACCGCGTTGATATTGGTGCCGGGGCGAAGATATTAGGCGCTATTCGAATCGGTGACGATGTGGTAATCGGCGCGAATGCCGTCGTGCTGCAAGATATTCCCGCCAACTCGCTGGCAGTTGGCGTGCCGGCAAAGATTAAGCCGCGTTCTTCTAAAATATCGGACGGGAACATCAATGTCTAAGCCAACTCCCGCGATACCCGGTCCCTTGGGTCAACGGCCGCGACCCACTTATGTCCGTTTATTACTGCCTTGGCTGTATCTTGTTCAAGCTGCTTTGCCACGTATCTTCGATCTGTTGAGCAGTCTGCTGCTACTGGTGCTGTTACTGCCGCTATTAGTTCTGCGCGGTCTTATTGCCTATAGCCAAACTGGTTTGGTTTTTAATCGGCAAATTCAGATCGGGCGCTTTCAACAAGAGTTTGAACGCTTGGCTTTTGCGGGCTCCATGCCAGGTAAACGTCTGGCCGTGTTATTGAATGTCCTGCGCGGCGATTTGGCCTGGGCAGGCCCGCGGGCTATAACGCTAGAAGAACTGGCGGCGTTGCCGCCGAAGGCTTTGTTTCGATTTGGCGTCACCCCGGGCGTCATTTCCCCCTATACGCTCAGGAAGAAAATCGGTTTGGCTTACGAAGATGAGCTGGCGACCGATCATGAGTTTTATTATGGCGCGACCGCTAAAGAACATGTTGGCGTGAGTTTGCGTGGCGTGGCTGGTTCACTACTGGGCGGTAATGAACCCAGACCGACGCCGCCAATGCTGCATTTTTGGGGTGTAGATATTGTCAATACCAGCATGTCTGAAGCCCTGGATTGGATCGAGGGACGTATCCGGCAAAAGCAAAAAGTCCTGCTTGCTTTCGTCAATCCTGACTGCCTGAACATCGCTTACACTAACACGGCTTATCGGGGCATTTTACAGGGGGCTGATCGCGTATTACCGGACGGGATCGGAATTAATGTCGGCTGTCGTATGCTTAATGAATCCCTGCTGGCCAACATCAATGGCACCGATTTGTTTCCGCGTTTGTGCGAACGCGCGGCTAAAAGCCGCTATGGTTTGTTTTTATTGGGCGGCTTGCCGGGTATCGCCGAGCTGACGGCTCAGGCCATGCAGCAACGCTATCCTGATCTGATTATTGCCGGTGTCCATGATGGTTATTTTACCAGCGAACAGGAAAGCCAGGTCATCGAAACCATTAATAACTCAGGCGCGGCCATTCTATTGGTTGGTTTTGGCGTGCCTAAACAAGAGTTGTGGTTGGCGCGTTACCGTGAGTTATTAAAGCCCATCGTCTGTTTAGGCATCGGCGGTTTGTTCGACTATTATTCAGGGCGCATTCCGCGTGCGCCGGTTTGGATGCGTGAAATCGGCCTGGAATGGACTTGGCGGTTGCTGCAAGAACCTGGCCGTATGTGGAGACGCTATATAATCGGTAACCCCTTATTTCTTTATCGCGTTTGGTTGCAGCGTCAGCAAGGGTCAAAATTATGAATTCCGATTTACAAAATGAATTATTGCGCCGTTATAGCCGTCTGCCTTATTTTAAAGGGCCTATCTCCTTACGTTTACAGTTAAAACGCTTGCTCTGGTTGGCTGTGATTCGTGGCGCTTATCTGGCCAAGCGTTTGCTTGATATAGTGGCTGCAATTATTCTATTGATTTTGCTCACGCCTTTATTTGTCATCATTATGGTGCTTATCTACCTAAGCTCGCCGGGGCCGGTTTTTTATAAACAAACGCGCGTGGGTCGTTGGGGCAAGTTGTTTACCATGTGGAAATTCCGTTCCATGTACCCCAATGCCGATGCACGGTTGAAAGAAATGATGGCGGAAAATGAAATGACTGGCGGGGTGATTTTTAAGATGAAAAATGACCCGCGTATTATCCCCATCGGCCGTTTTATCCGCAAAGCCTCCATTGATGAATTGCCGCAACTCTGGAATGTCTTAAAAGGCGACATGTCGCTGGTTGGCCCCAGACCCGCGCTGCCATCCGAGGTGAACCAATATTCCTTGCAAGACCGGCAAAGACTGGAAGTGATTCCAGGTATCACCTGCATCTGGCAAGTGTCAGGTCGATCCAATATCCCTTTTCCGCAACAGGTGCAACTGGATGTGGAATACATTCAATCGCAGTCGTTGCTGCTTGACCTTAAACTGTTGTTAAAAACTATTCCTGCGGTATTATTAAGTCGTGGAGCCTACTGATGGATGTCATAATTTTCGCTGATCGTAAAGGCCAGGAATTATTGCCGCTAACCGATCAAACCTGCGTGGCCTTATTACCGTTAGCCGGGAAACTGATTTTGGAACATACCCTGGAAGCTCTGGTAGATGCCGGGCTACGGCAAGCTCATATCATCCTTTCTCCGTTTGCAGAACAGGTCAAAGAGATAGTGGGCAATGGTGAGCGTTGGGGCATGACCTTAACCTTCAGTACCAGTCGTGGTGAAGAGTCAACCTTACAGGAACTATCCAAACTACAAAACCAGCCAGTATCACCTTTCTTGATTTTGCGTGGTGATATTATTCGAAGCGGATCAGTCAAAGATTTTTTACAACAGTCAGAATCACTCACAGCCCCTTGCGTTCAAGCTTTGTATGGCCGAGAAAATGCTTATATGTTGCTTTGCCGCGATGCGGTTGATGCTGATATCGAAACTTTAAACTGGACTGATTCAAACCCGATAGCGTTCGCCAAAACAACGGTGGACGTAAACGGCTCTGTGGCCAGGATTGATTCACTGGCAGCTTTTCATCAGACCAATCTTGATGCTGCTGCCGGACGACTTGATACCTTGTTGATTCCTGGGCGCCAAACCGCGTTGGGATTGATTCAAGGTCGCAATACCGAGGCCTATCCGCAAAATTTAAAACAAGGTATTGCTTTGATTGGCTCAAATTGCCATTTGCATCCTTCGGTTGAATTGACTGGAGAAGTTGTTATTGGTGATAACGTTATTATTGATAGTCGGGTCACCATCGAGTCCTCGGTTATCTTGCCGCATAGTTATATTGGTGAATTAGTTGAATTGCGTAACGCAATCGTTCGAGGCAATGATCTGATTCGTGTCGATAATGGGGCGATTCTTAAAATTAGCGATACCTTTTTACTGGCGGATTTGAAGACAACCACCTTTAATAAAGGCTTGGGTACAATTTTTAATCGCATTGCCGGATTGTTTTTGCTGGCTCTGAGCTTGCCGTTTTGGTTTTTGGCTTTAGGTCTCGCTTTAATGCAAAATCCTTCAAAGCCTTATCTCATAAAGCGATTGCGAGGTAATAAAATAGGCACCCTTCATTTTGGGGCAACAGTAGTGTACAGTTTAAAAAAAAGGCACA
>JBAXXH010000048.1:0-25371 GCA_037127995.1 Methylococcaceae bacterium | reverse complement strand
CCATTGATTTATAACGATTATTAAATAATATAAGGTGTTGGTTTGCAGGATTTAGATATAAATTCTCTAGGCCTTGAGTCATACGTTTTCCAGTTAAGGGTGGACTCCAAATAAGTTAAAAGCCACCTTTGTCTTACTATCGGTCAACCGCACAGGATAATTATCGCCAAACAGTCGGGTTCATTGGAGTTTCAAATTTGTTGGGGGGGCTATAGTTATAGGACTTGTTACTGAGTACTGATAGGCACCAATGTCCCATGCACTATTAGAAGGTCGATTTATCCCTACGATATCTAGTATAAGGTTATTTATGCTAAGACCTGTTAAATTGACACCGGGAGTGATTTGGGAATTCGTTGAAACCGCTGCGCTAACAGGTCTGAATCGATTTGCAATTGTGTAGCCCTCAGTCGTTGCTTTTGAAGTGGATTGCTCGAGATTGTGGTCATTGGTGAGCGACTGCACTCCATTACCAGAATCAAGGTGTCCAGAGCCATCCTGGATGAAGTGGTTATTCTGGATTACCATCCTACCAATGGCAAAACCTCTTGTAACCACTCTAATCTGATCAAAGCCACTCGGTTTTACAAGAGTGTTGTTAAAAATATAGGTGGATCCGCAGCCTGTTGAGCCACCATAGGGATCCATTTGCACATTATTACCCCAATAGTTATTCCAAACAACATTATTGAAAATGTAAATAGGATTGCAACCGTTTGGATAAAAGGCTCCAGATCCAGCCCAGACATCATGGATGACATTGTTATAAATATAAGCAGGATTGATTGGCTGCACCATTCCCTCCCAGTCTATAATATAAGTAACATTAGTATGGTAGCTTGAATCAAATGTTTTATTGTTGTCTGGATAACCAACATTATAAATTTCCGTGTCATGCAGTGAACCAAAAAGCTGCGCCGTACTAACATCATGGATTTTGCTAAAACGGATGTTAACATTACGAACAGCAACACCATTCTGTCTCCCCACACTCGCTGCTTCCGCATTAGATATTTCGGAGTTATCCAACCAAGTCCCGTCTGTTCGACACGAAGGATAGTTCCCTATAATTCCACCATGAGCGTCATCTTTTCCCACACTGGATGCCAGAGACCAATCATGCACCCAAAGGTTAGTCATGAGTATATTTTGGGAACAATAAAGAGTAATACTACCATTACCCCAACTAGCGTAAGCTTGATATCCCTTAATCTCGATGTTGTCTATCGTCACATACTTCTGATTATTAATGGTAATCATGTCAGATCCTTGTGCCAGAGTAGTGTGTCCCCCATTAAAGATCGGGCGTAACCATGAGGTTCCTTTAAACCAAGACGTGTCTACACCGTAGTAATCAGGAGCGGTACTCGTTCCAGAAAAATGTATATCCATTCCAAAATTACTTTTGTCCCACGTCACGCCGCCCTTGAAGATAAAGCGGTCGCCTGCCTGGTGGGAGTAGGTTCCGGAAAACCCGGCCATGATTGGTGCCTTTTTCCAGGGCGAAGCTGTGGAGGTTCCGCTATTAACATCTTTGCCTGTTTCAAAGTCAATGTAGAAAGTCCGAGTTGCAGAATACGCTGCATTAGCAAGAAACAGAGGTATAATTATCCAGAGAATAATCATTAATATGGTCCTGATTCGAATGTATTGTGTAAACATATGATCACCATTGTTGATTAAAAGTAAAAATGATATCTGCCGATCAACCTATCTAATGCACCACTCTAAAATTCTGTGGCGGGGCAAGCATTCCAACGTCAATGTCACTACGATAGGATGTCCACATATCGTCGATGAAACTTGGCTGTGAGATTCTCCCTTGGAGAAAGTATTTCGTCTGACGCTGACGCTTCCAGTTTTCACTGTAGTCGAAACCACTCTGAGCCTTGATCGCAGACACGGCCTGCGTGTCATCCTCGGTCATCCATCGGTTCACGTAGTCGAAAAAGGCGGGGTAGTTCCATGCGCTTTCGACATGGAGAAGTCGTGCGGAAAGAGCCTCTCCTACCCAAGCGTTTGAAGTGCAGCATCGCCTATAGGTTTCCCCTAATTGTTCTCCACTCCAAACTGGCCAATCTTTCGGCTGTAGCTGTTCATAAGGACCAGCCGCTCCGCTAAATGATTTGGAGTCAACGATGGTACTATCTGCTCGAACGCCGAGATGCCCTCCGTAAATCACACTCGCTCCCTGCCAGGCTTTAGTGTAACCGCCGGGAATGCGGCTCACATACACTGTCTGCATGTCCTCGCCAAATCGATCAGGATACGAAATTGAAACGTTTTGCATCGAACTGTCGTTCAGCAATACCCCAGCAGTGACGATTGGGAGTTTTCGTCCACTTCCATGGCCACCGTAAGCCGAATAGCGAACCCCTGCCTTTACGCAACCAAACAGGTCGATCCCATATTGGACGAAGTAATTGGTAAGATTTACCTTTTGGCTTTCCGGATAATTAAGTGTGAGTAAAAGTCCAGCATAGCCACCTGCAAATGCGATATGCTGACTGTAACTCGGCATGTATTCGCCCGGTACGTCGAAGAGGAACTGACTCAGATCAATCCATGGACGCCGGAAGGCTCCCTCGAACTGTGAAAGCATAGAAGGCATAGCAGCCGCAATGGTTTGGTTTGGTGGAGCAAGAGAGGGCAGGAGATTTCGCCGTATGTTATCGGCATAAAAGATGGCCTGATTCCTGTCGCAATATGAAGGGCGAAATGCATCGGACGTCACACCGCTTTTGAGTACGGTTAGGATAGACATTGAGCGAACCGGACTGAAGTTCATTTCGCCCGTGCCACCAAAGAGTTCGTGCAGAGAGTGAATCGTGTTAAGGCTAATGGATGAAATTAGCGAGTCGCCGGGGGAGAGGGAGATAGGCGCGTATACTCTGTTTGCTGGATTAAACGCCCACGACTGATCCACTCCGTCGTCCAAACGTTGATCAAACCCGCTTTTTCCGTCGGACTTGGGCAAGTTCTTAACCGACCCGTTCATATAGGGCGTTGATGTCTGCGGAGGCGGGCTAATCGAGGTTACCGTCACCGGCCCGACAACATAATAGTCACCGGTCACGAACTGTCCGATGGGAACCGGCTGACTAAAGATCCAAGTGATACCATCTTTGCTGACCGACGAGAGGAGACTCGTCGCTGCCAAGCTGGGAAGGGGTATTTCACAAAACAGTAAAAAAAGGATGATTATACGGACATCGTAGATCCAAAGTTTTTTTAATGTTACATTAATGAATAAGTTCATTTTAGTTTTCTTCTTATTTAGAATAGTTTATATGACGGTTCACTCATTTTTTTAAAATCCCAATAGATTCAGTTGGTTATAATTATGTGTCGTGCTCTTTTTTTAATAAAAAAAACCATTATTCATTAATAATCATGATGTTATAAAAACTAGAGAACCAAGAGAGTTGGCCTTGCCCAATGCAATGCCAACCTCGCAAGTATGTAAACAACAACTGAACCAATCAATACCCAAGTCCATACTCAGACATAGCCGAATTGGCTTGAATTGTAGAGCGTGTCCATGTAGCAGGTAATGTAGTCAGTGTAGTGGAAGCACTCGTTTCAATCAAGCCTGTTGCAGATCCTGTTATGTTACGAAATCCGACTTGCCCTTTTGATCCCAGTACTGCAATCCAATAAGGTTGTGCTGCGGTAACCGGGGCTACGGGAATGGGTACCGAGTTTCAAGTTCCCGACTTAAGTAGGCTCAATGTGCCTTGAGCGACAAGAGCCCCGAGTTGCCACCAACCTGGATTGGTCTGATTCGCCAGCGTCACCGCAATCGAAAACCGCGTCTACGCAGGCCCTGTTGTTTACCCATAAACCTCCATTTCAAACAAGGAATAACCCCAAGTGAACGCACGGACGGTGCCGTACATGCGTATGTAGCGTGCTGTAGTTGGTGTTACCGTCAGGTCTTGGATGCCACCCGAACCGGTTGCCGTGCTATAGATGTCGACCCATGTTACCGTATCATTGGAGGCCTGAATCTTGAAGGCTTTAGCGTAGGAATTCTGCCATGTCAGCTTGACCCTGTTGACCGTGTAGTTTGCCCCGAGGTCGACATAAATCCACTGCGGGTCGGAGAATGCGCTCGACCAGCGGGTCGTGGCGTTACCATCGAAGGCAGCAGTCACTGGCAACGTTGAGTTCTCGATGGAGGAAGCAACTGCGGGTTTATTGAGGGCCAGATTGACAGTCCCTCCACCACTCGTATACCCAAGTCCATACACAGACATAGCCGAATTGGCTTGAATTGTAGATCGAGTCCATGTACCAGGTAATGCAGTCAGTGTAGTGGAAGCACTGGTTTCAATCAAGCCTGTTGCAGATCCTGTTATATTACGAAATCCAATTTGTCCTTTCGATCCCAGTACTGCAATCCAATAAGGTTGTGCTACGGTAACCGGGGCTACGGGAATGGGCACGGAGTTCCACGCTCCCGACTTAAGTAGGCTCAACTTGCCTTGAGCGACAAGAGCCCCGGGATGACCGCTACTGTCTTTATAGATACCGGCAACCAGCTCTGTAGCAGTTGAACCGGCATCCAGATAGACCTGTACACTAGTTATTACGCCGGTCTTTTGAGGTGTCGCCTTGTATGCTTGTGCAGTGCCCTGTGGTTTATAAGCGAGCCCAGGCTCTATTGTCTTGTCTCCCATGATAAATTGTGACGGGTTTGAAACGCTCACTGCGGTCGCCATGTTGTAGCTGACTTCAGCTGGGGTCAACGCTCGATTGTAGATACGAAGTTCATCAATATAGCCCTTGAAAAACTCGCTCCAAAGACTATTTCCACCGATCCTTAATACCCCCGTGGATTGTTGAATCAGGCTATTCTGTGCTTGCTGGGCAACTTGTGAGCCATTGACATAAAGGCGCTGATATTTTCCATCATAGGTTCCCGCCAGATGGGTCCATTGGTTCAAGGTCAATGCTTTAGGTCCGAAAACACTGTGATAACCACCGCCATCATTGAAATGAGAAGAAGGCAGGTTGGCATCCTCTCTGGCATAAAGGGCATAGACTTCGCCACCTGATTTTTCTTTTAAAATTACAGTTTTTCCGGGACTGCTCAAGGACTGGGGATATACCCATGCCTCAAGGGTCTTGCCTGTTGATAGATCCAGTGAGGCGCTGTCATTGACAGTGACCCAGTCATTCACACCATCAAATTTCAGCGCATTTCCGCTATGACCGGTGGTGATACTGACGGCTTCTTTAATGGTGCCAAGATTACCGTTACCTGAGGCATCTGCAATAGTTACACCATTGATTCCCTCAAAATCATAAGCGGCTACCAATCCAACCAAGCTGGTGAGTGAAGCGGGGTCGACCTTTAGTGGTGGTGCTGCCGTCACGGTAATTAGATTTGGATAATTCTTGGTGACACTTCCGCTGGATCCTGATGCCGTCAGACTCACAGAATACGAGCCTGCAGCTGGGTAGGTTACGCTGACAGCTTGAGCCGTTGTGTTTACGACGGAAGGGGTGGAAGATCCAGGGAAATCCCATGTCCAACTAGTAAAAGTTCCCGTTGTTACAGGTGTGAAATTTACCCCCAAACTCGCGACACCGCTGACTGGACTCGCGGTAAAATCCGCTGTTGCTGCCGTCACGGTAATTAGGTTTGGATAAGTCTTGGTGACGCTTCCGCTGGGGCCTGTTGCCGTCAGGCTCACATAATATGACCCCGCAGTTGGATAAGTTACGCTGACAACTTGTCCGGTTGAGTTAGTAACTGAAGGGGTGGTTGAACCGGGAAAAGCCCATGCCCAACTGGTAACGCCTCCAGTTGTGACAGGCGCGAAATTTACCATCAAACCTGCGATACCACTGGTTTTGCTCGCAGTGAAATCTGCCGTTGGTACTGGCGAGACTGGTATTGTCAAATTAACTTCATTAGAATACGCGCTTTGAAGAGTTCGGGCCGAATTGTATGCCTTCGCCGCGAAATGGTATGTAGAACCCTCTTGTAACCCCGGCACTGTATAAGTAGTCACGTTACCTACATCTATGTCTGCGATATAAGAGCCGCTACTTTGACCATAAGACACTATATAACCAGCCGCATTGGATGACGGACTGGCATTCCATGCCAGATTTACGCTTGCTGTCCCTCCTGCCGAGGGTGGCGGCAGGTAGTTCAGTATATAACTTTTCCATGAGCCCGCGATTAACAGGGCGATAAAGACCCCCAGCACTGCGCCGCCAAAAGTAGCCGAATAAAGCGCACGAGGTTTGGATTTCTTAATCTCTTGCCAACGAGGGTATACAGCCAGAGCAAGTAATGATAATCCGGCGAATATGACGGCGAGTACAAGAGCCAAAATCCATTCCGGCCGATCGTAAAACCAATTGTAGATACCTGCTTTCTCGCTAGCTGAGGCTGTCTGCCACGACAAGCAACCTAAAACTGTCAAAAATCCCGCACCGATGTGCGAGCCGCGTAAGTCGATTTTAATATTCATAACTGCATTCCCATGTAAATTTAACGCGTGGATACAACTCCGAACTATAAACCTGATCTTTATAGAGACATTTGAGCGGTGAGATTTTGCTTTATATTTATAAGCAATATCATTTTTTCATAAATTAACTGCCCGTCTAATCCCTTGTTATTGTTTACTAAATTTTCGAAGCTCAACAAAAAATAACACATTGAAAAATAAAAACTTATACAAGATAAAGAGTCGAATATTGGATGTCTTGACAATCAAGCTTACAATTCAATAAGACTTTCATGCCATAAAAATGAAGGCAATACCAACATTAATGAATGACATTCTTAATACAAGCGGTTCGTTAATCTATAATGTATTAAAAAGTTCTAATGACTTCAGCAAAAAATGCGCCAAGCGATATGTGTTACTATTTTTAGCGTAAGCAAATTTCTTTTTCTTCCATGGTGCATCTAACAGTTACCATAAGTTATTGTATTTAATATTTACTTCCGGTAGAGAGCAAGATTGAATAAAAATCCTTACCATAAAAACTTAGATGTCTGAAGTAGGCAATGGACTTGAATTATTTAACAAGTTAGGGAGTTAATTACCTAGGTAGGTAGGTAATTAACTCCCTAGTACAGAGAACCGGAAATTCGTGAGCTTAAAAATTAGTGTCAATACCCGGTTCCATAAAAAGACAGTTGGCCATCATGATATAACGAACCAGTGACCCATAGCTCAGGCATATCTGTTAGGGTATTTGAAGCGCTCTTTTCATTTAAGCCAATTCCCGATCCGGCTTGTTCACGGAATCCGATTTGCCCTTTCGATCCCAGTATTGCAATCCAATAAGGTTGTGCTACGGTTACTGAGGTTACAGGAATGGGTACCGAGTTCCACGCACCTGAATTAAGCAGGCTTAACTTGCCTTGTGCGATTAGAGTCTCTGGATGATCTTTATTATCTTGATAGAAACCAGCAACCAGTTCTGTTGCTGTTGAACCGGCATCCAGATAAACCTGCACACTGGTTACTACGCCTGACTTAACTGGAACCATCTGGAACGCCTCGGCAGTTCCCTGCGGATTGTAATTGACCCAAGGTTCCAAGGTTTTGGTTCCAGCGATAAGCTGAGGCGGATTTGAAACACTTATTGCAGTTGCCAAGTTATAGTTGACTTCCGTTGCAGTCAGGGCTCGATTGTAAATGCGTACCTCATCGATATAGCCTTGGAAATACTCCCCCCAAAGACTGTTACCACCAATGCGCAACTCGCTTGTTGATTGTTGAATCAGGCCATTCTGTTTACTATTGGCGACTTCTTTGCCATTTACATAAAGCCGTTGATATTGCCCATCATAGGTCCCTACAAGGTGAGTCCACTCGTTCAAAGGCAACGGATTAGGGCCGGCAACACCTTGGTAGTTTCCATCATTAAAATAAGAAGTCGGTTTATTGACATCTTCGCTGGCATAAAGACTATAAACCTCATCTCCAGACGCTTCCTTAAGAATTACAGTTTTTCCGCCGTTGGTCAAGAGCTGTGGATATACCCATGCCTCAAGAGTCAGGCCTGTTGAAAAATCCAGTGAGACGCTGTCATTGACCGTGACCCAAGCATTCTCGCCATTAAATTGCAGTGCATTTCCACTATGACCGGCGGTGATTCTAACGGCATTACTAATAGTGCCGTTATTACCGTTACCCGACGCATCAGCAACAGTCGTGCCACTGACTTCCTCAAATCCATAAGCCGCCATCAAGCCGATTTTACTCTTAATCGCCACAGGATATCGAACTGTACGCAGAATTAGAGAAGAAGAAGGAACCGCTGTCACAGTAATCAGGTTTGGATAAGTCTTGGTGATGCTTCCGCTGGATCCGGATACTGTCAAGCTTACGGAATACGTCCCTGCGATGGGATAGCTCACGTTAACAGCTTGGTTAGATGAGTTTTCGACGGAAGGTGTGTATGAACCGGCAAAACTCCATTGCCAGCTGGTAACTGTTCCAGTTGTGAAAGGCGTAAAAATCACCGACATATTGCCGGCAACAATCGTTTGACTCGCAGCAAAATCCACTGTTAGTGTAGACCCGCCAGGGACTGTCAAAGTGACCTGATTAGAATAAATACTCTCGGTGGTTCGAGGTGAATTATAGGCTTTTACGGCGAAATAGTATGTGACATCTTCTTGTAATCCAGTAACGGTATAAGTAGTCGTGTTACCTACATCAATACTTGAATTATAATTGTCTCCACTTTCACCGTAAGACACAATATACCCCTCCACATTGGATGACGGACTGGCATCCCATACCAGGTTTGCGCTTGCAGCGAATAAATTACCACTTAATAAAAACAGACAGAATCCGAACGGCAAAATGCACTGGACGAACGCACGAAAATAAGTGTTCATAAAACTCCCACTTAATTGGCAATATAAATTAGCCAAGCACCAAAAGCTAACATAAATACTCAGCCGTCATGAAATATGAAATACAGGGTATACAAAAAAATTAATTTTACAATACGTATAAATACCTATTAGCCGCATAAATTATTCACCTGAATTCCAATTATTCCATTTATAAGGCAGCACGCAGAAAATATCCCCCCAGGATCCGCCTAGTTCCCACGCTCCAGCGTGGGGGTTATTTATTGCGAGTTACCTAAACTGGAGGTCTTAACGAAGCGTTAATTTTTGTCCTTATCGTTGCTATTAAAGAATTTTTAAAATGATTGGAATACGAACCAGGACATAATGATTGTCGCCTAACACAAATCCTGACAAGTGGGAAGCGCAACAATTCAAGGGAATCGATATCCAGTGCTTGGATATCGATTGCGGGACAGTTTCCGATTCAGACCTGGCCTCCGACTTGGTCTTGGACTGGATTGTGGGGCATCGCCGAAACAACCGGAGCTTTGTAAATCTGCAATTTCGCGGCAATATGCCTGGCTTCCAAGGCAACGGATTTCAGCGGGTTTATTTCTACCAAGCTGGACTGACCAGCCAGCAGTTTTTTGATACGAACGCATAAGGCAGGGCAAAGTAAGTATTCACCTCCCCCTTTGAAAAAGGGGATTGAGGGGGATTTATTTAACAAATCTCCCCTAACCCCTCTTTTTCAAAGAGGGGAATTGAATAGATACAGTACAAAGTGTCGTCCCAAGAAATCAGTCAATACAGCGATGACCTTGTGATTAATTGCACACCTTAGTCTATACTTGAAAATATGCACAAATTTACAAATTTTATCACCGGTCACGCCCCTGTTAAAAGGGGTTACACCAATGTCGTTAAGTTAAGCGCCTCTTGGCAAGATAAACCGTTGGCTGAGCGGAGCCGAAGCTGGCAAAATCGCTTCGACTCCACTCAGCGAACGGCTTAACTTAATAACATTAGGGGTAAACTTTTTTTCCTAATACACGACAAAGAATACAATTAATTCATCAGATGGAGCAAAAATTGAACAATTTATTTCTACGACTCAAAGAAAAGCAGGCCGTCATTGGTATTATTGGTCTCGGCTATGTTGGTCTTCCTCTCATGCTTCGTTACACCGAAGTTGGTTATAAGGTTATTGGGTTCGATATTGACCAGAACAAAGTTGATTCGTTGCTTAAGGGCCAGAGTTACATAGAACATATCCCCCATCAAGCGATATTAAGTGCTGTCGTTAAAGGTTTTGAGGCGACAACAGATTTCTCTCGCGCTACAGAAGTTGATGCCTTAATTATTTGTGTACCGACGCCACTTAACAAATATCGTGAACCAGATCTTAGCTTTATTTTAAATACAACTGATGCACTGGTTCCTTATCTTCGTCCGGGTCAGATTTTTTCTCTGGAAAGTACAACTTATCCCGGCACAACGAAGGAAGAACTACTTCCTCGCATAGAATCCGGCGGCCTAAAGGTCGGTAATGATATTTATCTTGTCTACTCTCCAGAACGCGAAGATCCGGGTAATCCAAACTTTAGCACACGCACCATTCCCAAGGTTTGCGGAGGTCACACGCCGGCATGTCTTGAGGCGGGGCTTTTATTGTATGGGCATGTAATCGACAAAGTTGTGCCGGTAAGCTCTACGCAGACAGCTGAATTGACCAAGTTGCTCGAGAACATCCACAGAGCGGTAAACATTGGGTTAGTCAACGAAATGAAAATTGTTGCAGACAAGATGGGCATCGATATCCACGAAGTGATCCGCGCTGCTGCAACGAAACCATTTGGATTTGTACCTTATTACCCAGGCCCGGGTTTAGGTGGGCATTGCATTCCAATTGACCCTTTCTACCTCACCTGGAAAGCGAGGGAGTATGGCGTTCACACGCGTTTTATTGAATTAGCCGGCGAAGTCAATTCCTCCATGCCTGATTATGTGGTTGCCAAGGTAGCTTCGGCATTGAACTTGGCAAAAAAAGCGATCAATGGCAGCAAAATTTTGGTGCTCGGCATCGCTTATAAAAAAAACGTGGACGACATGCGCGAATCTCCATCTGTCATACTCATGGACAAACTGCGTGATTTGGGTGCAGAGATTGCCTATAGCGACCCCCATATTCCAGTCTTTCCGGTCATACGCAAATATAGTTTTAAACTCACTAGTGTTCAGCTAACGCCGGAAAACTTGTCCGCATTCGATTGTGTGTTGCTGGCCACCGATCACGATAAGTTCGATTATGGCTTAATTAAAGAAAACGCAAAGCTCATCGTTGACTCTCGCGGTCGCTACTTGGCATTCGCTAATAATATTGTAAAGGCCTGACTATGAGACAATTTCAAGGACTCATTGCTGATTGAAAAAGTCACTTTGCCTTAGCCCATCGTTAACATTTCATACACGTGACTAATCAAGAGCTGTAATGACTAAGAAGCATACCTACGACCAGATTTTGAAGTCTTCAGCGTTGATCGGCGGTTCTTCGTTGCTTAATATTGCCATTGGTATCGTTCGGACCAAAACTATGGCGATGTTGCTGGGGCCGTCCGGTATCGGATTGATGGGTCTGTATGGATCCATTATCGACCTTACAATTAATATTGCCGGAATGGGTATTAACAGCAGTGGTGTGCGGCAGATCGCCGAGGCTGTCGGTTCGGGCGACACCGAGAGAGTCGCTCGAACTGCCGCAGTGCTGCGGCGAATATCGTTTTTCCTCGGAGTGCTTGGCGCTGTTTTACTGTCTGTATTTTCCGGGCCTGTGTCGCTCTTGACTTTTGGCAGCGACCAACATGCTGCTGCTGTAGCGCTGTTGTCAATTAGTGTGTTTTTCAATCTGGTATCCGCAGGTCAAGGGGCATTAATCCAAGGAATGCGGCGCATCTCTGATATGGCCAAGATGGGGATATTGGGTACCCTATTCGGCGCACTCATCAGCATCTTGGTGATATATTTCCTGCGCGAGGAGGGTATAGTAATATCGCTCATACTGGTTGCCGGTATGAGTATCCTCACGTCATGGTGGTACAGCCGTAAAATACAGTTACAAAGACCTTCAATACCGGCTTCCCAAGTAGGCCAGGAAGCAGCCTCCCTGTTGAAGCTCGGTTTTGCATTCATGGCCAGTGGCCTGTTGATGTCAGGAGCTGCGTATGTGGTACGCCTCATAGTCGTTCGTAAAGTCGGTTTCGACGCGGCTGGCTTGTACCAAGCTGCATGGGCACTGGGTGGATTATATTTAGGGTTCATTTTGCAGGCTATGGGAGCGGATTTCTATCCCCGTTTAACCGCTATCGCCGCAGACAATACCGAGTGCAATCTTTTAGTGAATGAACAGGCCCATGTCAGTATGTTGTTGGCAGGGCCTGGTGTAATAGCCACCTTAACATTTTCGCCACTGGTCATTGCGCTCTTCTACACCCATCAATTCGAAGGCGCTGTGGAAATCATGCGCTGGCTATGTCTGGGAATGTTTCTTCGCGTTATTTCCTGGCCGATCGGTTTCATTATTGTCGCCAAGGGTGTACAAAACCTCCTGATATTTTCCGAGTTGGCTTGGACTGTTGTCTATCTTGGCCTCGCGTGGATATGTGTGGATTATTTTAATTTGAAGGGAGCCGGTATCGCGTTCTTTGGATCGTATGTTTTTCATGTATTGATGATCTACGTAATCGTTCGGCGGCTTAGCGGTTTTCGCTGGTCAACCACAAACATACAAACAAGTTCCCTCTTCCTTGTTTTGATTGCCGTTGTTTTTTGCAGTTATTATGTATTAACACCCTTGTTGGCGATGGGGGTCGGTACGCTGGCTGTTTTACTGAGTGGTGTTTACTCGATTCAAGTTCTCATAAACCTTATTTCCCCGGATCAGATTCCACTTCAGATGTTAAAGTTATTACAGTGGTTCCGTTTTTCCTCACCCACCTCCAATGAATACAGTGAATTAGATTCTATGGTCGAATTAAGGACAGGGGAAAGAACTGTAGAAAATAAGTCATTAGTCAGTATGAAACGGTTAATATTTTCATTCATGATCTGCACGGTATTTTCTATGTGGGTTTACTGGTATGGAGGGGTCTACGGCTGGTCGGTTAGTTTGGAATCTTTTGATCTGTATCTCAAGACGCTACTGCCAATTTTTCAGATAAGATAAAAGTAGAGGATACACTTTATCAACGATCATCACATCACTCAGTTCACAGCCATCAACCTGATTTTGCACAGCGTAAAAGAAAATCTGAAAAAGTGGCTCAAACACATGACCATTTTGGGTTCAGTTTAATTGGTTATTTACACCATGCCATAAGCTGCCCTTGAGAGTCGAAAATCTTTATATGTCGTTTACATCATTAAAAACTTGTGTGGGCCTTGGGAATGCCAAGGCCGCCTACTTTTCGAGTTAGTTTATATAGGTATTTATACGAATTGTCAAGACGAATTAACTGTGAAACAATGATTATATGTTTAAACAGAACGTTTCTAATGTTTATTTTGGCGGATTGGGAGAAGAAGCCTGGTTTTTTCCAGCCCCCATTTTTCCTGGCTTGTAGAGAAAAGCGGCTCTATGTGATTTACAGTGGGTAACCCATAATATAACAATTAAAAATCTATGCAGGTCATAAGATGATTTGATATTAACACAAATCGTAGCGCCGTCATTCCGGCATGGATTCACGCCAGGCTATCCTGCCTGTCGCCCTGCGGGTAAATGCAAATCTGTTCCAGACAGATTTGTGCCGGAATCCAGAGTACAAGGATGTCCTCATCGATATGACATTGCATCCAATAAAATTGAGTATAAAAATCAGTGAGTGGGTGCGTTACGAATGCCATCCATGGCAACTTGATCCGGGCAGTCCATGCCGGAATGACGAGCTATAGTCGCGACGAGGGCGTCGCTTCCACCGTAGGAGCGACGCCCTCGTCGCGACTAACGAAAACATCTTGATTTATCTGGGATTGCCTCAGTCAAGCTAAAAAAACTGGAGCAACGAGTATCAGTATTTTTTATTATTTACCCACCCAATACGATTCACATAGAACCAGAAAAACTATAAATAATAAATGAGGCTATCATTATGAACATTATCCAAAAACGAGAATGGATAACCCGATTGTGGTTTTTACTCCTGATGGGCCTATTGGGTGGGTTTGTACTCACTGTCCAAGCAGCCAATCCAGAGCCTGCTGGTTGGTACGCAGGCGACATGCATGTACATCGGAGTTGTGGAGATTCTCCCGAAGCGATATCGAACCTATATAGCAAAATGACTACCAACAACCTGGCTACTATCTCGCTGCTTGCGGATATGGGCAATGGCGAGGTTCAGAACCCTGTCACCGACCTGCCGTTAGTAACAGGCAAAGATGCATCTGATTCTACCCCTGGCCGGATCGTGCATTGGGATGCGGAGTGGCATTGGGATGCTACTTATGTGCAGTATCCCCACCAGGCTCTAGGCGGACATTTGGTGGCACTCGGGCTTGGCGAGGCTCATCAGCTCTGGGAGGAGTATACCTATCCAATTTTAAAGTGGGCGGATCAACAGAACGGTATTGCCGGATTTGTCCACATGCAATACCTGGATAACGGCATTCCACAGAGTTTAAACTGCTGCATACCGATTGAATATCCAGTCGAAGTGGCGTTGGGGACGGCTGACTTTATAGCGGAGGATGTAAAGGGTGGTGATTCCGCTATTCAAGCCTATTACCGTTTGCTTAACAATGGCTTTCGGCCGGGATTTGCAGCTGGAACGGATTATCCCTGTGGTGTTTCACAGTTAGGCTCCTTATTGACCTATGTTCAGGTTGCCGGGGGGCAGATGACTTATCGTAACTGGATCGAGGGCATTAAGGCGGGTCGGACAGTAGTGTCCCGCAACGGACACAATGAGTTTCTGAATTTGACGGTAAACAACACTGCAACGCCCGGAGATCAAATCCCGTTGACCGTTAGCGGGAGTGTTCCTGTAACGATTACCTGGACGGCGAATCAGAATTTGACGGGAACGATTGAGCTGGTAAAGAACGGTGTGGTTGTGGCCAGCAAACAAGCATCGGTTACGTCGAGTACTTCTGCGAATTTGTCGACGACGGTTGATTTTACGAAGAGTGGCTGGCTTGCTGCACGTAGAGTAGGCAGCAACGGGCATCAGTCACACACGGGTGCCGTGTTTGTGACGGTAAACAATCAGCCTGTTCGTGTGAGCGTTGCGGATGCGCAGTTTTATGTCCAATGGATTGATAACTTATTAACGAAGACATCGCCGGGAGGCGTATGGAACTCCTATTTTGTTAGTAGTCTGTCTGCCGCACATGCGAGGTACAATGCTGCGAAGGGAATCTATCAGCAAATTGCCTTGGAAGCTGGTGCAACGCCGCAGCCGCTGGCTATTACGACGACCTCTTTGCCCGATGGAGTAGCAGGTTTGGCCTACTCAGCAAAGCTGACTGCAAGTGGCGGGATTACCCCATATTCTTGGTCGATCTCCAGTGGATTACCCGCAGGTCTAACGCACAACAGCGGGGACATCACTGGGACTCCAACTACTCTTGGTTCTTACAGCTTCACCGTCAATGTGAGCGATGCCGCCAACCCCAGGCAAACTGCGACCAAGCTGCTCGGCATCGCTATCGCAGCCACACCGCCTGCGTCGACCACCATCTGGCCGGTCGCGACAACCCCCATTGTAACGGCCGATCCTGACACCTCGACGGTTGAGTTGGGGGTGAAATTCCGCTCCAGTGTTAGTGGTTTTATTTCCGGTATTCGTTTTTACAAAGGTGCCACCAATACCGGTACCCACATAGGGAGCCTGTGGGACATTAATGGAAACCTGAAAGCTCAGGCAACCTTTACTACTGAAACTGCTTCGGGCTGGCAACAGGTTAATTTTACTACTCCGATGGCAATCATGGCCAACACCACCTATGTAGCATCTTACCATGCACCCAATGGGCGCTATTCAGTTAATGAAAGGTATTTTGCCAGCACAGGTGTTACAAATGGGACGCTATATGCTTTTCGCGACGGCGAAAGTGGCGGCAATGGCGTTTACCGCTATGGTTCCGTGGGCTTCCCCTCAAACACTTACCTGGCCAGCAATTACTGGGTGGATGTAGTGTTCTCCGGCACGGGTTCTGATAACATGCCGCCGACGGTGACTATGACCGCCCCGGCGAATGGCGCGACGTTGTCAGGCTCAGCAGTAAAAGTTTCGGCCAATGCCAGCTACAATGTGGGGGTTGCCAAAGTCGAGTTCTACCTGAACACCACGATATTACTGGCGACTGTTACATCCAGTTCTTATAGTTTCAACTGGAATACCGCCACTGTTGCCAACGGAACTTACACCCTGACAGCGAGAGCCTATGACAATGCCGGTAATAGTGGAACAAGTAATTCAGTTATCGTCACGGTTACAAACAGTGTAGCAAGCATTGCATTGGCACAAAAGGCTTCCAATAGTACCTCAAACGCTCAGAACCTTGCCACAACGCTACCTCTGCCTGTTACAGCCGGCAATCTTATTGTTGTTTCTGTTTCCGGATGGCCAAACCTGCCGGCATCAACCGCCGTCACCGATAGTCTGGGAAATACTTACAGCATTGCCGGTACGGCCCTGCTTTCTCAAGGTGCTTACAGCGCTATCTACTACGCTAAAAACGTAAAAGCGGGTTCTAACTCGGTTACCTTTAGAACGCTCAAATCCGGAGGCCAGATATCAATGGTTGTCAGTGAATTTTCCGGAGTTAACACAACTTCTCCGTTAGATAAGACAGCTGGAGCCGTGGGGTCTGGAAATACACCCGCTTCCGGAACCATGATTCCGAGTTTGACAAACGAGCTCGTCATTGGCTCCGGAACCCATAATGGCAACACAACAACCAGTGCAGGTGCAGGCTTCACAATGATTGCGGTTCCAACTGAAGACTCGAATACCCATCAACCACTGGCCATGGAATATCGGGTCTTGTCCGGAACCCAGCAGACCAACGCAACTTTCAGTCTAAGCACAGGTTATACCTGGACTCAGAATGGTGCGCTTTTCAAGTCCAAATGAAAAAGTATAACACTTGGCGAGGCCTATCAGATATCGGAGGCGTATGTACACGCCTCCTATTTTAAATCGGGCGGATCAGCAGAACAGTATCGCCGGATTTGTCCATATTCAATGTCTGGATGACGGCATTCCTCAGAGACTGAACTGCTGTATATCGATCGAATTTCCAGTCGAAGTGGTGTTTGGGGGCGACTGATTTTATATTAGGCTCGTTATTGCCCCATGTTCAGGTGGTCGGGGCAGATGACTTTTCGTAACTGGGTCGAGGGCATTAAGACTGGCTGGTCAGTGGTGTTACGCAACGGACAAAATGAGTTTCTGATTGTATTTGCCTGATACTCATCTATTATTATTATCGTAGTGATATCAATGTTGGTTAACGTAGTGTCAGTCAAGCCGTATCTAAACCCCCCTATACTTTAAAAACAAGTTTGATTACCTTTTAATTATCACAAATGAATGGCGACATTGAATAACAAAATTACCGATAATCAATGTGTTAACTATCAAGTTGTTTCCCCTATAGGTCTAAAATGCATGTAACGACAACTAATCATGTCTTATTTGGTATTCAAAGCATAACGTCACGATTTTTAGATTTTGATTATATTTTTCATAGGATTTCTGCGCCACCGACCGGGCGATGGACCGGAATTAACATCTGGATGGAAATTTATCCAAATTACGAGCCTTGGGGTGTGCTCATCGAACGCAACGGGCAAGTGGTTGCTGCTGTTATTTTAACAAGATATCGGCGCTTCGGGATATGGCATATAGGGAAACCAGGCGGTAAATTTGATCCAGTATACTTCGGTGCCTTAGACGATGATGCTAGCATAGAACTCGCAAAGGCTATAGGTGATGCCGTTAATGATTTTGGCGGGCCTTGGGTACTTGAAGTGTCAGACCTTCCGTACTCAGATCCGGTAGTCACTCAGCTACTGTTTTTTTGGCCTTGCAGCCAAAGTAATCTTACGACACCGATGCCCTGTTTGTTATTCAAACCCGTCGCTCCCCTAAACAATTATCTGTCGAAAAACACACGCGCGGCAGTCGCGAAGGCTCGTAATAGAATCAAACGCGAAGGCATTCAGATGAATGAAGAATGGATACGCGATCCGGAACGGATTATCCGGTTATTGCCTCAAATACAGAACATTTACCGTTGCCGCGACCATCAGTTATACAAAAACTCTCTTATTGATGATGCCAAAGCCAAACGCTTTTTTGAGGTATTCGTTGCAGAGCATGCACGTCTGGATTTAATTGAACTGTTAGCTTTTTATCTTGAGGGGGAACTTGCTGCGTTCGCAGTTTGCCTTGTAGACAATAGAGAGCTCATGGTGCTTGTCAATCGAGCCTCCCCAAAATGGCTTCATTATAGTCCAGGAACGATTGTCAATGCTGAAGTTGTCCGCCATGCTTATGAATGTCCCCATTACTCTGGAATAAACTGGGGTGGTGGGCCACAACGCTATAAACTAAGCGGAGAAGTGACTCTTGTTCCCCGACGTACGCTATACGCTTGGTCGTCTACCAAGCTTCGTTTGCTATTATTAATATCCAGATATTTGAGGGCTTTCACGCAACGCGGTATTTCATTCATTAAGCATTTTAAATTAAAAATAAAGGGTGAATCCTTACCAAATTCTATTGTTAAATAAATCAATATTGGGCTAAAGATCCCTTATTTCTAAGGTTGGTTAGATTCTTACAGACACAACTCAGAATCCCTTGAAGATCGTCAAGAATACATAAAATTTTTCATTCCATTTCTACAACTTTTGAGCATAACTCTATGGATACAACACAAAAAACCTTTCTCATTATTGGTGGTGGTTTGGTTGGCTTGGCAACCGCTTATAAACTACTGGAGCGATTCCCCTTGGCACGCATCACCTTGCTCGAAAAAGAGGCTACCGTCGGTGAGCATCAGAGTACGCACAACAGCGGCGTTTTGCACGCGGGTTTATATTATGCACCCGGGTCAGTCAAAGCAAAATTAGCCGTAACCGGCATTCAGCAAATGACAAAATTTTGCCATGAGGAAGGTATCGCCCATGAAATATGCGGTAAACTCGTTGTGGCCGTAACACCCGAAGAACTGCCACGACTGGATGAATTACTCCGGCGCGGCATTGCCAACGGACTGCAAGGGTTACGGAAAATTGATGCAACCGAAATGTGAAAAATCGAGCCACATGTCAACGGTATCGCCGCCGTGCATGTGCCGGAAGAAGGCATTGTCGATTACCGGCAGTTCTGTGATCGATTGGCCTTGCGTATTCAAGAACGCGGCGGGCGCATTGTCACGGGTGCCAAAGTCACACGTCTCGAACGTAAAGCTGACGCTTGGGTGGCCACCACGGCGATAGGGGAATTCGATGCCGACTTCCTGATTAATTGTGCCGGATTGCACTGCGATCGTGTGGCAAAATTGGCAGGCGAGCAGCAAGATATACCAATTATTCCGTTTCGCGGCGAGTATTATCATCTCAAACCGGCAGCGCGGGATCTGGTTAACAATTTGATTTACCCGGTGCCTAATCCACAATTTCCGTTCCTCGGTGTCCATTTCACACGAATGATTCAAGGGGGTGTGGAGGCAGGTCCAAACGCGGTCTTGGCTTTTGCACGCGAAGGCTACCGTCTAACCAATTTTGACACACGCGATATGCTGGATATATTATTTTTTCCCGGGTTGTGGCGATTTCTCCAAAAATATCCTGCCATGGCAGGTACAGAATTACTCCAGTCGTTCAGCAAAGTGCATTTTTGCCGTGCATTACAACGGTTAGTGCCCGACATCCGCACAACTGACCTTACGACCGGCGACGCCGGTGTTCGTGCTCAAGCCATGAAGCCTACCGGGAATTTAGTGGATGACTTTCATTTAGTTATCCGCCAGGATGCCCTGCATGTCCTTAACGCGCCGAGTCCCGCCGCTACAGCATCACTGGCAATTGGCGAGTATATCGTTAATCAATTACCCCTTTGAGGCAGGCTGATGACATAATTAACGCTTTTAATAACAAATAATTTATCAGGAAATGGGTGACTTTTCTCTCTGCTGAAAAAAATTTCCGGAATTTTCGGTTTTTTTAAATCGGTTAAGTACTAAATATCAAGCTCAAGGTCAGAGGTAGCAGTACTACAGCAGGTGTAGACAAATCCGGCATTTCTGGTTTTGGCATCAATTTCACAAAAAGACTTAATGTTAACAGTGCCTTTACACTTAACCTCACATTCACCACAGACACCGCTGCGACAACTGTAATCAATTTCAATACCGTGTGCTTCGGCCAGTTCCAACAGTGTAATATGTTCATCGGTATCGACGGTTTTGCCGGATTGGGTAAAAGTGACTTTGTGTAAGGTGCCTTTCAGTGGTAATGATTTGGCGACATCTCCCGAGGCTTGTGCCGAACGCCCCGAACCGAAACTTTCAGTATGAAAGTGCGACATGTCATAGCACTGGTCATGTAATATTTTTTTTATATTATGTGCAAAAGGTTCCGGTCCGCACAAAAATATATCGCGTTCTTGTATATCCGGCACAAACAAATTCAGTAAATGATGATTAACCCGTCCGGTAAATCCTGTCCAGAATTCCGTACCACGCCATCCGGATGTCACTGTTATTGCGACATTAAAATTCGCGTTGCGAGCGGACAGCATTTCAAGTTCCTTGCGAAATATAATGTCTGGCGGTGATTTAAATGAAGCCAGTAATTTAACACTTACGCATGAACCCGTGTCTGCAATCCAGCGACTCATGGAAATAATGGGGGTAATGCCACTGCCTGCGGCAATAAACAGCATTTTTTTAACGGGATAATTGAAACAGGTAAATCTTCCTGCGGGCCCTTTAATAGTTAAGATATCACCCAATTTGACGTGATCACAAAGCCAGTTTGAGACCAGTCCCCCCGGCATTCTTTTGATAGTCACTTCCAGTAAATAGGGCCTTGAAGGACTGGAGGACATGCTATAGGAACGCTTAATTTCCTGACCGTTAATAGTCAAGATAAAGGTAACAAATTGTCCAGGTTTATAAGAAAACAGCAGTGGTTCTTCACCCATCAAGCGGAACGTCTTGCAATCACGGGTTTCTTCAATAATACCGGTGACTTTTAACCGGGTAATGCCTTCGTCCCATGTTTTTATGTGACTTGGATTCTCGATCAGATTAGTCAATAATGAACTGGATGGTGGCGGTGTTTTATAGAAAAAATCGGGGATGTCATACAGTTCATCCGCTTCAAATGCGTCGTCATCGTTAGCACCGGTTGCATTAGCCATAGAAAATTCCAGTCGATAGCCAGGAATATCTATTTGCATGCCATCATGGATCGGAATGGGTGTTTTGAGTTTCAGCTTTTTGTTTTTAATCAGGATGCCATTGTTATCATCCAGGCTTTCAATGTAGAACTTTTCGTTCTTGTTGAGGATAGCGGCATGAAACAGCGCCAATTTTGGCGATTCCAGTTGCAAATCGGCATCCGGGTGGCGGCCGATAACCGTTTTCTGTTCCAGAGACGGCAACGGGATTTCATAAACGACTACGCCCAATTTGTAGATACGCAGTTTATCGTCATTATTGTGCGCGGTGATCTTTCCCTGAAATAATAGCTTTAACCAAAGTGCGCCGGCATCACCGATTTTTTCGTGATGTTGCTTGGTGACGTTAGATCGGGTGTGTAGTAATGGAGGCTCAAGTTTTTGATTGGCGAAAAAGGTTTTTTTCCAGAAAGTATTATCATCCAGTTGAAAGGTGTCTTTTTTTATCATGATCGCTCCTTAACGTGTGTACCTGTTTAAATAAGATTAAGTCAGTGTGCTTATCGATTTAATACAGCATCTCGCGTACTTTCAAGGATTTCCATTACGCTCTGTTGTTCATGGGCGGAAATATTTAGCTCGGTTAATGTTTCCTTAAAAATCTCAAGTATTCGGTTAAAATGTTCGTCAGATAATCCCGACTTTTCAATTAAGGGTTTATGTGTGGCACGAAGATCAGCATCCGAATAGTGATAGGGGCCACCAAAAGCCATTGCCAGAAATGATTTCTGTTTAAGGCGTTGACTCGCCATATCAATATCCTTAAAAAAAGGACTCACCAAATCATCATTCAGTACTTTTTGATAAAACAGATCCACACAGACTTCCATGGCTTTATCCCCGCCCAAGCGATCATAAAGTGGAATAGCCATCAACTGAAAATAGTCGCCGCCTTTTGCGGCAATATTGTCAGTGCCCCAATCAATTTTTTTATCCAGCTTTTGCATCAACGGAATATGCTTGGAACATTGAATATAAGCTTCTTCAACTTCTATCATCATCCAGCGTTCAGGGCATTTTTTCCCTTCCTGATGGATTTCTTCAATAACATCTTGAGGCAGTTTGTCAGCTAATTGCAGCAACTCATCATTGGTAACAATTCTGGCTTTACCATTAACATGAAGTCCTACGGTATCCTTGATAAAATCTATCATTAGCAGGGCGATATGCGGGTTTTCAGTGATATTGCCGCTATTTGCAAAAACACCGTTGCCCCTGAATTCAGGATACATCAGGTATTTATTACTGAGCACCCGGATAAAACCGGGTTTACCGAATTTTGAAGTACAATCACACTCACCGTTACGATCAGCTGACGCAACAAACAGAAATTCCTGTCGGGCTATAAACTCCTGCATCTTGGGCGCAAGGTAATCAAGAACTTGCCGATCATAAAAATTCAAGGCTCTGTCGCGTGTGTCCCACTTTTCTTGAAGTAGGTGCTCGCTATCGCAACCCGGTGTAATAGTCGGTTTTTTGGAGGTTGTATGTTCGGGATTTATTTCATCAGAAGCAGAGCCGGTTTTAATGTTTTGTACCAAGGTAATGGTTGATTTATTTTGTTCGGTATCTGCATCAGCTTTAAGTTTATCTTTCAATAAGCTGAATTTTAACGCAAAGTTTTTTGATCTTGTGACAATATCGTCTTGTGTATCAGTAGCCGCCTTGGTAGCTGCCTTAGTTTTTGTTTTGATTTTGGGCGGAGCCGGGATGTTTTGTTTGGGTAAATCTTTTTCTGAATTATTGCTCTCTGTTTTTTTTGAACGAGATGTAACCATGATCTTTTCTCCTGACTACGCTTATTTAAGCGCTTACGTTTAAGGCGATTTCCTCCGAAGAATATACCCAAAGTGACTGGTCTTTTTATTCATTCTTGGATATCGTTTAACAGGCAGTGTTGATTAACTCGGTCGGCAATTCACTATTCCAAAAATGTTAACGGATTGCCCTAAACCATGCTGCTGACTTACACGTTTTTATTATAATTCTATTGTGCCTAAAGATAATAAAATTAATATCATCTTCTTGATTTTAATAAAGTGAATCTAACGAGCAGGGATTATCGACAATCCCCGATTTAGCAAGAGATGTCCATCAAGCCCTGGCGCACACCCAAACATCCACGCGACTCACGCCGGCTTTTTTTAATACTCGGGCCAGTTCATGCGCGGTTGAGCCGGTAGTCATTACGTCATCGAGTATGGCAATATGCTGTGCGTATATGGGTTTGCAGATTGAGAACGCATTTTTTATATTAATATGACGTTGTTTGGCGGTCAACGCTATTTGATGCGGTGTGTGGCGATGCCTAAGGCAACTGCTTAGGTCTAACGGGATTTGTAATTCTTTGGAGACTGTTTTGGCAATTTCTATAGCCTGATTGAAACCGCGCTCGCGGTAACGGCTTTTATGCAGCGGAACCGGTAGTATCAAGTCCGGTCTTTGTGCTGTTTTTTTTAGGTGATCAGCCAATAACAGACCCAGTAAACGTGCATTTTTGGTGTGTGATCCAAATTTTAATGTTGTAATCAGGTGTCGCATTTCACCCTGATAAACAAAAGGCGCGTAGGTTTCGTCAAAGGCCGGCTGTGAACTTAAGCAGCGTCCGCATAAAGCAGGCGAGGTTACGTGAATTTCAAAAATTTCAGCGCAGCGATAACAGCACCGATTATTTTTATGTAAGCGTTGATAACACGGATCACATAGATCACGCGACTCATATCCTTTATTGCCACACAAGATGCAGGTAGGCGGAAGCAGGTAATCCTGTATAATATTGATCCAGTTGTGTACTCTTTTCATTTCAACAGGTTGACGAATGTTGTCATTGCTTGTTACTCATTATTTATTGACTGTCGCTGGAGATTAACCGAATGCTTGCAAACCCTGCCATTAGCCGTCCCGATTTCCTTGCCATTCGCCATGATTGGCAACTGGATGAAGTGCAAGCGCTGTATGCGTTACCCTTTAATGATCTGATTTTTAAAGCCCAAACTGTCCATAGAGAGCATTTTGATCCTAACGAAGTTCAAATCAGTAGCTTATTAAGTATAAAAACCGGTTCGTGTTCGGAAGATTGTGGCTACTGTCCGCAAAGTGCGCGTTATGATTCAGGCTTGACACCGGAGGCATTAATGCCGGTTGATGCGGTTTTAAAGGCTGCCAAACAAGCCAAAGATCAAGGCGCTTCGCGGTTTTGTATGGGGGCTGCCTGGCGTAAACCCAAAGACAAAGATGTTGAACGGGTGATAGAAATGGTTCAGGGTGTCAAAGCACTGGGCATGGAAACCTGTGTTACCTTGGGCATGTTGACCGATGCCCAAACGCTGAGATTAAAGGAAGGCGGTCTGGATTATTACAACCATAATCTGGATACTTCTGAAGACTATTATTCCGAAGTGATTACTACCCGAACCTATCAGGATCGTTTGGATACCTTGGCACGCGTCAGGGATGCCGGTATTAATGTGTGCTGTGGCGGTATCGTTGGCATGGGTGAAAGTGCTGTTGACCGTGCCCAATTGTTAATTCAGTTGGCCAATATGCCCAAGCATCCTGAAAGTGTGCCGGTTAATATGCTGGTTCAGGTTGAAGGCACGCCGTTAATGGGGACTGAGGCGCTGGATCCGATTATTTTTATCAGGACATTGGCCGTTGCCAGAATTATGATGCCACAATCGCGGGTGCGTTTGTCGGCAGGTCGCAGCAAAATGAGTGATGAAATGCAGGCTTTGTGTTTTCTGGCGGGTGCAAACTCCATTTTTTACGGTGATAAATTATTGACCACCGACAATCCCATGACCAACCATGATTTGGCTTTGTTTGAACGCTTGGGCGTGTATTCCGGCGGTTCAAGTTACGCCTGATGACGGCTGCATTTTCACAGTTGCCGGATAATCTGAAGGTTATTGCCGAGGCAGGTTTGTATCGTTCCAGACGGGTTATCGATGCACCTCAAGGGATAACTCTGCCTGTCGACGGCAAAAATTGCGTTAATTTTTGCAGTAATGATTATCTGGGTTTGGCAAATCATCCCGAGGTGGTTGGCGC